>CAYOAF010000092.1:0-14406 GCA_964401855.1 uncultured Dehalococcoidia bacterium
TGAACCTTCCCGTCAGCCCGATTACATCGGCCAGGGTGAACTTCCCGAACCACTCGCTCGAAGTGGGCTTGGGCGCCATCCGCCGCCTCCGTGTCGTGGAACTGGGCGGCGATCTCCCAGGCCAGGCGTTTCTTCAAGCCCATGGGGTGCACGGCACCGGCCCCAACTTCCCGCTGTATCGCAGCCAACTCCACGTCGGGCGTGTCGGTGAGGTAATCGAAGTAGGGAACGATCAACTCATCGGGCAAGGACATGAGCTTGCCGTACATGTCGTTGGGTGGCTCCTCGACCCCGACGTAATTGTCCAGGCTCTTGCTCATTTTCTGCACGCCGTCGGTGCCCACCAACAGGGGCATCAGGAAGACCTGCTGGGGGGTCTGGCCCATCATGCGCTGGAGCTCCCGCCCCACCAGCAGGTTGAACCTCTGGTCGGTGCCCCCGAACTCCACGTCGGACTGGATGGCCACCGAGTCGTAGGCTTGAAGGAGCGGATACAGCAGCTCAGTAATGGCGATGGGTTTGTGTTCCTTGAACCGCTTGGCGAAGTCGTCCCGCTCCAGGAACTGGGCGACGGTGAACCTTCCCGTCAGCCCGATTACATCGGCCAGGGTGAACTTCCCGAACCACTCGCTCTGCCACATGACCTGGGTCCGGTCCTTGTCCACCACCTTGAAAAATTGGCGCAGGTACGACTCGGCGTTGTCGACCACTTCCTGGTGGGTCAGCATGGTGCGGGTGGCGGACTGGCCGCTGGGGTCGCCGATCTGCGCGGTCCAGTCGCCGACGATCAAGATCACCTGGTGGCCCAAGTCCTGGAGCTGGCGGAGCTTGCGGAGGCCGACCACGTGGCCCAGGTGAATATCCGGGCGGCTAGGGTCGAAACCCATCTTCAGCCGGAGAGGGTTGTCCCCCTGCAGCAGCCGGAGGAACTCGTCCCGGGAGATTATCTCGCTGACGCCCCGCTCGGTAATCCTCTTGAGGGTTTCAGGGTCAAGCAAAGTGGGTCCCCCGGTCTTCCGCCAGGGCTAGCCGGGAGCCGGCCACGTCGCGATTGATCTGATCGACCAGCGCTTCCACGCCGGGAAAGGTCTGCTGGTCTCGCAGTTTGCCTACGAACTCGACGCACATGTCCTTACCGTAAAGGTCTCCGTCGAAGTCAATCACGTATACCTCGACCAACCGCTCGGTCAACCCAAAGGTGGGGCGTACCCCGATGCTGGTGGCCGAGGGGTGGCGAACTCCGTCTATGATGGCCCAGGTTGCGTAGATGCCGTCTCCGGGCACCATCATGCCGGGAGCAATCTCCAAATTGGCGGTGGGGAACCCCAATTCCCTTCCACGGTGGTCACCCACCACCACTTGGCCGTTCACGGAGAACTTGCGGCTTAACAACCGGGTGCAAGCGGCAATATCTCCGCGGATGACGGCGTCGCGGATACGGCTGCTCTTCACCTCGGCGCCGTCCAAGACCAGGGACGGCACCGTCTCGACCCAAAACCCCAGGTCGTTGCCTCGGCGCCGCAGGAAATCAACGGTGCCCTCCCGGTTATGGCCCAGAACCGCGTCGGGGCCCAGCACCAGCCCCTTGGTTCGCAACAACTCGACGAGCATCGAAGCGAAATCCTGGGCGCTGACTTGAGCCAGCTCCAGCGTGAACTCCAGGCTCACTACCAGTTCGACGCCTTGTTCTTTGATCAGGCGGATTTTTGCTTCGGGAGTGGTGAGGTAGCCCGCGTGGGTGCCTGGGCGCAGCACGGTGGCGGGGTGGTTGCTGAAAGTGAGGACAGCCGGCATGCGGGACGGCCCCGCCATCTGGACGAGCCGCAGCAGCAGGTGCTGGTGGCCCAAGTGGACTCCATCGAACACGCCCAATGCGAGCACGGTTTCCCGGTTTGAGGCAGCGTTGGCCAACTGGTGGCGAAGGTTCATTCCGATCCTGTTCCCATGGTTGCCGTTCTCACCAGTCTATTATAGCTCCCCCTGCGGCGGCGCGGTGAAACATTCGGTCCACAAGTGGGCTGGATGTTAGCATAGGCGGCTAGGAGCGTCAACTTGACCTGGCGGCCCGGAACGTTTCCGGTTGAAGGCGCCCATGCCGGGGGCCCCGCCCACGGCATGCAAAGCTGGAGAGGGCCCTAAAGTGGTCGAAACCGGCCCGGCATTTGCTAGGAAAAGAACTTGACATTATGTATAATCCAGCTTTGCAGGGCCAATGCGTGTGGTCGGTGGAGAAGCCAGGGGACAGAAGCTAAAGGGGGCCGTCGTCCCCGGCGTCCGCCCTACTACCGAGCGTGTGCGGGCGGCTATCTTCAACATACTCCAGGGAGGGCAGCTTCAACAACAGAAAGTGCTGGACCTCTATGCGGGGACCGGCAGCCTGGGAATAGAGGCCTTGAGCCGGGGAGCAAGCTGGGCGGATTTCGTGGAGCGGGACCGCCGCCAGTGTCAGGTAATCCAATCCAATCTGGAGACCACCGGCTTCAGCGCCAGCGCTCGCGTCTACTGCATTGATGTGAACCGGAGCCTGGCCGCCCTGACCGGCCCCTATGAACTGGTATTATTGGACCCGCCTTATCGGATGTTGGATCTGGACGAAGTGTTGGGAAGAATCGGGGCCGCGCCCGGACTGGTCGCCGGCGATGGCAAGGTGGTGGCAGGGCATTCCAAGCACCTGACACTTTTGCCTCGGTACGGCTTCCTGAGCTGCGTTTCCCACCGGCGTTACGGAGACAATGTGGTGGACTTCTACGTGCGAGAGAACAGCCTGTGACAACCGCTATTTATCCTGGGAGCTTCGACCCGGTAAGCTTGGGCCATGTGGACGTCGTCCAGCGCGCCGGAGCCCTATTCGACAAAGTGGTCGTAGCGGTCTATGCCGTGCCATCTAAAAAGCTATTGTTCGATGCCAACGAACGGGTCGCGCTATTCGAGAAGGCCGTGGAGCATCTACCCAATGTGGAGGTGACCAAATTCAAGGGACTCGTGGTCCGTTTCGCTATGCAAACGGGTGCGGCGGCCATAGTCCGGGGCCTGCGAAGCGGCTCCGACTTTGAGTACGAGTTCGATATGGCTTTTATGAACCGTCGACTGGAACCATCACTCGACATGGTATTCTTCATGACCTCCCAAGAGCACATGTTCGTCAGCTCCAGCCTCCTGAAGGAGGTGGCACAACTCGGCGGGGATGTCAACAGTATGGTAGCTCCCCACGTGGCCGAGGCGGTTTACAAAAAATTCGGGTTGCCGGTCTTGCGAGGGTAGTGGCCGGAAAAGGGGGACATCATAGATATCATAAATATTATCGACCGACTGGAGACCTTGATCGAAACCAGCAAGACAGTGCCGGTGAGCGGGAATATTCTTATAGATAAGAAAAAGGTCAACGAACTGGTGGACCAGTTGCGCCTGGCTATTCCTCAGGAGGTCCAGGCCGCCGAAGCGGTTTTGTCCCAGAAGGACCAGATCATCAGCTCAGCTCAGGTCGACGCCCGGCGAACCAAGGCACAGGCCGAGGACGAGTTCCGGCAGCGGCTGGAGACGAGCGAACTGGTGGCGTTGGCGGAGAACCGGGCCGAGGAAACCGTGAGAGATGCCGAGCAACGGTGCGGCCGCATGTTGGATCAGTCGGAGGCCGAGGCCAAAACACGGCGAACCGAGGCTGATGCCTACGCTCTGCGCAGCCTTCGCAGTCTGGAAAGGGAATTGGCCAATCTGACCGGCTCGGTGCGCAAGGGGATCGAAGTCATCGCGCGCGAGGCGGTGGCAGATATCAACAACGGCCGCTACGCCGACGACTAGCCCTGCCAGGTTCCCTCGGAACGCACAACTTAATAATCGCGTCGCTTGAAGTCCGAGGTGCCTAGATTTACCGGCGGCGCCGGGACCAGCCGGAAGGCCCTCTCGCCGTACTTCTCCGTGGCGGCCCCGATGTCAGGGCAGGTTTGGCAGCATTCCTAACTCGCGGCAGTCAGCAGCCCGTCATAGTACCCGCGCATGGACTGGTTCAACTCCTCTAACCGCTTTTCCACCAGGTAGCCGACGGAGCTTTCCGGGTAGCTGCCGTTGGCTCGGCGCTTGCCGGCCGGATGGCCCGTCAGAATTTCCAGCCCCTCGTCGACGGTCTTGATGGCGTAGAGGTGGAACTTGTCTTCTCTGATCGCTTCCACCACGTCCTGGCGAAGCATCAAGTTCCGGAGGTTCTGATGAGGGATTAGAACCCCCTGGGTTCCGGTCAGGCCGGAAATGCGGCAAAGGTCGAACATCCCCTCTATCTTTTGGTTGACACCGCCGATGGGCTGGATTTCTCCCTTCTGGTTGACCGAGCCGGTGACTGCAATGTCCTGCCGCAAGGGCAACGCGGAAAGGCTGGAGACGATGGCGTACACCTCGGCGGAGGAGGCGCTGTCCCCGTCGACGCCGCTGTAGGACTGCTCGAAGCACAGGGTGGCGGAAAGGGTCAAGGGCCGTTGCTGGCCGTACCTGGCTCCCAAATACCCGCTGAGAATCAATACCCCTTTGTCGTGGGTATTGCCACTAAGGGAGGCTTCCCGCTCGATGTTGATGATCCCTTCCCGGCCGGCGAAGGTCTGGGTTGTGATCCGGGTGGGGCGGCCGAAGCTGAAGTCGCCCAGGTCATAGACGGCCAGGCCGTTGACCTGGCCCACCACCGAGCCGGTCACCTCCAGCAGCAGAGTACCATCGGCCACCATTTCCCTCGTGCGTTCTTCCACCAGGTTCAAGCGGTAGAGTTTGTGGGCCACCGCTTGACGCACGTGCAGGTCCTGAACCTGTGGGCAGGACTCTTTGCGGGCCCAATAGTCGGCCTCGATGAGCAGGTCCTTGATCTGGCCGAACCGGGTGGACAGCTTATGCTGGTCGGCCACCAGGCGGGCGGCAAACTCCACCACCTCGGCGGCGGCGCCGGCCTCGAAGGCCAGCAACTCTTCATCCGCACAAATTCGGCAAATGAAAGCACAGTAGGCCCGCAGGTTGTCATCGGTGAGTTCGACAAGGAAGTCGAACTCGGCCTTGACCTTGAAGAGGTCCCAGAAGTCTTCCTGGTCCACCGAGTTCAGTAACCGGTAGATGGTCTCGTCCCCGGTGACGATAACCTTCGCGTGCAACGGAATGGGCTCGGGACGGAGGCCCTGGGGGATAAAGAAACCGCCTTGCTCCGTTGGGTCTTCGAGACGGACTTCCCGGTTGCGGATCGCCCGCTTCAGGCCTTCCCAGACGTGGGGGGAGGACAACACATCCCTGGCGTTGATCACCAGATAGCCGCCGTTGGCCAGGTGGAATGCCCCCGGCTTCAGCATGGCGTGATCGCTGACGTAGGTGCCCATGATGGCCCGCCGTTCGATGCGTCCGAAGAGGTTCCCCCAGTTGGGATTGGGCTCGATGATGATCGGTACGCGGTCTACGTCGCTGTTGTCCACCAGGACATTGACCTCAAAAGGGAGGAATGGGCTCATGCTCAGGGTAGCGCCTCCAAGGGGTGGCGCTATTCCGGGCGAAAGCTGAGCCTCAGGCGTTTCGGATTCCTTGAACAGGTTCAGATTGTCCAACACGTAGCCCATCAGCCGCTCGAGGAATTGCTTCAGGTCGGCAATGTCCAGATAGGTGTCGATCAAGTCCTGGAAGATGCCGCCGACCCGTTCGCGGGCCGCAGCCCGTTCCAGGTTCTGAAGCTTGTCCGAGGCGCCCTTTTCGATCTCGCGGATACTGGCCACCACGTCCTGGGTCTGCTGCATCAGCTGGCCCCTTTTTTTGTCGATGGCGGTTTTCTGCTCGAGGCCCAGCGCCTGGTACTCCTCAGGGTTCAAAGGCCGGTTGTCCAACAGGGGGAATATGGTCACACCCGTGGGAGCGACCTGAACCCCAAAGCTGGCCGCCTGGGCCGCCTGCTCCAGCTGGGCCATCAGGTTCCGGCTTGCCTGCTGGTCGGCCTCCTCCAGGGTGCGGCGCTGCGTTTCGTAGTCCTCGCTCTTGAATACCTTGGGGACCTCCATGCCAAGCACCCGCAAGGTTTCATTAAGCCGGTTGCGCAGAGTCTTGCCAGTGCCAGGGGGGAGACGGAGGACCTGGGGCCGGTCGGCGTTGTCGAAATTGTAAACGTAGCTCCAGTCGCTGATGTGCTTCCGCCGGTCCGGGCAGGCCAGTTCACCGACGATCTTCTGGAGGTGAGATTTTATCGCGCTGGTTTTGCCGGTGCCGGTCAGCCCGGTAACGAACAGGTTATAGCCGGGCTTGTCCACCTCCAGTCCGAAGCGGAGGGCCTCCTCGGCCCGGTCCTGGCCGATCAACCGGTCCAAAGGCACAAGCTCGTCTGTGCACTGGAAGGCGAAGTCCTCGCTGTTGCAACTCCAGCAGGTCTTTTGCCATGGCACCCGGTACTTGTCTATTTTGGGCATACAGCGCCTCCGGCGGGATTGCCTGAAGACGGGAGAAACACCTTTGGGCGGCTCCCAATCAGTATTATACACTCAGCGGCGGCCAAGTTAGATGCGGGCCGTCAAGGTAAGGGGGGTCCCCGGGTCCGGGTCGTGAGCGGCCGTAATCAGGAGACCGGCGGGAGACCGGGATGGAGGAACGCCGCCATGCCTTCGTCCCTAGGGAAGCGAGCCTGGTCGAGTGCGCGGCTGGGTTGACATTGAATCTCGGTGGGGCATACAATTTTTCGGGAAATCGAGGTGTGGGCATGGAGGCAGCGGGAATGCTGGAAATGACCATAGACAGCATACGGGTCAGCCCAATGAGCTACCAGCGGGTAGTGATTCTCAAAGAGAAAGACACTGACCGGTACCTGCCTATTTGGATCGGCCCCGCGGAGGCCGACGCCATCGCGGTGAAACTCCAGGACCTCAGCGTGCCCCGGCCCTTGACCCACGACTTGCTGCGCACGGTGATCGACACTCTGGGCGGGGCCGTCAAGCATATTCTGGTCAACGATTTGCATAACGACACCTTCTACGCAAAGATATCTATCCAGGCCAACGGCGAAGCCAGGGAGATCGATTGCCGGCCCAGCGACGCAGTGGCCCTGGCGGTGCGGGTGCAGGTTCCCATTTACGCCGAGGAGTCAGTCCTGGAGAAGGCGGGAATCCTGCTGGACAAGGAGACGGGCAAGCCCATCGGCTCCAGGTCCAGCGAAGGGGAAGAGTCGGGGAAGCCCGCGGAAGTCGACGAAGAGGAGTTGCGGCGCATGTCCGCGTTTACCGACTTCATCGACACTCTGGACCTGGAAGACTTCGGCAAAGAGCGGCCGGGCAAGTGACGCAGGCCGCCGCCGCCTCAGTGACGAAATTGGTCCAAGCGCCCCCCATCGCCTGGGCTTTTTTGTGCCGCCGGGGACGATTATTGTGCCCCAGGTCGCGATTGACTTTTGCGAAAACATCGTGATAGGATTCGCTAGGCTTTTCGAGGATGAACGGTTGGGTCATTGCTCTGCGCTTCGTGGGCCTCGGCTGGTACGTGGCCGCCTGCATCGTGCTGGGCGTACTCGGGGGACTCGGATTAGACCGGCTGGCAGGCACCACACCCCTGTTTACACTCCTGGGTACCGTGCTGGGCAGTGTTTTGGCGTTTTGGGGGCTCTATAGATTGGTGCAGCCGATCCTGAACGGCGCCAAACGGGGTAATATGATCGGAAAGGGCAGGAAGCGCTAGTGCCGTCGGGCAGCATGGCGAAGAAGTTGCTGGTAGCGGCTGGCTTGGGTATGGTGACTCTGCTAGTGGCAGGTTTCGTGTTCGGCGCCATCGGGTCGGCCATGTTTGGTACTGATCGATTCTTGGACAAACCGGAAATACACCTTCCGGCCCAGCCCATCTTCCCCGCCTCCACCCGCGATGAACACCTCGGCCTAACCGATGCCGGAGCCCACGACGGAGAAGTTTCCGAAGAAGCCCACTCCAAGCCGCTGGGCATGACCCAGATCGCCGTTACCAACACGCTCCTTGGGTCCTGGTTCGCCACCATCGTCATCATCCTCTTCTTTGTCCTGGCTGCCAGAAAGAAGAATCTGGTGCCTGGCCGCCTCCAGGGCCTGGTGGAAATCCTGTTTGAAGCGGTCCTTGGTTTTTGCAGCAGTGTTCTGGGCGCCGACATGGCGAAGAAGGCTTTCCCGATTGTCGCCACCATCTTCTTCTTCGTTCTGTTCAACGCCTGGCTGGCCCTTCTCCCCTTCTATCAGTTCCTTGGGTTCGTCGTTGATGGCAACATCAAGGCTCACCTGTTGCGGTCCGCGGGAACGGACTTCAACATGCCCCTGGCGCTGGCGTTGATTTCATTCGTCTTTGTGGAGTACTGGGGCATCCGGGCCCACAAATTCACCTACTTCAAGAAATTCTTCGCCCTGGGGAACCTGCTCCGGGGCAAGCCGATGGGCTTGATCGACGCCTTTGTGGGGTTTCTGGAGCTTACCAGCGAGATGGTGAGAGTGGTGAGCTTCACCTTCCGGCTTTTCGGCAACATGACGGCTGGCGAAATCCTGGTCGTGATGATCACTTTCTTGGTCCCCTTCGTGGCCACTCAGTTCGTGTTCGGCCTGGAGTTGCTGGTCGGGTTGATTCAGTCAGTGATCTTCGCCAGCCTCACGGTGGTGTTCCTGTCGGTTGCGGTCCGGCATGAAGAGCATTGATCTGATCCAGTTCGCCTCCGGCGGGGAGCCGGCGCCGCCATTGGCGGCTAGGAATGGGAACCCTCCGGTTGGGGAGGCGGCCCTCCGTTGCTCCGGGTAAGCCGGCCGGGGATCAGGTGACATCTGGAGTATTGGGGCTTGAGCGATCAACCGGCTCGGTCCGGCGTGGCCCTTCCGGGATCTTGGCCGGAATGTTGAAATGAAGAATGAAGTAGGAGGATAAGCCGATATGGATCTGGTCCTTTTGCAGGGATTCACGGGGGATGCAGCCAAATACATAGCTGCGGGCCTCGCCATCAGCCTGGGGGTACTCGGGCCTGGCATAGGCATCGGAATACTCGGCTACGGGGCGATGAGTGCCATCGGCCGTAACCCGGAGGCCACTGGACAGATACAGCTCAACATGATCCTGGCTATCGCCTTCGCCGAGGCGTTGGGCATCTACGCGCTGGTAGTGGCGATTATCCTATTATTCGTAATCTGATATGACGCTACTGGGGATCACCGAGCTGGGAGTCAACCTACCCAGTCTGATAGCGTACGTCCTCAACTTCCTCATCCTGTTGGGTGTGCTCGTCTTCTTCGCCTACAGGCCGCTCCTTCGCGTCTTGGACCAGCGGTCCGAGCGTATTCAGGAGAGCCTGGAAGCCGCGGAACGGGCCCAGGCGTCGGCGGCCACCTCTGAGGCAGCCGTCGAGGCGCAGCTCAACGAGGCCCGCCGGGAGGGACAGCAGTTGCTGGAACAAGCCAGGGAGGCCTCTGAGCGGTTTCGTGGTGAGGAGATGGATCGGGCCCGCCAGGAAGCGGAGGCGTTCATGGAGCGCGCCCGTTCAGATATCCAACGGGAGCGGGACGCGGCCATCGAGGAGGTACGGGCCAACTTTGGCGACCTGGCCATTACCGCGGCCGAGCGGGTGATCCGGCGCTCCCTGGACCGGCAGGCTCATCAGGAGTTGATTGCTCAGGTGCTGGAAGAAGGGGAGCATGCCGGGGGACCGAGGGGTTAAGTAGCCGATGCCGCGAAAAATCTCGGGAAAGCGGTACGCCCAGGCGATGTTCGAGCTGGCGAAGGAAGGCGGCCATCTAGACCTGTGGGCCAGCGATCTGGAGGCCGTCGACCAGGCCGTTGGGAACGAGGACTTCATGGCTTTCCTGAAGCATGCGGACGTTCTCGCCGAGAATAAATTCAAAGCCATCGGTGAAGTGCTGCCTGAGGTCCACCCCCTGATCCGCAACCTGGTCGACCTTCTGGTTGCCAATGGCCTGGTGGACCTGGTCGGCGAGGTGCGGGAAACCTACGGGGTCCTTCTGGATGAGCACCGAGGCCGCCAGCGAGTTCAAGTAACCTCAGCTCTACCCCTGGATAATAAAGAGTTGGAGCAGATTACCCAATTCGTCTCCAACCTAGCCGGGAAAGAGGTGGTGGTCTCCACTCAGGTGGATGAAGCCATCCTTGGCGGTGTGGTGATCCAGATTGGGGACCAGTTGTTGGACGGCAGCACCCGGTCCCGGTTGGACGCCTTGCGTGGCCGATTACACTCAGAGGTTATGATAACAGAGGCTTGAGATCCGGCCCGAAGACGAGAACTGGGTCGAGTTCGGGCTTTTCGAGAAGGCCGGAGCCGCCGAAGATGCGAACAGCCCGGCAACGTCGACGGTGCGGCCTGGTTTCGATATGGGCCATAACGGAGTTGGACCCGGAGCATCAGGACCGGCGAGCAGATAGCAGGTCCTAAGGGATTACGAAGGAGCGGCGCCAATGGCGACTAGGGGACAGGAAATTGTATCGCTGATCAAGCGGCAGATTGAAGAGTTCGGTGGCGACCTGACCCTGGTGGATGTGGGGACGGTTGTGGGGGTTGGAGACGGCATCGCCAGTATCCAGGGCTTGCAGGGTGCCCGGGCCAACGAGTTGTTGAACTTCGGTAACGATGTCTTGGGGTTGGCGCTGAACCTGGAAGCAGACCTGGTAGGGGCCGCCATCCTGGGCGATCCCAACTCGG
The DNA here is from genome assembly GCA_964401855.1 of uncultured Dehalococcoidia bacterium. Taxonomy (GTDB): domain Bacteria; phylum Chloroflexota; class Dehalococcoidia; order Lucifugimonadales; family UBA3495; genus CAJWBT01. The sequence goes on from CAYOAF010000092.1 coordinate 10,640, forward strand.
TGAAGGAAGGCGACCGCGTGCGGTCCACCGGCAGGATCATCGAAGTGCCGGTGGGTGAGGCGCTGATCGGCCGTGTGGTGGACCCCCTTGGGCATCCCCTGGACGGCAAGGGTCCGATTGTCTCCGCGGGCAGCCAGCCGGTGGAACGGACCGCTCCCAACGTCGTGGCCCGTAAGTCGGTGGATACCCCGGTGCAGACGGGCATCAAGGCCGTGGACGCCATGATTCCCATCGGCCGAGGTCAGCGGGAGTTGATCATCGGCGACCGGACCACTGGCAAGACCGCCATAGCCCTGGATACAATCATCAATCAAAAGGGCGGCGATCTGATCTGCATCTACGTGGCCATCGGCCAGAAACAAGGCAAGGTGGCCCAGGTGGTGGGCACCTTGGAGGAAAACGGGGCGATGGCCCACACCATTGTGGTCAACGCCGGGGCCTCGGAGTCCGCGCCCTTACAGTACATCGCCCCCTACGCAGGATGCTCGATGGCCGAGGAGTTCATGGGCCAGGGCCAGGATGTCCTGATCGTCTACGACGACCTGACAAAACATGCTTGGGCCTACCGGCAGATGTCTTTGCTGCTGCGCCGGCCCGCCGGGCGGGAGGCCTACCCCGGAGACATCTTCTACCTGCACAGCCGCTTGCTGGAGCGGTCGGCCAAGCTGAGCGACGACCTGGGCGGCGGCTCAATTACGGCCCTGCCCATTATTGAGACCCAGGCAGGAGATGTCTCGGCCTATATTCCCACCAACGTCATCTCCATCACCGACGGCCAGATCTACCTGGAGCCGGAGTTGTTCAACAGCGGGATCCGTCCGGCGGTCAACGTCGGCCTTTCCGTTTCCCGCGTCGGCGGCGCCGCTCAGAGCCGGGCCATCCGCCGCGTGGCGGGGCGGCTCCGGCTGGACCTCGCCCAGTACCGGGAACTGGCCACCTTTGCCCAGTTCGGCACCTCTGATTTGGACGCGGCCACCAGGGCCCAACTGACCCGGGGCCAACTGGCCACTGAGGTATTGAAGCAACCCCAATACCGGCCCTTGTCCCTCGCGGAAGAGGTGGTCATCCTGTACGCGGTCAACGAGGGTCTCCTCGAAGGGTTGCCCCTGGACCAGTGCGGCGCTTTTGAAGACAGGTTGCTTCGCCAGGTGACTAGCGCCAATCCGGATCTGATGAATAGCATCAGTGAAACCGGGGACCTGACGACGGAAGTCGAGGCCGAGCTGACCAAGGCCATCACCGATTTCAAGGCCACCTTCACCGCCTAGGCCCCTCCTGACGATTGCGACAGCTGTCGTTACGCCAGCGCAACGGTCGCTCCCCAGACGCAGGGGAGGGTGGGGAAACCGTAGGCCGGGGACTCCGGTCCTGACCGGAAGCTCGACCCCCTTCGTAGCAGAGGGGTGCATCAGGGGCACTAGATTCGAAGCAATTGTCCGCAGCCGGTGGGGACCGGCCCGCCACGAGGAATGAAACTTGCCTGCAGGTCTGGCGATGGCCCCTCGCTAATGTGGAAGACTGGCCCCCTCTGGGGATGTTGAAAAAGGGAATGAACACGTGGCCAATGTAAGAGACTTGCGCCGCCGCATACGAAGCGTGCAAAACACGGGCAAGGTAATCAACGCCATGTCGTTGATCGCCGCGTCCAAGATGCGCCGGGCGCAGATGGCGGTCACTCAGGGCCGTCCCTACGCAGAGAAGATCCAGGAGATCATCTCCCACCTGGCGGCCCAGCCCAGCGAGGAAGGTGGAGAGCCCCACGCTCTGCTTCGCGAAAGGCCGGTGCAGCGGATCGGGGTCCTGGCGATCAGCCCGGACCGAGGTCTCTGCGGCGGCCTGGTTTCCAACCTCAATCGCAGAGTGGGCCAGTTCGTGTTGGAGCAGGCCGCGCCCTGCCGGGTGATCGTGGTTGGGCGAAAGGCGCGCGATTTCATGGTCCGCACTTCGCAAGACTTGAAGGCGGTATTCACCGACATGGGGGAGCGTCCGGTTCAGGCTGACACCATGGCCGTCTCCCACCTGGTGATCGACGCGTACACGGAAGGGGAGGTGGATGAGGTGTACTTGGCCTACACCAAGTACGTATCCACCCTGTCCCAGGTGCCCGTGGTGGAGAAGCTGCTGCCAGTGACACCGGCAGCCCTCACCGCGCCGGAACGGGTGGGCTACATCTACGAGCCCAATCCCATCACGGTCTTGGAGAACCTGCTGCCGCGGTTCGTGGAGATGGAGGTATATCACGCCCTGCTGGAGTCCATCGCCAGCGAGCAGTCGGCCCGGATGGTGGCCATGCGCGCCGCTACGGACAACGCCAACGGGTTGGTCGACGACCTGACCCTGGTCATGAACAAGCTGCGCCAGGACAGCATCACCAATGAGCTTCTGGACCTGGTTGGCGGGATGATAGCCCTGGAGGGCTAGAGGGAACAGTAACAGGAGAAGATTATGGCCGACGGAAAAGTAGTGCAAGTCATCGGCACCGTCGTCGATGTTGAATTTCCCCCGGACCAGTTGCCCAACTTATTCGACGCCCTGGAGCTGGGCAACGAAGGGGAACGGTTGGTCTTAGAGGTGCAGCAACACATCGGCAATAACTGGGTGCGGTGTCTGGCCTTGGGCGCCACCGACGGCCTGGCCCGTGGCGTGGCGGCGGCCGATACAGGTAAGAAGGTTACCGTGCCCGTGGGCCGCGAGACCCTGGGCCGTCTGTTCGATGTGACCGGGACGCCCTTGGACGGCCTGGGTCCGGTGGAAGCCGCCGAAAGCTGGCCAATCCACAGGGATCCCCCTGCGTTCGACGAACAGAACCCCAGCGTGGAAACCCTGGAAACCGGGATCAAGGTGTTCGACCTGATAACCCCGTTCATGAAAGGGGGCAAGATCGGCGCCTACGGTGGCGCCGGTGTGGGCAAAACCGTCATCATCCAGGAACTCATCCGAAACATCGGCGCGGTCCACCAGGGGGTATCGGTTTTCGCCGGAGTGGGAGAGCGCTCCCGCGAAGGAAATGACCTGTGGCATGAGATGCAGGATTCCGGGGTCCTGTCCAGCACGGTGCTGGTGTTCGGCCAGATGAACGAGACCCCCGGTGTCCGGGCCCGAGTGGGACTCACCGGCCTGACCATGTGCGAGTACTTCCGCGACGTGGAGCACCAGGACGTGCTGCTTTTCATCGATAACATCTACCGCTACATCCTGGCGGGCATGGAGGTTTCGGCCCCCCTGGGCCGGATGCCTTCGGCGGTTGGCTATCAGCCGACCCTGGGCACCGAGATGGGAGCCCTGCAGGAGCGCATCACCTCCACCAAGAGTGGGTCCATCACCTCATTCCAGGCCATCTACGTCCCCGCTGACGACTACACAGACCCCGGCATCGTGACGACCTTCGGCCACCTGGACGGCGTCGTGTCACTGGAACGCGCCCTTTCCGCCCAAGGGTTGTACCCGGCGGTGGACCCTCTGGCGTCCTATTCGCGGATACTGGAGCTGGGTATCGTCGGCGAGGAGCATTACCGGAGGGCGCGGGAAGTGCAGCAGGTGCTCCAGCGGTACAAGGACCTCCAGGACATTATCGCCATCCTGGGGATCGAGGAGCTTTCGGAGGAGGACAAGCTGACGGTTTTCCGGGCGCGGAAGATCCAGCGGTTCCTGACTCAGCCCTTCTTTGTCGCTGAAGCCTTCACCAACCAGCCGGGCAAGTACGTGCCGCTGCGAGAGACGATACGGGGATTCAGCGAGATTCTGGAAGGGAAGCATGACGAACTTCC
>CAYOAF010000093.1:0-24055 GCA_964401855.1 uncultured Dehalococcoidia bacterium
TCCATTTCCCCTCCTCACTACATTGCTCCCTGCGCCGGCCCTGCCTTGCAAATTCGGGCTATTGCGCCCACACAACTGTTCGGGCTCTCCCGGGGAGGAGACGTCACGACCTCGCTGTCGAACGGTCTACCTGAAACTGGGACCGAGGCTCACACGGTCTGTCACGTCTATATTGTAAGATACAAGGCTCAGGACGAACTGGGTTTCCCGTTCATCCTTGTCGAAGGAGCAAAAGTGGCCTCCTCTGGAGTTGTTGGATAGGCCCTTAGAACTATTCCGCTTTTCCAGAGGACCCGCGAGGGGTAGACCAGAGGACGGCGGAAGGCTAGCTGACCGGTAGAGGAGGGGTTCCGGGCGACGGTTTCATTAAATCGGAACCGCGACGAATTTGCTGTCTCCGTAGGTGTATTGATCGCAATTCGAAACGTGGACCCTTGTGGCAATTAACGAGACTTGCTACAATTCAGCCGCTTGGCCTTGCTGATTTAGTGGCCGGTGGAAAACCCAAAAAGGAGCGAAATCTGTGGGGAAGATAAAGGTCGCGATTATCGGGGTCGGTAATTGTGCGTCCTCTTTGGTTCAGGGTATTCATAAATACGTGGAGTTGCCGGAAGACGGTGATGTTCCCGGCGTGATGCACCCGAAAATCGGTGACTACCGGATTGAGGACATCGAAATAGTTGCCGCCTTCGACGTCGACGACGCAAAGGTGGGCAAGGACCTATCGGAAGCCATATTTGCCGGTCCCAACAACACCTTGAAGTTCGCGGAAGTTCCCCACATGGGCGTATCCGTTGAACGGGGAATGACTCACGACAGCATCGGGAAGTATGTGAAGCACCTGGTAAAGAAGTCCTCGCTTCCCACGGCCAACATCGTAGGCATCCTGGAAGACCGGGAAGTCGACGTGGTGATCAACTACCTGCCTGTCGGCAGCGAGGACGCCACCAAGTGGTACGTGGAGCAGATACTTAACGCCAGGTGCGGCATGGTCAACTGCATCCCAGTTTTCATCGCCAAGGAAGAGTACTGGCAAGGCCGATTTCAGGAACGGGGTTTGCCGGTCATCGGCGACGATATCAAGTCTCAGGTGGGCGCAACCATACTCCACCGGGTGCTCACCCGTCTGTTTGAAGACCGTGGAGCGGAGATTGAGAACACCTACCAGCTGAACTTCGGTGGAAACACCGATTTCTTGAATATGCTGGAACGGGAACGTCTGGTTTCCAAGAAGATCTCCAAAACCGGAGCGGTCACCTCCCAAATGGAAAACGCCATTGACCCGGACAGCATTCATGTCGGCCCCAGCGACCACGTGCCCTGGCTCCAGGACCGCAAATGGTGTTACGTTCGCATGGAGGCCCGGGGTTTTGGCGGCGCTCCCATCAGCTTGGAAGCAAAGTTAGAGGTGTGGGACAGCCCGAACTCCGCTGGGGTGGTGGTGGATGCCATTCGGTGCGCCAAGCTGGCGCTGGACCGGGGCATTGGAGGAGCGGTGGCAGGCCCCAGCGCATACTTCATGAAGTCCCCTCCCAAACAGTTCACCGACGATGTCGCCAGGGAGATGGTAGAAGCCTTCATTGCCGGCGACGGTTAACACCGGCCAGAGGAACCCGCTCCCAATGTCTAGGTGCGGAGAGACTGCTTGAAGATCGCAATGGTGTCGCCCTACGACTTCACCTGGCCTGGTGGGGTGACCGCTCACGTGGCACAGCTAACTCGTGAGTTGGGCCGGTCGGGCCACGAAGTACAGGTGCTAGCGCCCCATTCGCCCTCCCGGCAATGCCTCGATGCCGACCAGTTCGTTCCCTTGGGTCGGTCGGTCCCCCTGCCCAGCGGTGGCTCCATCGCCCGGGTCTCTCTCTCCTGGTGGTTGTATCCAAAGGTTCGGGCCCTGCTCCAACGCGAGGCCTTCGACATTGTCCACCTGCACGAGCCCATGGCCCCGATCCTTCCTCTCTGCGTCCTGGAGTTTTCCAACGCCGTCAACGTGGGCACTTTCCACGCTTCGTACAGCCATCAACACCTCTACCGGTTGACCCACCCGATTATCAAGCGGTGGTACCGTAGACTCGACGGCGGCATCGCCGTGTCACCCGCGGCCCACCGGTACGTGAACAACTCTTTCCCCGCCGATTACCGGATTATTCCCAACGGTGTTGACGTGGACCACTTTACCCGCAACTCCGTTCCCTGGCCGGAGTACCAGGACGGGAAGACGAACATCCTGTTCGTAGGCCGCCTGGAGAAGCGGAAAGGGCTCAAGTATTTGCTGGAAGCCTTCAGCCGCTTGAAGTGGGACATGCCCAACATCCGCCTGCTGGTGGTGGGGCCGGGCAACCTGGATAAGGACTCCCACCGGATCCTCGGCGCCCGCGGGCTGCAGGACGTGGTGTTCGCTGGCAGGATCTCATCAAAGGATCTGGCCCGCTACTATGCCACCGCCCACATATTTTGTTCTCCGGCCACGGGTGCTGAAAGTTTCGGCATTGTCCTGCTCGAAGCAATGGCGGCGGGCAAGCCGGTGATTGCTTCCGACATCGAGGGCTACCGCGGCACCGTGTCTCACGGGCAGCAGGGCCTGCTATTTGCGCCCAAAGATTCCGAAGAGCTGGCCAGGGCGCTGACCTTGCTGGTGGCGAACCCGGAGCTGGCGCAACGAATGGGGGCCAGGGGGCACCGGATGGTGCAACAATACCGGTGGGACGTGGTGGCCTCCCAGGTGGAGGACTACTACGATTACTGTCTGAAAGCAGCCGATGGCCGTGCTCGGAAGAGAGCAGTTTAGGGCGTCGGTCAGCCGCTATTTTGAGTTGCCGGGAGCCCGGTTCTTTCGGGCGTTAGGGTTCACCCCCAACTCCGTTACCTTTTTGGGGTTCGGTTTGGCCGCGGCGGCAGCCTGCCTGGTCGGCTTTGGCTGGCTCTTCGCCGGGGGCATCGTGTTCCTGGCGGGCGGATTGCTGGACGCCCTTGACGGCGCGCTGGCCCGCTTGACCGGAACGGCCAACCCTTTCGGCGCCCTGCTGGATTCGGTGCTCGACCGCCTGAGTGAGGCGGCCCTCTTCCTGGGGCTAGCTATCTACGCCCTTGAAGCCGGCTTCAGCGACGACCGGCGGCTATTCTTCATCGTCGTCCTTCTACTGGCGTTGATATTTTCCCAAGCGGTTAGCTACCTGCGGGCCAGGGGCGAAGGACTGGGGGTCTTCATTCGTTCCGGGCTGATGACCCGCTCGGAGCGAGTGGTGCTGTTGGGGGCCGGCCTGCTCGTCGACCAGATAGTTTGGGTCCTGCTGTTCATCGCCGCGGCCTCCTGTTTCACCTTGCTGCAACGGCTGTTCACCTTACGCGGCAAGCTCAACAAGGGTGGATAACCGGAGGGTTCCCGTGTAAAATGTTATTCCGGCTGGGCCGGATTCAAAGAACGGCGAACTAGAGACGGAACCGGGCTGACTTTGGACCAGGAGTAGGCAGCTTGCCCATTGAAATGAAAGTAAACTTGAACGGGGAAGGACTTCGGGTAGCGGTGGTCGTAGCCAGATTCAACGAGGTGGTGACCCGCCTGCTGCTGACCGGCGCGATAGACACCCTGGCCCGCCACGGCGTTCGCGACGGCGACATCAGCGTGGCCTGGGCGCCTGGGTCTTTCGAGCTGCCGATGGTAGCCAAGACCTTTGCGCAGACCGGACGGTACGACGCGATCATCTGCCTGGGGGCGGTCATCCGTGGCGAGACTGGCCACTATGACATGGTGGCCGGACAGGCGTCCGGCGGCACCGGGGCCGTGGGGTTGGAGACTGGGGTCCCAACCATATTCGGGGTACTGACCACCGAAGACATGGACCAGGCGCTGAACCGGGCCGGAGGGAAATCGGGCAACCTCGGCAGTACCGCCGCTGTGTCGGCCATAGAAACCGCCCGGCTGGTCCAAGCCATCAAGACCGGGTAGTGGATACGGCTATCAGCCCTCAGCGGTCCGCCATCAGGTTAGCCGTCGCAACCTCGTGGTTGATGGCTGATAGCTGACAATTAAATGCCGGAGGCCGCCATGAAATTCGGTGTGAGCATTCCGAACAACTGGGGAGTCGAAGACCCTCAGCAAGTGCTCGCTCTGGGTCCCTTGGTCGAGGGGTTGGGCTTCGATTCCCTGTGGGTGATGGACCACCTGTTCAACAACGGGTACATCGGCCGCCGCCTGCGGGACACTCCCTACTACCATCCGCTCTGCACCCTCACCTACCTGGCCGCCACCACCAAAAGAGCCTCGCTGGGCACGTCGGTCCTGGTGCTGCCCTACCATAACCCGGTGGAGCTGGCTAAGTACGCCGCCACTCTGGACCAATTCTCCGGCGGTAGGGTAACCTTGGGCGTGGGCGTAGGCGCCATGACCGAGGAGTTTGAGGCCCTGGGTATCCCGTTGCGCCAGAGGGGCTTACTTACTGATGAGAGCATCGCCATCATGAAAGAGCTGTGGACCAATCCCAATCCCAGCTACCACAGCCGCCGTTGGGACTTCTCCGACCTGCACTTCTCCCCCAAACCCGTCCAGAAGCCCCACATACCGTTATGGATCGGCGGCTCCAGCCCGGGAGCCCTCCGCCGGGCGGCAACCGTGGGTGACGGCTGGCACCCCAGCGGCACCACCCCGGAGACGTTCAGCCTGGGCCGGCGCGAGGTCCTGGAGCTGGCGGAGGCTGCCGGGCGGGACCCGCAATCGATAACCATGTCCGTCCGGTTCGAGGTCGAGGTCCACGGGGGGCCTTCCAGCGAGAGGGCGGTGGACCGGGCCCGCGTTTCCGGGGACGATCCAGGCGCGATAATCGCCGCTGTCGAGGCCTACCAAGCCGCCGGTGTGGAGCACGTGGTCCTGGCCCACAACTCGGGCGACATCCCGGCGATAACCGCCCTGGTTGAACGCATCGCCCGCCACGTAATCCCCCACTTTCGCTAAGGCGATGATTCAACGCAAACAAAGCGGCCCCGCTACTTGTTATCCACTACGCTCCTTTGCTGCTTTGTAAGTTGCTCTACACCGGCTAAATTGCCCGACATTCCCCTCCCTTGATCGTCTTTCTAGCGCAAGCCGGAATCCAGAGAGGTCTTAGCTGGTTCTTGTCCATCGCCGGGACGACGGACCAGGTATCAAGCCATTTCCAAGGCGCCAGGCTAGCTGCCGCCGCCCGCCAGGAACGTGTTAAGCGTCGACCAGTCTTGCCGCAGATGGTCAAGCTCCCGGTCGTTCGCCGCCACTTGGCCGTAGTGGGATAATTGGAACGCATCCACAATCCGGCCCACCGGCTCCAGGGGCAGCAATCCCAGCAGCGCGTGCTGGTGCTCCCTCGGGGTCTGCCACTCCAGCCGAGGGCAGCCCACCCTGGCGGCCAGCGCCAGCAGCCCATGGTAGAACTCCCGGGGATTGTTGGGGTCGGGGGCGCCCTTCGGCCTCCTGGCTCCAGCCACGGGCAGGCTGTTCCACCATTCTGCCAGCAACGCCGATAGGTCCCGGTTGGCCCTGCTCCAGCTAAACATCGACTCGCGCGTCTCCAGGCCGTCATCCGTCTGCTTCCGTAAACGTTGGAAGCGGAAGATACGGTAGACCAGCCATCCCGTCAACAAAGCGGCGGCCGAGAACGCGGCCCCCTTGAGGAGCATCACCAGCACGACGGGCGGCCCTTTATCGCCCGCTTCTTCACGCAGTTGTTCGTGGAACTCCCGCATCTCCGCCTCAATGTTCACCAGCCCACTCAGGTCGCCGCCGCCGAACCATCCAGAGACCTGGTTGGCCAAACCCACGAGGAGACCCGCCAGGTATCCCACGGCCAGAATGACGGGACTGAGCACCAGGAAACCCAGCCTACTGGCCAATCTCAGAATTGTCCGGGTGACGTCGTCCAGGCCGCCCATTCCCGCCGCACTGATCAGCAGGGCCAGGACGATTACCCCCCCGACGCTGGCTCCGATGGGAACCCACCAGGCCGCCGGCATCCCCGCCGAGTCTTTGGCCTCCCAGGTGAAGCGGGCCATGGACAGGCCGGCGAGGCCCACTCCTATGAAGCCCACCACCAGATATCCACTGATCACGATGGCCGATTCCAAGCTTCCCAACATCACCGCTGCCAACAGCACGACCAGGCCCCACTGGAAGGAGGCGCGCACCGTCTCCAGGTTTACCTCGTCGTGGGCCAGAGTCACCCCTCGCCACCATAGCAGCACCAGGAAGATAAGGCCCATGAACAAGGCAACGGCGGTTTCGATGTCTCCACCAACGACGTGACCCCACGCCGTTGGTCCCAGACCGGAGTTCAACTGAGACAAGACCAGCAGGGAAAGTGTGCTGGCGACCAGCCCGGCCGCACCGCGGAGAGCGCGAGCAAGAGGAAGAGACTGCAGGTAGACGGACAGCAAGAAAGCCCACAACAGGGCTACAAAAACCAACCAGAAGGACAGAGCGGCGCCGGTCTCACCGACTAGGGCGCTGACCACGGATATGACCAGGTAGAAGGCGCAGGTCTCCAGAAAGAGAACTACCCCGATGGTGGTGCTAGTCCGCCAGAAGCCGCTCATTATCCTCCAACGGGTCGAGGGCCGGCCCCGCCAGGAAGACGGGGACATCCAGTAACTTCAGCTCGGGCCCACCGTCACCGGCATACAACACCAAGACGTGGTATCCGCGCTCTTTCATCGCCGCCACATCTTGAGCCAGGATGCCGGTGACTACCGAGGTAACCAGTACCACTGTGGCCCCCGGTGGCATGGAGTCCCGCTCGTACTGCAGCACCCGGGTCAATGAGGTCACCGCGTAGGGCCCGGCCATCGCCAGCGCCTCCAGCACCAGAGTGAGCTGAGACGCGGAAGCTCCCACGGGGACGCTGAGCCATTTGCCTGAATAGGAGGCGACCGCGTTGCTGATCACCCCGAAACTGTAGCCTCGCCGGGAGACATGCTCCGCCACCGAGGCCGCGACGGTTACCGCCCGCTCGAACAAGCGCCGGTTGGTGCCCTCCCATGGGTGCTTGCTGGTCGTTGCATTTAGGGCTACCAGCACGTTGAGGGAAACTATCGGCTCGAACACCTTGGTCTGTAGACTCGACGTTCGAGCGGTGGCTTTCCAGTCGATGTGCTTCATCGGGTCGGTGGTACGGTATTCGCGTAGGCCCATGAACCGGGTCGTGTCCCGGTGAAGTGGACACTGCCCCGGGCCGGCGCCCAGCGGGTGTTCGGCGGGGATCGCCAGGGGTCCTAAATCTACGATGTTGGGGTATACCAGCACGGACTTCGTCTCGGAGAGCCTTGCCTCCGCGGCGTTGAACCCAAAAATGTCGCCGCTGCGGAGGCGCACTGGTCCGATGCGGTGATACCCCCGGGCGGCACAACGCAAGGAGTAAGTCCAAGACACTTGCTGGAAGGGGAGCAACGACGTGGTGATGCCGTGCTGCCTGGTCCCTTCCATGCTGCTGGCCCGCAGGCTGGCTCCCGGCAGCTCAAGCCCTTCGGGAAAGGTGTCCTGGATGTCCACCCAGATGAGCGGCAGCAGCTTGTCGTTGCAGAGGGTAACGGTGTACTCCAGGGAATCTCCGATGAAGGCCCGGTGCCGGGGCAAGGAACGGGCGTGACTCACCCGCCGGAATGCGTAGCGCCCCCACAGCCGGGCCGTCAGCCAGATGATGATGACCAGAGAGCCCACGACCAGCAGGAGGCCTTGGCTGGCTACCAGCCCTATGAATACCAAGAGGGAGCTGACCAGCAGCCACAGATCGCTTTGCATCGGGCGGCCGCCAGCCTAATTACCTTGCCAAATTTGCATTATCGCCCGGCTCGCTACAAAAAGTCAGTGCGGCAATAAAAGGAGGCAACCCGGCTGACTTCCAGGTTTTGTCGGGATTGGTCAAACCCGCGTTGAGCGCCATTTTCACGGTGATTGCCTTGGGTGTATATGTGGTGCGGAGGTAATTAAACCGGCACTGGAACCCGGTCAAGAAGCTCGTGAATAACGCTTTCCTGGGTGCGCTCCCGCAGCCGTGCCTGGGACCTGAGGATCATGCGGTGGGACAGCGCATGAGGGGCCAGGCGCTTCACGTCGTCGGGGGACACGTATTCCCGCCCCTGGATCGCCGCCAGGGCCTGGCTGCACCGGTAAAGGCCCAAGCTGGCCCGGGGGCTTGCGCCCAACTCGATGTCCGGATGGCGCCGCGTGGCCTGCACCAGCTGGACCAGGTAATTTCGCAGCACCGGATCGAAGTGAACCTCGCGCACCGCGGACTGGAAACCGAGGACCTGATCGGCGGACGCCACCGGTTGAAGGCCGGCCAGCGGATCCGCCGTTTGGAACCGCGACAGCATCTTCTCTTCCTGGGACTCCTCCGGGTAGCCCAACCGCAACCGAAGCAGGAACCGGTCGAGTTGGGCTTCGGGTAGCGGGAAGGTGCCCTCCAGCTCAATCGGGTTCTGAGTGGCGATGACCAAAAACGGGGCGGGCAGCTGAATGGTGGCGGTGTCGACAGTTAGCTGGCGTTCGGCCATTGCCTCCAGGAGTGCTGATTGGGTCCGGGGAGTAGCCCGGTTGATCTCGTCGGCCAGCACAACCTGGGCGACCACCGGGCCGGGCCGGAACTCGAACTCACCCGTCTTCTGGTTGAAGTAATGGATGCCGGTGATATCCGAGGGCATCAAATCCGGGGTGAACTGGATCCGGCCGAAGCTGCAATTTATCGAGTCGGCCAGGGAGCGGGCCAGGGTCGTTTTGCCGATGCCGGGGACATCTTCGATGAGGATGTGGCCGCTGCTGAGGATGGCCGCCAGGCACAGGTCGATGACCTCCTCCTTTCCGACCAATACCTGCTCGACGTTGGTTCGAATCCTGTCGGCGATTTCTGATACTGTGCCGGTCATGCTTGTTTTTCAACGTGTGTGGAGGGCCTTCGAAGCCGCCGGCGGTCGGCTGTCATAGGGTCACGCCGGGTCCTGGAGGTTCAGGCGCTCTTCCGCCTCCCGGAGGTCTTTGAAAGAGTCTACGCTCTGCCAGAAGGCCCGGGTCTTGTACGCCGCTACTTTGCCGGCACGGGCCAGGCGGGGGAAGGTTTCGGTCTCGTGGTCGCCCAATTCGGGCAGCTCGAGAGCGATGCGACAGTCCAAGAGGTATATGCCGGCGTTAATCCAGTAGGGTATTTCCGCCTTTTCCTGGAACTCCACCACGTTGTCCTGTCCGTCCATGTCCACCAGGCCGTAGGGGCTGATCATCGGGACCACCATGATGGTGGCGAGATGGGAGGGATTGGCCGCTAGCTTCTCCCGGTGCCGGTCCAACAACGTCTCCAGTCGTTCGGCGGTGACAACGTCGCCGTTGAGCACCACCACGGTACGTTCCGCTTCGGGCACCAGGCGGAACCCCTTGCGGATGGCCCCTCCGCGGCCCAACGGGGTCTTTTCGACGCTGTAGTGGGCGCGGATACCGAACCGCCTCCCGTCGCCGAAGTAGTCCCGGATGGCCTCCCAGCGGTAGCCCGCCAGGAAGACCACGTCGGTCACTCCGGCACCCTTCAGCCAGTCCACCTGGTGCGCCAGGATGGGCTTGCCGTAAAGGGGCACCATCGGCTTGGGAAGATTATCGGTCAGCGGCCGGAGCCTCTCTCCCTTGCCGCCGGCCAGGATCAACGCATACATTCGGGACGGCCTCGCACCCAAACCTGGAAGTTTTCTGCCTTTCCCTCGGCTGCAGCCTAATATAACCGCCGCCAGTCGGGTTGGTCAACGGGCGTCGGTAGACGAGAGGCCATCGGGGCCTGTGGGATATGGAGCAAAACAACAGACCCAGTTTGGCATACTCGCCAGGCTGGGCCTGCCCCATTGGTGGAATCCAACCGAACTTCCACGAAACCCTCGTCAGTAAGTGCGCTGCTGCCTTGACCGGCCAGCCATGTTCCCGTAAGAAACGGAAGGGTCGGTCACCACGTCCAGCAGCGCAGCCTTGCCGGAGGCGAAGGCGCGTTTGATGGCGGGGCCGATTTGGGCCGGGTCTGTGACCCTCTCGGCGTAGCCTCCCAGACCCTCCATGACCTTGGCGTAGTCGGTGTCCTGGGACAGATAGGTGCCGATGGCGCGCCCGCCGCGGCGGAGAACGCCTTGGGTTACCTGGTTCCACGCCCCGTTGTTGCCCAGGATCGAGACGATGGGCAGGTTGAACCGGACGAAGGTCTCGATGTCGAACCCGGTTAGCCCGAAGGCGCCGTCGCCGTAGATAATGACGACCTGCTTGCCGGGTCTGGCCAGTTGGGCAGCCATCGCGAACCCGCTGCCCGCTCCCAGGCAGCCGAAGGCCCCCGGGTCCAGCCAGTGGCCAGCCTTGTTGATCCCAAGCGCCCGGGCGGCAAAAGTGACGAAGTCCCCTCCGTCTCCGATAACCGTGGCGTCGGGCTCCAGGAAGTCCCCCAACTCCTTCATCACCCGCATGGGGTGGATGGGGGTCTGGTCGCTGTTCAGCAGTGGCCGGTCGGCGGCCTTCAGCGCGTGGTCTTCGGTCATGACTTCTTCGACCCAGGCGTTTCCAGGTGACTTGTAGCCGGTCTTGCGGAGTTCGTCCATCACCTGGCCCAAGATGGCCTTGGAGTCGCCTACTAGGCCGACGTCCACGTCCCGGTTCATTCCTATCTTGCCGGGGTCCATCATGATCTCGATCAACTTGGGGTTCTGCGGGAACATGGATTCGGCGCCGTACCCCAACCTGAAGTCTATGGGAGTGCCAATGAGAATGACCGTGTCCGACTTGACCAGGCCGTAGCGGCGCCCCAGGTTGCCCAGGTTGGGGTGCCCTGCGGGAATGCTGCCGCGTCCCATGGCATTCAGGAACACGGGAGAGCCTATCATCTCGACGAACTCGCGCAGTTCCTCCGAGGCCCCGGACCACCAGATGTCTGAGCCGGCCAGCACCATGGGCCGCTCCGTAGTCTTGAGGATGTCTACCATTTTTGCGACATATTCAGGGTCACCGTAAACCATCGCCTCGGTCCTGTACCTCTGGGGATACCTGACCTCCGACTCGTCGACCTTGCCAAGCACGATGTCTCTTGGAATCTCCAGGTAAGAGGGGCCGGGGATGCCCGTGGTGGCCATGCGGAAGGCTTCGGCAAGGTATTCCGGTATTCGTTCGGTCCTTTTGACCTGCTCAGCAAATTTGGTTATCGGCTTCAAAAAAGTGACGCTGTCGAAATCCTGGAGCCCACCCTTCAGGTGCTCCTTGATGTCCGCGTTACCTCCGATGACAATCATGGGGCTGGGGGCCTGGAAGGCGTTGGCAATTCCCGTGACCGCGTCAGTGACGCCAGGGCCTGCGGTGACGATGCACACGCCGGGCTTGCCGGTAACCTTGGCCCAGCCTTCCGCCGCGTGGGCCGCTACCTGTTCGTGGCGAACGTCGATGACCTGGATGGCTTCGTCGACGCAGCCTTCGTACAGGTCATAGATGTGCCCGCCGTTTAGTGTAAATACGTGCTCTATCCCTTCATGTTTGAGGGCCTTGGCGAAGAGATGCCCGCCGTCTATTTCTCCCATAACGCCTCCCGATGCTAGTTTGCGAAACGTGGAATTCCGCGGCTGAAAGATGGCCCACACCGACAGCGATGGGTCCTCACCCGTTCGCTCCGGTTGCAGCTTGGTATGGCCGTTGTAACAAGGCCCCGGTTGGAGTCGCCGGCCCCGTGGCGTGCCCAGTGGCTTGGGGCAAGGTACCGCTGGATGCCGGGACGGTCGCAGCCCAACTCTTCAATCTGCATTTCTTCGGTCTGCTGGCCGGGCTCAAGAGCCCCAGCCGGTGTTTCCGTCGTGAATTATTTTTTCGCCCGAAGCTATAGTACGCCGTGAAAAAACGTTAACACCTACCCCTGACGCTGTCAAACGCCGGCGCAAAGGTAGCAGTCAACGCGAGGACGGCGAGCCGCTCTTGACACCATGGGGAAGAGGGAGAGACCAGACAAGGAGAGGACGCACCCCGGAGCGGGTCTCCGGCCAGCCGCGGGAAGCGGAGGCGGCCACCCCCATTTGAAATGGAATGGCCCTGATGACTAAGGACATCCGGAACCACGACCCCGGACGGACTACAGGACTGCCTGCTGTTCCGCTGGGATGTCGGTGATGAACATACGGCTGGGATAGTGGGTTATCATCAGGTCCGGCTTGCTCTGGGTGGCCACCGTTTGCAGTGTCACGCCGCAAGCCCAGAATACCGGCACCTCTCCGGGCAGAAGCGCAGGACCCGCCGACCACTCCGATTTCGACAGGTCGGCGATGCCTATAGCGGCGGGATCACCGATGTGAATTGGAGCGCCGTGATGGCCGGGAAACCGGGAGGATACCTGCACCGCCCGGGACACCTGGTGGTTGGGTATGGGGCGCATGGTGACAACCAGAGGCCCGTGGAAGGGTCCGGCGGGAGCGGTGGGGATATTGGTGCGGTAGATGCCCGTCCCGGATTCCTCCCCCTGGCGCCAGCGGGGCACAATCCCCGCCCCTTGAAGGGCGCTCTCGAAGGTGCCGCTGCACCCAAAGAGGAAGGTCACCAGATCGTCACGCCAGTATTGGATGATGTCCGAGGGCTCGTTGACAACCTCACCCTTGACCATTACCCGGTACTTGGCGACGTCGGTACGGATGTCGGCGCCGTTGGCCAGGCCCGTAACGATCGGGTCACCCGGGTCGAGAACCTCCAACAGGGGGCAAGGCTTGGGATTGCGCTGGCAGTAGAGGAGAAAGTCGAAGGCGAGGTCCCGGGGCAAGATGGCAATGGCGGCGTTGGTGAAACCAAGGCAGAGGCCGCTGGTACGGTCGGTCCACTTACCTTCCCGGAAAATTCGGCGGGCCTCCTCGGGGATGGCCGGCATATCTTGACGCGTCAGTAACATGTCACTTCCCTCACTACTATGTAGCTCTAATATACACCGCAGGCCGCCCCGCCACAGCTTTCGCCCGCTCGGGTTTTCTCACTCCCGTATGCGTTCCATTATCACTAACGGTCTATGGCTTTGATCCAACCAAACAGTACCGCCTGGGATGGATTACCCTGCATCAAGCAAACGGCTATTCTGAATCCTCGCCACCACCCACCAACTCCCTCATCGACCGTCCGAAAGCTTGCGCCAGAGACACCAGTGTCTCATACCTGGGCGACTGCCCCCCCTTTTCGATGCGCACCAGGGTCACCCGGCCGATATCCGCTGCCTTGGCCAGAGAGTCCTGAGTCAATCCGGCAGAACCCCTCATCTGCCGGATCCTAAGACCAATTGCCAGCCTGCTTACCAATGCAACTGTCTCAACCTTAGGCCGGTAAGAAGCGTCGCAGAAGTGACGAACGAAGTCCCAAGGAAACTCGATTGTTTCACCGGTGGACGTGCGTAGAACAAACTCATAGGGGTTCGGCAAATCAACGCTGTCAAAGTTGTCGCCCTCCTCGACCTCTGGGATTTCTGCTAAGGGAACCAATCCTCTGCACCCGTCGGCGAATGCAATCTCAATTCCCTCTACAAGCAATTCTGCTGAGGTCATCATCCGGTCTGCGTTCTTGACCAGGACTGCGCTCATGCGTTTATCCTACCTATGGTGTATGCTGTCCCAGGTCCTGCGAATGGCCTCAGCGTACCTGCTGTAGGCTTGGAGGATGCTCCGGTATTCTCCGGGCGGAGGCTCGTCCATGAATCTTGCGCTGTTCAACTCGATGCGGCATACGTCTTCGTTGCCGGTCCACACGTGGACGTGAGGCGGCCCAAACTCGTTTTCCCGGGTGTTGACGACAAA
Organism: uncultured Dehalococcoidia bacterium; assembly: GCA_964401855.1. Taxonomy (GTDB): domain Bacteria; phylum Chloroflexota; class Dehalococcoidia; order Lucifugimonadales; family UBA3495; genus CAJWBT01. The sequence continues at coordinate 13,777 of CAYOAF010000093.1, forward strand.
CCGGAGTTGCCCTTCTCCCGCAACGGCCGGCATCCACTGCTCCAGCCCACAGCTTGTAGCCACTGGGCTTATAACCCGTCTCTTAACGTATCATGAGCGATACACAACGCCAAAGCCGCAAAGGCTGGAGCGCTGTAGGAAGAAACGGGAAATAAGTACAACTGGCTGCCCCGCCTGGGTTCGAACCAGGGATTTCAGCTCCAAAGGCTGACGTGTTACCACTACACTACGGGGCAACGCGCCGGGCCGCCTCGTTTTCGACGGCTTTGCAGGCCCTTCGCCCTTATATTCTGAGGTGATTGCCCGGGCGCGTCAAGGGGAGCCTCCGCTTGATGAATGAAGCTGACGTGCCTCCGGGCCGGCTTCGCCCTCCCCTCGACGGCGGAACGCCACCGAAGGCCGTCGGGCGGATGGAACCGGGACGCCGGCGGAATGTATAATTGCTGCGATGAGCAAACTGCGGGTTTCTCTCCTGCACCTGGCGCCGGTCACCGGCGACATCCAGCACAACCGCCGGCTGCTGGAATCGGCGGTGAAGGCGGCCGCCCGAGAGGGGGCCGGCTGGGCGATTACCCCGGAGCTGTGGGTCTCCGGCTACCTGTTCATGAAGCGGATCGGCACCGATTGGATCCTCCCTCAACCCGACGCATGGATGCAAGACTTCTGCCGGTTGGTCGAGGAGTTGGGCATTTTCGTTTTTCTCTCCCACCCGGAGCGGGACCGGGAGTCGGATAAACTCTACAACACGGTGTTTGTGATAGACCGTCGCGGGCAGATCGTGGGCGAGCACCGCAAAATCAAACCTCTCCGGGGGGCCGAGGCCTGGTCTAGCCCCGGTATGGAAATAAGCCCGGTGGAAGCCGGCCGGCTGAAGGTCGGGATACTGGTCTGCGCCGACAGCTACCGGAACGACGTGGCACAGGAACTGAAGAAAAAAGGGGCTCAGGTGCTGGTGTCGCCCGTCTCCTGGGGACCAGGCCCCTGCGCGCCCGACGGCGAGTGGGAGCAACGCACCATCGACACCGGGTTACCGATGATGGTGTGCAACCGGTCCGGGTTGGACGACGCGAGTCTGGACTTCCGGCAAGCCGAGAGTGTTGTGGCTCAGCACGGCCGGCGCCTGCTGGCCGGGTCCTTTGACCGCTCGGTAGTCCTATCCTTCGACTGGGATATGGACGCCATGACCCTGCTGTCCGGCGGCTTCCAGAAGGCATACCTGGAAGAGAAGCCCGGCGTGCTGCTCCGGTAACCGGGCCCCGGCAACGTACCTTCAACTGAATGGCGGTGACAAGCATGACATCTGACTCCGGCGCCATGCCTCTTTCGGGAGTGGTGGTGCTCGATCTATCCCAGATTCTGGCCGGACCAATGTGCACGATGCTCCTGGGGGACATGGGAGCCGACATCATCAAGATAGAGAAACTCGACGGCGGCGACGACTTCCGGCGCATGGGCCCGCCCTTCGTCAAAGGCTGGTCGGCAGCGTTTCTCGCAATGAACCGCAACAAGCGAAGCCTGGCCCTGGACCTGCGGGACGGAGGAGGCCGGGCGGTAATCAACCGGCTGGTAACCCGGGCCGACGTGCTGGTTGAGAACTTCCGTCCAGGGGTGATGGAGCGGCTGGGGTTGGGGTACCCGGATCTGGCCAAGCTGAAGCCCAGCCTGGTCTACTGCTCCATCTCCGGCTTCGGCAGCAACGGCCCCTACCGGGACCGGGGCGGCTTCGACCTAGTGGCCCAGGGAATGAGTGGCTTGATGAGCTTCACTGGCCACCCGGAGAACCCGCCGGCGAAAGTAGGCGTGCCCATCACCGACATCTCCTCGGGGTTGCTGGCCGCCAACGGTGTCCTCTGCGCCTACATCCACGCGTTGCGGACCGGCCAAGGCCAGTTGGTGGACACCTCTCTGATGGAGGCCGGCATCAGCTACACAATTTTGGAGTCCTCGGTCTACTTCGTTGACGGAGAGATACCCGGGCCGCTAGGTTCAGCCCACCGGCTGACAGCACCGTACCAGGCTTTTCGCACCAGGGACGGCTACATCAACATCGGGGCCGCAACCCAACCCATCTGGGAACGGTTTTGCCGGGCCGTCGGACGCGACGAGCTGATTGCCGACCCCCGGTTCAAGGCCACCGGCGACCGAAAAGCGCGAGAGACGGAGTTGGATGTCCTTTTGTCGGGGACATTGTGCCAAGAGCCCACCGGCCATTGGCTGGAACTGCTGGAAAAGGCGGGAGTGGTGGCGGGGCCCATCTACAACATGGAGCAGGTGTACCAGGACCCTCAGGTGAAGGCCCGGGAGATGCAGGTCGATATGGAGGACTCGGAGCTAGGAACTATACATAACATCGGCATCCCGGTGAAGCTGTCGGCGACTCCGGGACGCATCCGCCGCCGGGCCCCGGCCTTGGGAGAGCACAGCGTCGAAATCCTTAGGGAAGGTGGCTTTTCTGGTGCAGAGGTGGAGGAGCTGGTGCGAGCCGGTGTGGTGGGGGTCCCGGATACCCATCCCGGCTAGCCACTCGGGCCTGGCAACGCCAGGGCCGTGGGCGGAGGCGCGGGCAACTCACTGGTGGAAGTGATGGCCGCGGCTGAGGACGGCGGTGTTCGAAGCCGCTTCATATGAACCTAGGCAGATGCCGGTAAAGACCAACGTGCCTTCACCGTCGAAGGCGAATGAGCCGGTGCCGTCGAACCCTGTTGGCGTTATTCTGTAGCTGCCGATTTTGGTGAGATGGAGGCTGCCGGAAAATCCAGTGCAGGTGAGCGAAAAGCCGCCTACACGTCTCGCCATGGGTGCCCGTCTGTCGCCCGGAGGAAGCGGTCTACCAGGAAGGGGTTGGCGGCAATGACACTGGGGGTCCGCAGGTTGGCGGGACGGCCTTGCCGGTCCACGGCCATGCCTCCGGCCTCCTTGACCAGCAGCAGACCGGCGGCGATGTCCCAGGGCGCCAGGGAGTGGTGGAAGTACAAGTCCACCCGGCCGGCGGCGGCGTAGGCCAACCCCAGGCCCGCCGAGCCAAGTAGGCGAAGACTCAACAACCCCGGCCACAAGGAACGGATCAAGTCGAGGGCCACTCCGGCTTTCTCGTCCACGTAGCCCAGGTCGCAGCAGAGCACGGCCATACCCAACTGTCGGCCCCCGGAGACCGACAGGGGCTCATCGTTGAGAAAAGCGCCCTTGCCTTCTTCCGCGGCGAAAATCTCTTCGCGCACCGGGTCGTAGGTTACGCCCAGCACCGGCTCGCCGTCGCGGGCCAGGGCCACCATGGTGCAGAAGTGGGGGATGCCATTGGCGTAGTTGCGGGTGCCGTCCAGGGGGTCGACAACCCAGGTGTAGGGGGAGTCCGACTCGATGGGCTTGGACTCCTCGGCGAGGATACCGAAGCCGGGATACTCATCCCGGAGCAGATCCAACACCGCCCGCTCCGCCTCCAGGTCGACGTCGGTGACTATGTCGCTGGGGCCCTTGAAGCTGACCTGCTTGGCCGTCCGGAAGCGGTCCCGGAGGATGCTGCCCGCTATACGAGCCGCTTCCAAGGCCACGTCCATGGCGGGCCAGCCCGAGCGCGATTTCGGAAGCTGGTCCGGGGGAATTTGGGTCACGTTACGCGAATCCTTTAGTTTTCGGAGATCAGTTTCATTTCTGAAAGCCGAACGCTGATAGCTGAATGCTGACGGCTGCCCACTAGGCTAACCCCATCTTTTGATAGACCTCATCGATGGTTCGGGTGGCGATTGTCCTGGCCCTTTTCGCGCCGACTTCCAGCACCTCACGGACGAACCCAGGGCGGGCCTGGAACTCGTGGCGCCGTTCCCGGAACGGCTCCAAGTAGGCATTGATGCTGGCGGCCAAGTGGCGTTTGCAGTCCACGCAGCCCCGCTGGGTGGTGGTGCACTCGGCGTAAACAATGGGAGATTCTCCGGCTGGACTGAAAAGCTGGTGCAGCGAGTAGATGTTGCAGATCTCAGGGCGGCCAGGGATATCCCGGCGCGTCCGCTGCGGGTCGGTGAAGGCGGTCATTAGCCTGCGTGCCGTTTCCCCGGGGGCGGCGGCGAGTTCCAAGTGGTTGTCCAGGGTTTTGCTCATCTTGTCCTGACCGTCCAGGCCGACGATGAGCGGGTCTTCGGTGAGCTTGGCTTGGGGTTCGGGGAAGGTCTTGCCGAACAGGTTGTTGAAACGACGGACGATTTCCCGAGCCAGCTCCACGTGGGGGACCTGGTCCTTGCCCACGGGAACGGTGTCGGCCTTGTATAGGATGATATCCGCGGTCTGGAGTACCGGATAGCCCACCAGGCCGTAGTTGACACTCTCTTCCGTCTCCTGCATTTGCCTGACTTTTTCCTTGAAGGTGGGCACCCGCATCAGCCAGCCCAAGGGGGTCACCATGCTGAGCAACGTGTGGAGGGTCATAACCTCAGGGACGTGGGACTGGACGAAGATGATGTGCTTTTCCGGGTCGATCCCTGCGGCCAGCCAATCCAGCACCATCTCCTCAATGTTGGGCCGAATCTCGGCGGTTTCCTTGGTGCCCTCGATGGTGGTCAGGGCGTGGATATCCACGGCGCAGTAGATGCAGTCGTACTCCTGCTGCAGCCGCACCCAGTTCTGCAACGCTCCCAGGTAGTTGCCCAGATGGAGCATCCCGGTGGGCCGCATGCCGGAAAAGATAACGCCCCTTAGACCTTGGGGCGATTCGCTTTCAGAAGCCACGGCAGATGTCCATATGCCGCCATCGAGGCGGCGGATTCCTGTTGTGCCACGGAGTCTAGCATAACCAGTAGGGAGCGGCAAGGAGAATCAGACGCCAGGTTGCACCACCGAGGGTTTTCCTGGGGGGGGGTCAGGGGGGCATTCTTTGGCAAGAAAAGGCTTCCCCGACGCTTCGCGAGGAGTCCGTTGATCGCAGAATCACCCAGCCATCCACTTGAAGTGCTTCGAGATCAGCTGGTGAAACCCTGGCATCTTCGCCGCGGGGCTACTCCTCGTCGTTGGAGCCGAAGCTCTCACCCAACTCGCTGAGGAACTTCTCGATATTGGGGGAGAGCTTCGCTGTGGGTTCCGGCTCATCGGCTCCCGACTCCTCCGAGTCCAGCTGGGCGTCGTAGTACGCCTCCATCTGCTGGACCAGGTCCTTCAGTTCCGAATTTCGCTCTACGGAGACAGTTAGCTCCCGGTACTGGCGCTGGCCGCGCCGCATCGGGGCCAGGTCTTGGGGTATGGTGTCGTATACCGAGGACAGGACTTCGATCATACGGGAAGTCCCGGCGTAATCCTCTTCGAGTTGGACGTACTGGGGAAGGTGCACCATGAGGCTGATGGTCTCTACCTCGGACCGCTCAAGCCCCTCTGAGAGCAGGTTCATGATCGTTGTCGGCCCCTGGTAGGTGCTGCCGCGGGCTTTGAAATGGGGCACCGGCCTGTTTTGCTGGACCGAACCCAACGAGCCGGTTACCAGCAAAGGCCGGGTGTGGGGCACTGCGTCGTACATTGCACCCAACCGGCAATACCGCTTGACCTGGAAATGCTCTACAAGCTTCAGGAGAGAGTCGGTGTAGTCTTCGCTGTTGGAATGGGGTTCAAGCAGATGGAAGAACAGGTAATCAGGCCCGTTTTCCGTCTGGGCGTAGCGAATAATGCTGTTGGGGACCTTGACCTCCCGCTGCCCTTCCGTCAACTGTATGGTGGGCCGGTAGCGGGTGAAGTCAAGAAAAACTCCCGGCCGGGCCAGCCTGCCAAGCTCTTTGGAGCCTAGAAAACGCTCCAGCTGATTCAGGGTCAAAGTGCCGACGCTCCCCACGTCCACCCAGGGCCGCACCATAGCGAAAACGTGAGGCTCGCGCAGTTCGGGTACCGGTTCGTGCAAGTCAAAGGCCCCAACCTTCATTGATTTATACTGCCAGAAAAGAGCCCGCTTTTCAACCCCGGTGTAGATGGGGGGCCCCGTCGGGGCCGGCCGGTGGCGCCCTCAACATCATCTCATTCCCGACAGGCTGTCCGCGGAAGCCATTCCCTCCAACGCCAGCCCGTACCCTAGAATGTCAGGCATTTGGCGCTTTATGTTTTGCGTCATGAGCACCCGGGTATAGTGAAGCACCATGTCTGATTGTTGGGTCAGTTGCTCCGCCAGGGTCCAGGCCCAGAGCAACAGCTCTTTCCGAGGCAGCACTTCACTGACCAGCCCAAGCTCCAAGGCTTCGGAAGCGCCGATGGTCTGGCCGGTCAGGAAGAAATACCGGCTCCGGTTTAGGCCCAGCAGCCGCGGGTACACGACATGCATTCCATCTCCGGGGGCCAGGCTGTTGATAAAATGCGCGGAGTCCTGGAACGTAACATCTTCCGTCGCCAGGACGATGTCGCAACGCAGGGGCAACTCGGAGTAGTGCAGGGCCGGGCCGTTGATGGCGCTGACCGTCGGGATTTTGATGTACAGTAGGTTCGCCAACAGGTGCTGGCCGTCTCGGTATATCTCGTCCTAGTCACCCAGCAGCCTTCTTGAGGTGTCCGCCAGCATCGCCGGGGGCCCGGAGAAAGCCTCGCCTGCCCCAGTCATGGTGACCCCCCGGTTCCCTGGGTCGCTGCCGATGTCGTGGAAGGCCTACGGGAGTTCATGATGCGGCGCCATGCTCCATTGCAGAGTGCTACCGTCGGTATGGGGGGGGTTACCCGGAGGATTCCGTCCTTCCGTTCCATGCGGACGTTCTGGTATTTTGGGGAATATTCTTCAAGTTTCACCGCGGGGGTACCACTTCCAGGGTGTTGGTGGCCGGTAGCGCAGTCCTGGTGGCCTCCTGGCAGCGACCGGAGGCAGGAATGGGTCCCTGGTGCCACCTTGTTTGGAAGCGGCGCCAGGAACCCATCCACTTACGGGTAAGAGCCGGAAATTCGAAGCTATTCGTCGATGGCCGCTATCACAGACGGGGATGGGGTGGGCTCAGGAGCCGGTGCATGCGCCGGTGCCGGCGGTGATGCGGGCACCGCTCTATTCATAACGAAGTCGGCAACGTCGCGGTACACCGGGTCGTCCAGATTGCATCCGAACAGGGGGCTGAAGCCGGGGTCCAGCTCCTCGAGTAGCCGTTTGACGCGACTATCGCCATGGCGGCCTGCCAGTGCGTAGGCCAGACCTCTGGGATCGCGGTCCAGGGAGAGTTCGTGCTCTTCTCCTTCTTCAACTTCGATCTCGTAGTCCACGCGGTCCGCGACGGCCAGAGCCTGCAGAGCAGCCTGGCGATGGGATTCGATGTCCTTCAACGCGCCGTAGAGTTCATTCACGGCCCTGGCCGCGATACCCAGCAGGTGGGGCACTTTGGTCTGGCTCTGAGATGCCGCCGCCGCCGCCGCCGTTGCCTGCTCCATCGCGGCCCCTTTGGTAAGGGCCCGTTGCGCCTGCCGTTGCGACCGCGCTCGTTCGGCCCGAAGCGAAGGGGCTTCAGCAGCCAGTGGCTGGAGCCGCGTTACTTCTTGCTCAGCCTGTTCGGCCATTTTCAGTCTCTCTTCGAGGGATGGGTCGAAACCGTTTAACATCGTTGATCTCCTGTTTCCCGGCGAGTTCGTGGCCCGCCCTAATGTCTAGTCAGATGCCGTCTGACTCCGGTGAACCTTTGCTTACCTCGGCCCCGCCTTTACCGGTCACGCCCTGTCCGTTTCGCCGGCCTGCCTGGTTGGCTGGACCTCGAAATTGTCCTTTGTCGGCTACACGTCCAGTCCAATGTCTACTGCCGGGGCCCGGCGTTCCCGGTCCGCTACTAGCCCGGCGGTGAAGGAACGTTCAAGACCTGCTGCAAAAGGACGTGCATCCGCTCGCTCTGGTAGTCCTTGGACTCTAGCGGCCGGTCTCTGGCGTTGTTTTCATGCATGAGCGCGTACATCAACCTCCGAAGGGCACGGACCCCACCGGCGGGCAAGGCGACACCGGCGGGGGTACTCGCCGGTGCAAATGCCGGACCCGCGGCCTCGGCTTCCGAGGTCAAACCGGAGCCAGACCGCTCAGGTACCTCGATCAACCAGATGAAGCCTTGAAGTGTTGGTTGAAGGCGGCCCGCCAACTCGCCCCTGTGGAGGCGCCGACTCACAGTGTCTACGGAGACACCCATGCGTTGGGCAGCTTCACCCATTGTCACCAATTCCATACAAAAGCCCTATCCCAGTTACACGCTATGATGGGAATATACTCGAACACCTTGGCGAGCGCATAGGTGTTGCCCAGGCGAGTTTCAAGGAATTTCACTCCACCGGGAATTGTCACGCTCGGCGGCCGGGCAGGCCAGGTCGTGAATCCATGCCGGGGACGAGGCAGCGAAGTGAGGAGAAACGGCTTGTGCCGTCGATCCTTGACCAGGAGGGTGAATTTCAATAGACTCCAAATGTTGAAAGGGATGGCTTCGTACCTGGCTCCCACGATACGTCCGTGGCGGTGTAACCCGCTCAGGTGCTTATTTCATGGCGGCAGTTCCTCGTTTTGTTGTTGACGTCAACGTAGGAAGGCTGGCCACGTGGCTGCGGGTGATGGGTTACGATACCTTGTTTCTGAGGGGTGGCGATGACAATGACTTGGTGCGAATTGCCCTGCGGGACGGCCGGATCCTGGTGACCCGGGATGCCGGTTTCGCTCACCGGCGCGCCACCCGGAACGGACAGATGCGGGTGGTAAGGGTAGAGGCCGATGACCTGAGGAGCCAGCTGCGCCAGCTGGTCCGGGACTTGAAGCTTGAGCTGGACTGGAACTTCCCCCACCGTGTCCGGTGCAACGAACTGTTGCGTCCGCTGAACAAGAAGGATGCGGCCAGCCAGTGCCCCCATATGTGTTCCGGAACCACTGCAAGTTCATGGAGTGCCCCGGATGCCGCCGCCTGTACTGGCGCGGAACCCATTGGACAAAGATGATCGCCGAGTTGAACCAGGTGAACCAAGGGGCCGGCTGATGCGGCGCGCCGCCTTCATCTATGAGGATGCCTTGTCACGGCACGAGCTGCGCCAGGACCATCCGATGAAACCCGAACGCCTTCGGTACACCTACGAGTTGCTCGAGGCCTATGGCGCTTTCGACGGGAACAACTCACTGCTGGTCTCGCCACGTCCGGCCACGGAAGAGGAGTTGCGGCGTCTGCACCACTCCGAATACGTCTCGGCGGTGCGGAGGTTGAGCCTGGGCCTCAGTGGTTGCGACCCGAGCCGGTTCAATTTCCACCGACAAGGGGACAACCCGGTCTATCCGGGGATGTATGATGCGGCAGCCTTGAGCACCGGGGCCTCCCTGCTGGCGGCGGAGATGGTAGCCAACCGGGAGGTGGATGTTGCTTTCAACATCTCCGGAGGCCTGCATCACGCCGCGATGGGCCATGCTTCCGGGTTCTGCGTCTTCAACGACCCGGCCTTGGCCATCAAGTACCTGCGGGAGCAAGGGCTGCGGGTGGCCTACGTTGACATCGACGCCCACCACGGGGACGGGGTGCAGAATGCCTTCTTCGACGACGCCCAGGTGCTGACGGTCTCCATCCATGAGTCCGGGCAGTTCCTGTTTCCGGGCACCGGGTTTGTCTTGGAGTCGGGAGAGGGCGCCGGCAAAGGGTTCTCGGTCAACCTGCCTCTTTATCCCTACACCGATGATGAGATTTACGTTGAAACTTTCCTGGACATAGTTCCACCGCTGTTGCGGGCCTTTGCTCCGGACGTGCTGGTTACCCAACTGGGTATCGACAGCTACCACAGCGACCCTCTAACACACCTGCAGGTGACGACCCGAGGGTATCTGGAGGCGGTAAAAGAGCTTTCCCGCGTGGGGGTCCCATGGCTGGCCCTGGGAGGTGGCGGCTACGATTTGAGTGCCGTGGCCCGTTCCTGGACCTTGGCCTACGGGGTGATGCTGGATGTGGAGTGGCCCGACCGGGTGCCCGAGGGCTCTGCCCGGGAACTCGGGGTTGGCCAACTACGTGACAGGGTGGCCCCGGAGGTCCCAGCCCACGTTCGGCAAGAGGCCCGGTGGTTCGCCGGGGAAAGCGTGGCCGCCGTCAAGGAAGAGGTCTTCCCGTTCCATGGCCTGATGGACTAGAGGCTGTTTCAAAAAGTGGTTCGACAAGCTCACCACGAACGGGGGGAAGGCCTCTTTCCCGTTCGTCCTGAGCCTTGTATCTTGCAATATAGACGTGACAGACCGTGTGAGCCTCGGTCCCAGTTTCAGGTAGACCGTTCGACAGCGAGGTCGTGACGTTTCCTCCCCGGGAGAGCCCGAACAGTTGTGTGGGCGCAATAGCCCGAATTTGCAAGGCAGGGCCGG
>CAYOAF010000094.1:0-5151 GCA_964401855.1 uncultured Dehalococcoidia bacterium
GGGCTGCCTCGAAGGACCGGTCGATGACCATGACCTCGCCGGTGGCCTTCATCTGGGTAGTCGTGCGGCGGTCGCCGTTGGGGAACTTATCAAAGGGCCAGCGAGGGATCTTCACCACGCAGTAATCCAGGGCCGGCTCGAACGCCGCCTTGGTCATGCCGGTGACGGCGTTGGGTATTTCATCCAGCCGCTTTCCCACCGCGATCTTGGCCGCGACCCGGGCGATGGGATAGCCGGTGGCCTTGCTGGCCAGGGCCGAGCTGCGGCTGACCCGGGGATTGACTTCGATTACGTAATAGGAGGACTCGGCCCCCCAGGTGAGCCCCAGGACTTCAGCCACCTGAGGATGGGGCTGCAGGGCAAACTGGACGTTGCACCCGCCCTCGATGCCCAGGCCGCGAATAATCTTCAAGCTGGCGGTCCGCAGCATCTGATACTCTTTGTCGGTAAGGGTCTGGCTGGGCGCGACCACGATGCTGTCCCCGGTGTGGACGCCCATGGGGTCCAGGTTCTCCATGTTGCAGACGGTGATGCAGTTGTCGGCGCCGTCCCGCATCACCTCATACTCGATCTCTCTCCAGCCGACCAGAGACCGCTCCAGGAGGACCTGGGTGATGGGGCTGGCGGCCAGGCCGCTGCTGGCAAAGGCCTCCAACTCTTCCCAGGTGTTGGCAACGCCGCCGCCGCTGCCGCCCAGGGTGTACGCCGGCCGCACCACCAGGGGCAGCCCCATCTCCTGGGCCTGATGCCGGGCCTCTTCCATCGAGGATACCGATACGTTGTGCGGCTCGGGTTCGTCGATCTCGTGGAGGAAACTGCGGAAGAAGTCCCGGTCTTCCGATTTACGGATGGTCTCCAACGGGGTGCCGAGGAGGCGCACGTTCTGCTTCTCCAGGACACCCGCGTCAGCAAGGGCCACCGCGAGGTTCAAACCGGTCTGCCCTCCCAGTGTCGGCAGGATCCCATCGGGCCGCTCCCGTTGGATGATTCGCTCCAGAACTTCGACGGTCAGTGGCTCGATGTAGACCCGGTCCGCAATGCCCTGGTCGGTCATGATAGTAGCGGGGTTGGAGTTGACCAGAACGGTGGTAACCCCTTCTTCCCTGAGAGCCTTGCACGCCTGTGTCCCTGCGTAATCGAACTCCGCAGCCTGGCCTATGACTATAGGCCCGGAGCCGATGACCAGCACCTTTCCCGGCCTTGTAGAGATGCTTACCTCCGTGGCCCCACCCTCGATGCACCTCTTCGCTTCGGCCCAGCCGTTAGGCCGTGGGAAGAATGCCGGGGAGGTCGATCAGCTTGTGACGCCCCATCGCGTTTAGGGTCTGAAAAATGAAAGACCCGAAGACCCGGCCGTCCTGGTCGCAACGGAGAATATCAGGATGTCTCTGCTCGACCCTGGGCGGGACTTTGAACTGGACGCTACTGTCATCCAGCTTTTCCAGTACGATCCGCCCCACCGGGGTGAGGGGCGGACCTTCTCTAGCATAGTCTATCTGTTCAACCACCACATCCCAGCGGCTGCCCAGCTTCGCTTTACCGGGCGCCAGGGAAAACCCGTGCCCTCGGTAAGAAAAATAGGGTACTTCACGATCCAAAAAAGAAATAATACCTGAAAGGTCCATAGGAATCTCCATCTCCACCCCATCCTCCAGCAACACCATGGCGAAAGAAGACATATAGATAATAACCTCCGATAGTGTGGACGCTGAAAGATTTCTTGCGTGTGGGTCAGTCAGCCATAAGCACTCTCCATCGAGGTCAAAGACCCCGGTTTCCCGCAGAAGAAAGATTGCACAGCGAATAGCATACCACGGGTCTCCTGGCGTCGTTCACTGTTTGCCATGGGCATTAGCTCCAGTTTTCACGGCTAACCGGCGGCGTCATCCAGGAGCTGAATAAACTCATCGAAAAGGTATTCGTTGTCCAGAGGACCCGGCGAGGCTTCCGAGTGGTACTGGATGGAGAATAACGGCATCTCCCGGTGCCGGAGCCCTTCGATGGTGCCGTCATTCAGATTAACGTGAGAGATTTCGAGCCCCGGCGGCAGGGAATCAGCCCGGACGGCATACCCGTGGTTCTGGGCTGTTATGTAAACCCGCCCGGTGCCGAGGTCCTTGACCGGGTGGTTGCCGCCGCGGTGGCCGAACTTTAGCTTGAACGTATCGGCGCCCAGGGCCCGGGCCACGATCTGGTGCCCGAGACAGATGCCCATGACGGGTACCCTGCCCAGCAGCTTGCGCGTGTTGTCCACCAGATAGCCGAGCAACTGAGGGTCTCCCGGCCCCGGCGACAGGAGGATGCCCGAGGGGTTGAGGGCCAGCATCTCCTCCGGGGGAGTGGTGGCCGGTAGAGTGATCACCTCACATCCGCGCTTCCGCAGCAGCCGCAGGATGTTGTACTTCACTCCGCAGTCGGTAATCAATACCCGGTACTTTAGCTCCACGCCCGGCGCGACCGGGGAGTCCACCCAATGATAGCTCTCTTCGGTGGTGACGGTGCGGACAAAGTCCACGTCCCCGTAGGGGGGCGTCTCCGCCAGCCGGGCCAGGGCGGACTCCGGAGAGTCCTGAGTAATGATACCCATCATCACCCCCCGGTCGCGCAGACGGCGGGTGATAGTCCTGGTATCCACTCCGCTGAGGCCGGGGATGCCCTGAGACAGGAGAAATTCGTGAAGCGTCCGCCGGCTGAGGCCGTGGCTGGGAAGGTCACAGTGCTCCCGGACGATCAGACCCCCAACCTGGATGCGGCGGGACTCGAAGTGCTCATCGTTGATGCCGTAGTTCCCCACCAGGGGATAGGTGAGGGTGACAAGTTGCCCGGCATAGGAGGGATCGGTCAGCACCTCCTGATACCCGGTCATACTGGTGTTGAAAACCACCTCCCCGTAGCCCGGCGCGTGGGCGCCGAAGGCCTCTCCAGGGTGGACTGTGCCATCCTCCAATACCAGGTACGCCTGCCTGGCCTCGGGCACGCTGCCGGCCATCAGCTATTGTCCCTCGGCCACCGGATGCGCGGTTGGAGCGCCGGTTCCACCTCCGCCGGATGCCTCGTCAAACACCACCCGGCCCTCCACCATGGTGAGCGCCACACGCCCTCGCAGTGTCGTTCCTTCCAGGGGAGTGTTCTTGCCCTTGGACTCAAAATCCTTGGGGTCGACGGCCCATTCCCGGTCCGGGTCGAACAGAACTATGTCCGCGGGAGTTCCCGGCCGCAGGGTGGCAAGATCGGTGAATCCAGGACCCAGTACCCGCGCCGGCCCGGCGGTTAGCCGTTCCACCAGGACGTCGAGGGGCAACCGGCCCTGATGCACCAGCCGCAACCCCGACCCTAGGGCCGTCTCCAGCACGCTGATGCCGAAGGCCGCATCTTGGTAGGTGACTTGTTTGCTGGTCAGCTCGTGGGGAGCATGGTCGGTGGCGACGCAGTCTATCACCCCTTCGGCCAGGCCCTCCACCAGCGCGTCCACGTCCTGCTGGCTTCGCAATGGAGGAAAGACCTTGGTGGAGGTATCGTAAGAAAGAGGCCCGGATTCCCCCGTCTCCGCTCCCCGGCTGCCCAGGACCCACTGGTCGGTGATGGTCAGGTGGTGGGGGCACACCTCGGCGGTCACGCTTACGCTGCGCTCCTTGGCCTGGCGCAGCATGGGAACGGCCCCGGCGGTGCTGATGTGGGCCAGGTGCAGGCGCCCTCCGGTCAGCTCAGCCAATGAAATGTCCCGGGCTATCATCGCTTCCTCGGCGGCGGCGGGGATGCCCGCCAGCCCCAGCCGGGTCGCGGTCCAGCCCTCGGCCATTACGCCGCGCGGCGCCAAGGAGCGCTCCAGGCAGTGATTGCTGATGGGCAGCCCCAGGTCGACGCTGTAGGCGAGGGCCTGCCGCATCAGGTTTGGGTCGTAGACCGGGTCGCCGTCGTCGCTGAAGGCCACCACTCCTCCGGACGCAAGCTCCTCCATCTCGGACAGCTCTTTTCCATGGCGGCCCTTGCTGACGCAGCCGATGGGATACACCCGCACTAGCCCGTCCTCCCGGGCGCGGCGTAGGATGAAGTCCACCACGGCGGCATTGTCGATGGGCGGCTCGGTGTTGGGCATGCAGCAGACGGTGGTAAAGCCCCCACGGGCGGCAGCGCGGGTGCCGGTGGCGATGGTCTCCTTGTACTCGAAGCCGGGTTCCCGGAGGTGGCAATGAATGTCGATGAAGCCCGGCGCGGCCACCAGGCCCCCGGCTTTGATGATCCGGCTGCCCTCCGGCACCTGCCCGGCGGCAATCCGCCCGGTGGCGAGGATTTTGCCGTCCCGGACCAGGATGTCCTCCACTTCGTCCACTCCACGGCTTGGATCGATGACCCGAGGGCCCCGAATCAACACCGTTTCAGAGTGCATATCAACTCCAATCATCGTCCGGTCACCCGGCCCGAACGGCCACGCTACGCCCCTGGGCGCCGGAGCCTCGCCAGTGTCCGTCAGGCGCTTGAGCGAGCCGGGCGAGGGCCTTGAATGTCATCGAGGGCAGCAAGCGGTAGGTGGCCTTGCCCCGGAGGTGCCGGTTCAGAACGGCGCCAATACATTGGCCGCCCTCAACGCTGCGTCCACCATTCTCACCGCATCACATCTTAGCACGGCCCCGGCAGTAATTGTATTAGACGCCGGGCTTGAGTATGCTATTTGCCCTATGTCTTGAAGCGGACCCCTATCCGTGCGATTTACAGGAAGACACCCCACCAGCCCAGGGCGGACGAGGTGTCTTCCGTTGAAACAATAAAAACAATGAGGGGCGGGCGCCGCAAATACCTCAGGTCAGCACTTCCAGCTTCAGCTTGTCCAGGAGGTCCCAGTCCAAGGTCACCCCCAGGCCAGGACCTGACGGGGCGTGGGCGAAGCCCTCGTTGTCCACTTTCAGTTCTTCGTTGATGCCGAACTTGTACACCGGCGCCCCCTGGAGCAGGTACTCGTAGTAGTCGCAGTTCTTGATCGACAGGACGATCTGCAGGGCCGCCACGTTTCCGGTGGCGGTAGTGGAGGTATGCACTTCGCAGTTCTTGCCGAAACCCTCGCACATCACCGCCAGCTTCTTGACGCCGGTGATGCCGTCCTTCCAGCAGTCGCTCCGCAGTATGTCGCCCACGCCGTAGGCCAGGTAGCTGGCG
>CAYOAF010000095.1:0-21927 GCA_964401855.1 uncultured Dehalococcoidia bacterium
GGGCGTTGTTAACACTTTTGTTAACAGTGAGCCGCCAAGTGTTAACAAACCATCAAGAGACGCCACTGTTGCCAGTGGCGTCTCTTGATGGTTTCGTGCCTGGAAAAGTTGGCGGGAGTGCGAGGGAGTCGAACCCACCTACCCCGCTATTCACGAGGCATAACGGATTTGAAGTCCGCAAGGGCCACCGGGCCCCATCCACTCCCCCATTTTGGAGGCGAGCCGGTTAGCTGCTAAGCACCGCGTCGATCTTGTTCTTGAGCCTGCCCTTGGGCACGGCGCCGACGATCTGGTCTACCGGCTTGCCATCCTTGAAAAAGATCAGGGCTGGAATACTGCGCACGCCGTATTTCATGGCGATGCTGGGATTGCTGTCAACGTCCAGCTTGCCCACGTTGAGCTGGCCATCATATTCCACTGCCATGTCGTGGACCGATGGGGCGATCATTTTGCAGGGCCCACACCATTCGGCCCAAAAGTCCACCAATACCGGCAACTCCGAATTAAGCACTTGATCGTCCCAGTTAGATTCCGTAACTTCGATGGGTTCCGCCATTGCCGTCCTCCAGAAAAAGTTGTTCTCCAATTAACGCTAGATGTTCGGATTGCCAGCGGGATTCGGCGGGCTTTCGGACCAGTGTATACCTCAGCTAATTTGTGGTCAATATCGGGTTGGCAGCTATCAGCTATCAACCATCAGTTCCCATACCCAACCCTGGTTGCTGACCGCTGACCGCTTCTAGGGAGGGCACTTGGGGCAGCCCCTCCGCCTTGGATTCCTAGGTGTCTTCCTTTATAGTATCTGAAAGGATGCAAGCAACTAAACGACAGGTCGCCGAAGGTGAGAGGATTACCCTGGGCTTGACTTCCTGGGGCCGGTTGGGCGAAGCCATGGCTCATGAGGGGGGGCGGGACGTGTTCGTCTTCGGCGGCATCCCCGGTGAGCGGGTGATTGCTGAAGTTGCCAGGGTGCGCCGGAAGTACGTCGGCGCCAGGGTGGTCGAGGTGTTGGAGCCGTCGGAGCACCGGGTGGAACCGCCCTGCCCCTATTACGGCGATTGCACCGGGTGCCAGTGGCAGCATTTCAGCTACCCCGCCCAACTAGTCGCCAAACGGGACAAGGTTGTGGATGCCCTCATTCGCGTGGGCGGGTTCACCGGCCCTCCGGTTTCAGAGGTGATACCCTCGCCCCAGGAATACGGGTACCGCAACCACGCCCGATTCACCGTTGGCCGGGCCGGCGCCCTGGGTTTCGTGAATCGCGAAACGCGGCGGTTCAACCGGATCGACCAGTGCATGCTGATGCACTCCGGGGTCAACCATATCCTGGCCCAGCTTCAGGGCAACTGCGGCGAGACCACCCAGCTATCCATTCGTTCCGGGAAAGAGACCGGCGACTTCTTGGTCCAGCCGCCCATGTTGGGTCGAAGCATCTCCGTTCCCACCGGACAAAAGAGCTACCTGGACTCGGTTGACGGGAAGTCCTTCCGAGTTTCATCTCCATCCTTTTTTCAGGTGAACATAGAGCAGGCGGCCGAGGTGGTGCGGGTGCTGCGGCGCTGGCTGGGCCTGAATCCTGAACAGGTGCTGTTGGACGCCTATGCCGGGGTGGGCACCTTCGCTATTCTGCTGGCGCCCTACGTTAAGAAGGTGATCGCCGTGGAGGAATCCTCAGCGGCGGTGGCCGACGCGAAAGAAAACACGGCTTCCATTGGGAACGTGGAATTCGCGCTGGGGAAAACCGAGGATGTCCTGGGCTGGCTGGCCGAAAAGCCCGATGTGGTGATCCTGGACCCTCCTCGGGCCGGCTGTCAGCCCCAGGCATTGCATAGCCTGATAAAGCTTGCGCCGCCCCGGGTTACCTACGTCTCCTGCGACGCGGAGACCCTGGCCCGGGACTTGCGGCTCCTCTGTGAAGGCCCTTACACGCTGGAGCGGGTCATCCCGCTGGACATGTTCCCCCAGACCCATCACGTGGAGTGCGTGGCGCTCCTGTCATACGACGGACCGGGGGTGCAACTGGTGCTGGCCTCGGCGTCGCCCCGGCGGAGGGAACTCTTGTCGGCGATGGGCCTGCCGTTTCGCGCGGCCCCGGCGAACATCAACGAAGAGCTTCACGACGGCGAGACGCCCGGAGCGGCCGTAGCTCGTCTCTCATTAGACAAAGCCCTGGCCGCGGCCACCAACCTCGATACTGGCTACGTGATCGGCGCCGACAGCTTGGTGGTCCTCAATGGCCAGGCGATGGGAAAGCCAGCGGACGCCGCCGAGGCCGGCCGGATGCTGCGGGAGCTACGGGGCACCCGGCACCAGGTGACCACCGGGGTTACGGTGGTCGATGCCGCCTTGGGACGCCGCTTGACCGGCGGCATGACCACCGATGTCACGCTGCGCAACTTCACCGACGCCGAGATTGAGGCGTCCATCTCTTCGGGTACGCCGATGGACAAAGCTGGCGCCTATGCGGTACAGGACCCGGTGCTGCACCCGGCGGAGTCCTGGGAAGGCTGCTACGCCAACATCGTCGGGCTTCCGGTTTGCCGGGTGGTGGAAATGTTGGAGGAGCTAGGCTGCGCGCTCCCGCCCCGGTGGGCCATGCCGGCCCCGGAAGCCTGTGGACCTGTCTGCCCCTTGCGGCTGCGGAGGTCTTCGTGAACTTCATGGGCGTCGGGCCGCTGGAGATGGGGATTGTTCTTCTGGTAGCCTTCCTGGTCTTGGGACCCAGCAGGTCCATGGACATGGCCAAAACCGCGGGGAAGGTCATGCGCGACATACGGCGCACCTTTGGGGATGTGGCGGCCGCTGCCAACCTGGATTTGAAAAACCAGCCCTCTCCCACTCGGGACCCAGCGCCACGGGACTCATCACCCCAAGCCGCACTACCGCCACAGGACCAGGAGGACCCGGGAGATCAGGAGAAAGGCAAGCCGTCCGAGGCGAGTGATGAGTGAGCCCAGGCAAACCATCCTGGCGCACCTGGCTGAGCTGAGGCGCCGGCTGTTCATCTCGGTGTTGGCGCTGGTAATCGGCAGCGCCATCGCTTTCCCATTCTGGGAAAGGGTTGTGGAGTTGCTGGTGCGGCCGGGACCCGAGGTGAACCTCATCGCCGTGGAACTCACTGAGACGCTGAGCACCAGCATCAAAGTGTCCATGGTGGCTGGATTTGTCCTGGCCTCTCCAGTGATACTCTATCAGATCATTGTATTTGTCGCTCCCGGCCTCACCGGCAGGGAAAAACGTTACCTGATCGTGTTCTTGCCGGGCACCCTGTTGGCCTTTGTCTCCGGTGTCGTCTTCGGCTATTTCGTCTTGTTGCCGCCGCTCCTCGGTTTCCTGATCGGCCATGGCAGCGGCATAATCGAGATTAAGCCTCGAGTGAGCAGCACGGTTGGCCAAATAATCCGGCTGCTGTTCGGGCTGGGGATCGCCTTCGAGACTCCGCTGGTGATGCACCTGCTGGCTCGGCTGGGCATCGTCAGCGCCCGGATGCTGTCGCGGTTCCGCCGCTACTGGCTGCTGGTGGCCTTCATCATGGCGGCCGTAATCACACCGACAGTCGATCCGTTCAATCAAGCCCTGGTGGCGGGGCCATTGCTGGCCCTGTATGAGGTGGGTATCTTGCTGGCCCGGCTGGCGGGCCGTGGGCACTCGTCATCGCGAGTTATCACACCGGCTACCCGCGTGGACTGAGCAGGGGCCTTCCGGCAACTCCGGCGGAGGCCATTCAGGCTCCTTCGGCAAGCTCAAGGCCAACGGGTTCTCCCCGTTCGTGGAGAGACGTCGAACCACAGAAGCGGGTTATTGAATAGGCTATGGGTAGGGGCCGGGCAGGCGGCTGCTCTGGCGGAGGGGCTGCAGGGGTTTTCCAGAGGTGGCCGTACTTCCAGCGTCAGCCCTCGTTTACAGAGGGTCCCGGCCCTATGCGGGCGAGAAATGGCAGTGGTCGAAGCTACGACTGGTCGTCGCTGGTCTTGGGCTGGACCGCTTGGATGTTTTCTCCGAGTTTTTCGTCCTCGCCGGTTACGGCGCTCTTGAACGTCCGGATGCTGCGGCCCAATGATGAGCCGATCTCAGGAAGTCGCTTGGCGCCGAATATCAGCATTACCACCAAGAGGATGATTACCAATTCAGGGATACCGAATGGTCCTACTCTCATGGCGCTCCTTCTTGCCTGGCGCGGCTCATACTCAATCATATCAGAATCCCATTGTGGACACAATTGGCCTGCCTGCCGGCGGTACGATGTGCGGAACCCTTGACATAACCCCGGAGATAATCGGCGGCGCCAGGTAGTAAGAGTCACCGGCATGGATCAATGTGACTCAAATCCAACCTGCTCCACTTGCCCGTCCTGCGTGGCCTGGAGCACGCAGAGCGCTGCTGCCGAGGCAGATATCGATGGCAACTCCGCATTGCGGCGGCAACACGATTCTTGTGTCTGATTCAAGGCTGCTTGTATAATGCGTATCCGGGTTGAACCGGGCGCCGGCCTCACGGGCCAGGCGGCGCACGAATCACATGCCCAAAAGGTGTAGATGGATTCCAATTACGATCTGGCGGTAATCGGCGCTGGTCCCGGCGGCTACGTGGCGGCCATCCGGGCGGGGCAGCTTGGGCTAAAGACCGCCATCATCGAGCGGGAAGCCCTGGGAGGTGTTTGCCTCAACTGGGGGTGCATACCTAGCAAGGCGTTGCTCAAGAACGCGGAGGTTGTTTCCTACGTCCACCGCGCTGAGGAGTTCGGGCTCCAGTTCGACAACTTCCATGCCGACTACGCCGTGGCCGTGGCCCGCAGCAGGAAAGTGGTGGACCGCAACGTTCGTGGGGTTGCTTACCTGCTGCGCAAGAACAAAATAGACCACATAGTCGGCTCGGCAACGCTCCAGGGCGACGGGGCGATCGAAATATCCCCCGCAGGCGAGAAGATAACCGTCAAGAACATCATCGTGGCCACCGGCTCCCGGCCCCGCTCCATCCCCCCTCTGCCTGTCGACGGAGAGAGAATCATCACCAGCCGGGAGTCCATTGTCCTGAGCGAGCTCCCTTCATCCATGGTGATCGTGGGCGGTGGTGCGGTGGGCGTGGAGTTTGCCTACCTCTACCGGATGTACGGCGTTGACGTTACCGTGGTTGAGCTTCTGCCCCGCTTGGTGCCCAATGAAGACGAGGAGATAAGCCCATTGTTGGAGCGGAGTTTCTCTCGCCAGGGCATCAAAGTTATGACCGGGACCACCGTCACCGGAGTTGAAACCGGGTCCGATAGCCTAACAGTTAAGCTAGAGAAAGATAGGGTGGAGCAGGCGTTGGACTGCCAGAAGGTACTAGTGGCTGTTGGAGTGCAGGCGAACACCGAGGGTCTGGGTCTGGAAGATCTGGGCATCGCGGTGGAGCACGGCGGCATCAAGATTGACGACATGATGGGTACCAACGTGCCGGGGGTGTACGCCATCGGCGATGTAACCGGCAAACTGCCCCTGGCCCACGTGGCTTCGGCCCAGGGGGTGGCGGCCGTTGAACACATAGCAGGGATGGAGACCCAGGCCCTGGACTATACGATGGTGCCCCGGGCCACCTACTGCCAGCCGCAGATAGCCAGTTTCGGCATGACTGAGGCCCAGGCCCGGGAGCATGGGTACGATGTCCAGGTGGGGAGGTACAACGCCCGGGCCAACGGAAAAGCCATGGCAATGGGCGAGGGCGAAGGCATCGTCAAACTGGTGGTAGACGAACGATACGGGGAGTTGTTGGGTGGCCATATGATTGGCCCTGAGGTTACCGAGCTGTTGGGCGAGCTTGCTGTAACCAGGTTGCTGGAGGGCACGACTCTGGAGTTGGGCTGGGCGGTCCATCCGCACCCGTCCCTCTCGGAGATGTTGAAAGAGGCGGCGCTGGACGCCCAGGGGCGGGCTATCCACATGTAGCTTGCGGGGTATCTGAGGCATCACCGTGCCTGACGTAAAGAGGACACTATTTGACTGAATTTGACGGAAAGCGGCAACACGTTGTTATTACCATTGTGCGGCGGTATACTGGATTCAAGATTTCAACGGCGTGATTGTCTCCTTATTTAGTTTTTTGGATTCACGCTGCGTTCTGGCGGATTCTGAAGCCAGGATCCACCGAGACTGGAAGCAGAGTGCCAAGGACGGCATCCCCACCACTACAATTGTCGCGAAGGTCCTGGACCTCTAAAGAGGTGCCGGGGATGGAATTGGGAGCGGTTCGGGAATAGGAGCGAGCTATATGGGTTCAGGCAATTTTGATATTGCAATGGGCATTGGAGGCGAGGCTGGACAGGGAATCGCAACCCCCGGGGATATTCTAGCCAGGATATTTGTCCGCCGAGGGCTCCACCTCAGCACCTACAATGCCTACCAATCGATCGTTCGGGGCGGCCACATATTCCTCACCCTTCGGGTGGGGGACCGGAATATAAATAGCCACGGTGACGGGTTGGACATGTTGCTCTGCCTGAATCAGGACAGCATGGACCGGCACCTGCGGCTGATGGGGACGGGCGGCCGGGTGGTCTACAACAGCGATCTCGTGAAACCCGGCGAGGCCCGGGAAGGCGTCCAACTATGCCCAATTCCCGTGGCAGAGGTGACCAAGAGCCGGAACAAGCTGGCTCAGAATACGGTGGCCGTCGGGGCAGTCGCGGCCCTGCTCGGTCTGGACTTCCAAATCCTCCAGGACAGCCTGACCTTGCGGTTCCAGCGGCAGGGCCAGCGGGTGGTGGATGAAAACGTCGGTGTGGCTCAGGTCGGATACAACTTCGTCAGAGCCAACTACGAGCCTTTCCCGGTTCCGGTCCCCAGTGGACACAAGCCGTTGGCAGTCTGGTCCGGCAACGATGCCCTGGCCATGGGCGGCGCTGCCGCGGGAATGAAGTTCTACGTGGCCTACCCGATGAGCCCGTCCAGTGGGGTCCTCCATTGGATCGCCCAAAACGCCCAAAGCCTGGGGATCATGGTGCGGCAGGTCGAAGACGAACTCGCCGTGGCCAATATGGCCATCGGGGCGGCTCAGGCTGGTTGCCGCACCATGTGCGCGACCTCCGGCGGCGGTTTCTCTTTGATGACCGAGGCGGTGGGCAGCGCCTCCATGATGGAGATCCCGGTGATATTCATCAACGTGCAGCGGGGTGGCCCCTCCACGGGCCTGCCCACCAAAACCGAGCAGGCGGACCTCTGGCAAGCCCTTGGCGCCAGCCAGGGGGACTTCGAACGCTTTATTGTCGCCCCCATGGACGCTCTGGATTCCTACAACACAGTCATCGAGTTGTTCAACCTGACTGACAAGTTCCAATGCCCCGGTATCATCATTTCGGACCTGCTGCTCGCTGAAGGCAGATTCAGCGTCGATGCCGACGATGTCGATCTGCGTCCTAAAATCGACCGGGGGGAACTCATAACCGAACCTTCGGCGCCCAATGGCTACCTGCGATACAAGATCACCGAAAGCGGGATCTCCCCCCGGGCCCTTCCGGGCCTTGAGGGACACACTTACATAGCCGCTACCGACGAGCACGACGAAGACTCCACGCAGCTCAGCGATGAGTTCACCGACGCCCGGAAACGCCGGAAGATGCTGGAGAAACGGGCCCGCAAGTTCGGGAACGCCGTTGATAGCATCGAGCCTCCCCGGCTGCTCGGCCCCGAAGATGCCGAGGTTACCCTCATCGGTTGGGGGTCCACCTACGGCGTCATCCAGGACGCGGTGGAGCAGCTGAAAGCGCGAGGGGTGACGGTCAACCACCTTCCGATCAAGTGGATGGTCCCCTTCCATGGGGATGCCGTGACCAGTATCCTCTCCTGCGCGAAGCGGACCATCATTGTCGAGAATAACTTTTCCGGTCAATTCTTCCGCTATCTGCGGGGTGAGACCGGGTTCACTGTGGACGGGAACATTCGCAAGTACGACGGCGAGCCTTTCATGCCCCACCACATTGTGGACGGCGTCCTGGAGCAACTGGCCGGCAAGACCGACCATTACGTGCCTTATCACGAAGTCCGTACCTAAGGAGGTGAGGATATATGGCAACTGTCGTCAATGTGCCTGAAGGCAAACCGGTCATCCCGCTGACCGCCAGGGACTTCAAGGGGATCGCCGATCCCGACTGGTGTCCCGGCTGTGGCGACTTCGGGGTCCTAAATAGCTTGCAGCGGGCCTGCGCCGACCTGGCGCTCCGGCCGCATGAGATTCTTACCGTCAGCGGTATCGGGTGTTCCTCCAATATGCCCGGTTACGTCAACTCCTACGGCATGCACACGCTTCACGGCCGGGCGTTGGCCGTGGCCAGCGGCGCCAAGCTGGCCAACCATGAGTTGACCGTCATTGTGACCGGCGGCGACGGCGATGGCTATGGCATCGGGGGCAACCACTTGACCCACACGGCACGCCGAAACATCGACCTGACCTACCTGGTCATGAACAACCAGATCTATGGCCTGACCACCGGCCAGGTCTCGCCCACCAGCAACCAGGGGATGAAGACCAAGAGTACTCCCTTCGGCAACGTGGAATTGCCCATCAATCCTATCACCAACGCAATCATAAATGGTGCCACCTTCGTTGCCCGGGGCTACAGCGGCGATGTGAAGCACCTTACTGAACTGATGAAGCTGGCGATCCAGCACCGGGGGTTTTCTCTCATCGACATTCTCAGCCCCTGCGTCACGTTCAACCCGGACAACACCCACGCCTTCTTCAAAGGCCGGGTAAAGAAGTTGGAGGACGAAGGCCACGACACCACCGACTGGAAGGCCGCCTGCGAAAAAGCAAAGGTGTGGGACGACACCATCTATACGGGAATTTTCTTCCGCGCCGCGGATGCGAAGACTCTCGAAGACTGGGAGCCCGTGCTGGACGAGGGCGTCCCCATGGCCCACCGTCCGCTGGGGCTGTCCAAGGAGCAGGCGGAAAAACTCATCAATGGAATGATGTGATCCTCTAGAAGCCAAGGCGCCTCCCTGACGCCGTGGCCGGCAGTGGAAGTAACAACAGGCGGCTGGCGCCCGGCCATCAGCCGTTAGAACGCGCTTGGAGGCCGAGCGACGGCCGCTTCCAGCGTCCCGATATGATTATGATTGAGTGCGCTTTGCATAGGACCCCCAATCTAGCTCTCCCCCTTCGCAATGGGGAAGGAACTGGTCCTCTCCCCCTTACGAAGGGGGAGAGTTGGAGTGGGGGTGAATTCGCATCGACCTTCTTCAAGCCTATTTGAGGGCTTCAATGGGGTTACCTTCGGGTCAGGAAGAGCGGAGTTTCCAGCCGGACGCCCCGCGAGCCTCGCGGAGAGGTGCCGTCCCGGCCCAAATCCTTCCCCCTCGTAACTTCGAGCCGCTGGAGGAGTCGACCCCTCATCCCACCCGCCCGGCGGGTAGGAAAAATAAACGTTAGCTGGTAGACTGATCCCTATGCCGGCGGCCCCAGTCAGGCCTCGCCGGCGCAAACGGATTCAGGACGTTTCAGCAGGAGGAAGCATTGGCGACGTCGATCGTCATGCCCCAGATGGGCTACGACATGCGTGAGGGCACTGTCGTGCGGTGGTACAAGAAGGAAGGAGATGTGGTGGCCCGCGGCGAAGTTATCGCGGACATCGAGACCGATAAAGCCACCGTGGAGTTTGAGGCTTTCATCGGCGGGGTACTGCGGAAGATCGTGGCTCAAGAGGGGGCCGCCATTCCGGTCGGAGACCTCATCGCCGTGATCACAGGGCCGGATGAGGCCCTGCCGGAAGGTCTCTTGGCCGCAGCCGGGCCGGAGGCTATACCGCCTCAACCTCCCGTCGCAATAAGGGGACAAGAGGCGATTTCAAGGCCCTCGGAATCAACGACTCCGGTGGGTGAAGCCCGCGCTTCACCCATCGCGCGGCGCCTGGCCCGGGAGCGGGGCATCGACCTGTCTCTGGTCACCGGCACTGGTCAAAGCGGGCGGATCGTCGAGGACGACGTGATGGGCTATTCGGAAACGTCGCCCGCGCCGGAAGCTGCTTCCCGGCCGGAAGCCGGAGCCGGGACGCCCGGCGCCGAACGGATGGAGCTTTCCCGAATGCGCCGGGCGATCGCCCGGGTGACAGTTGACAGCAAGCGAGAGGCCCCCCACTTCTATCTGGTCGTCGACGTGGACATGACCAAGGCATCGGAGCTGCGCCGGGACCTCAATGGAGCCGTGGCCGCCGAAAACCGGGTTAGCGTCAACGACCTCATCATCAAGGCCTGTGCCGTCGCCCTGCAACGGCATCCCAGATTCAATAGTTCCTTCCAGGGCGACCACTTGCTGATTAGCCCTTCCATCAATATCGGCATCGCAGTCGCCCTCGAAGCCGGGCTGATCGTGCCGGGAATAGCCGGCTGCGAAAGCAAGGGCCTGTTGGAGATCGCGGCAGCCAGCAGCGACCTCATCGCCAGGGCCAGCAGCGGCACCCTGCGCAATGAGGAGTATTCCGGCACCACTTTCAGCATCAGCAACCTAGGGACGTTTGACATCGATAGTTTTGGGGCCATCATCTTCCCGCCTCACGCCGCCATTCTGGCGGTAGGGGCGGTCAAGGAGCAGCCGGTGGTCCGGACCGGGCAGATCACAGTGGCGAAGATCATGAGATCGACACTGTCGGTGGACCACCGGGTGGCCGACGGCGCCGAGGCGGCCCTGTTCCTGACGGAAATCAAGAAGTTGCTGGAAAGCCCGGTCACCTTGCTGCTGAACGCCTGCCGCTCATGACACGGGGGGTCATTCGTGGCAAGGATGACCGGTGGCCGGGTCAGCTTTTCTTGAACACTTGACATAAGGTGTGGCCGTGCTCACTTCGACAATTACTGTCTGACAAGCTTTACGGACGCGCTTGCAACGGCCTCACGATGTGTTAGGGGGTCGCGTTACAACAATGGCCGATAGTGGCAACGGCTCTCCAATCTACGGCCGCCGAGTCTACCCTCTGGACGCCCACGAGTTGAGCGAAGAGCAGATAGCGGTGACCTTCGCCATGACCTCGCGGCGGCCGGAGCCCTTCGACGAGATCGCCCGGCAGGTCAGCCGGGAGAAAGCCGCCGAGTTTCACGAGCGATGGGTACTGGGGTACGGGCACGCCTCGGTCGCCGAGCACGCGGTGGTCCACCTGGCCGTGGAAAACGTCTCCCGGCTGGCGTGCGACACCCTGGAAGATAACCGTCTGGCGTCCTACACCGAGAAGTCGTCCCGATACCAGCTCATGCCGCCGGATTATTTCTACTCCCCAGGAGAGCTTGACGTCCACCCCGGCCTCGCCCGGCTGTACGATGAAACGTGCCGTAGGCTGTTCC
Source organism: uncultured Dehalococcoidia bacterium (assembly GCA_964401855.1). Lineage (GTDB taxonomy): Bacteria > Chloroflexota > Dehalococcoidia > Lucifugimonadales > UBA3495 > CAJWBT01. The sequence continues at coordinate 11,304 of CAYOAF010000095.1, forward strand.
AGGAATATCGCGGCTTGATCGACGACTTCATGGACCACTTTCGAAGCAGCAGCCCGCGAGGAGAGCGGGAGAGCCAGCGGGCCTACAGCATGCGCCTGCGGCGCAGCGCCACCGACAACTGCCGGGCCGTTCTCCCGGCTGCCACTTTGACCAACGTGGGTGTGACCAGCAACGCCCGAGTCCTGGAGCACGCCATCTCCAAGCTGATGTCGTCGGAGCGTGCCGAAGAGCAGGACCTGGGGCGGGACCTCCGGCAACAGGCGCGGGACATCACCCCCACGCTTATCAAGTACGCCGAGCCGAACCCTTATCTGGCTGAAACGCCCGTCGTCCAGCAGGCGCTGGCCTGGGAGCACCTGTCGATAATCTCCCCCGCGCCCGAGTCCTCCTCCGGCGGGGATGAAAAGAGCCCCGGACCGTCGGCGCGGTTGGTCCATTGGGATGGCCAGGCTGAAGAGAAACTGGCGGCGGCCTTGCTGTACCGGCAAACGGACCTGGGTTATGACCGGATATGGCAGCGGGTGTTGGACATGTCGCCGGAGGAGCGCCGGGAAATCGTCAATCGATGTGTGGTCGGCCTGGGCCCCCATGACGCGCCGGTGCGCGAGTTTGAGCTGGTGGACTATACTTTCGAGTTCATTCTGGACTACGGGGCCTACCGGGAGTTCAAGCGGCACCGGATGATGTCCTACGTCCCCCAACCCTTGACCGTGGCCCACCGGTATCGGGTACCCGACTTGGTGGCTGAGGCGGGCCTGTCGGGCCGGTTCGAGGAGGCAATAGGCCCGGCGGAGGAAGCCTACCGGGAGGTGTGCCGCCACTCGCCTGTGGCCGCCCAATACCTGGTGACCCACGCCCACTACCGCCGCGTTCTGGCCAAGATGAACCTACGGGAGTGCTATCACCTGTTCAAATTGCGCACCTCGGACATGGCCCACTTCTCCATCCGGCAACCGGTTCTGCAAGCGATGAAGCTGGCCATGGAGGTCCACCCGGAGCTGTTCCGGCACCTGCGGCTGCGAGACTACCCCGGCTGGTGGCCCTTTCCTCGGCCCGGCTAGCGCACTGCCTTGTAAACAGCTTTAGAGGGGCCAAATCAACGAGGGCCATCACCCTCGTCACATGATTGGGCGGAGCACTGGCAGGGCCGTACTGGGGCAACTACCTGGTGTTGAGCCGGGCGGCAATGGTAGCGAGGCGAGCGCCCAGCTCATGGGCCTGGGCCAGGTCGTCATCGGAGACTCCCTCGGTGGCGGATGCACCGTAGTATGAGCCGGAGTAGCGCATCCGGTCCGACCAGGGAAGTCCGACGACAATCATCCCGCAGGCGAGCATCCAGTGGATCAGTTGGAGCAGGGTCATTTCCAGGCCTGAGTGACGCCCCCACCCGGTGGTGAAGGCCGCCGCGGGCCTGCCGGCGAGGGCGGCTTCTTCCCACAGGTCCCCCGTCTCGTCAAGCCAGAGTTTCAGGGACCCGGTGACCCCGCTCCAATTGGGTGAACCCAGCATCAGGCCGTCGGCGGCCAGCAGGTCCTCACGGTCCGCTTCCTCGACGCGTTTTACATTGGCGCGGGCTATCCCGGTGCTTTCCACTCCCTTGGCTGCCGCCTCCGCGAGGGCTTCGATGGCGGCGCTCTTGCGGTCGTAGAGGATGAGTACGTGAACCAGCATCCGGCCTCCGGTCAGTGGTCGGGGAAACCCCGGTTGTGTGATCGGCTGAGGGCTGAAGGCCCAATCTTTGATTGGGCGCCCATCCTGACTTCCCAGGTTACTTCCAAGCGAGCGGTATCAGCATTCCATAGGGCTTTCAAACAGCTCATCCACGCGCTGGGACCTGAGTTGGATTCTATGAATTGGATTCTAATTGAAGGGGGCTGAAACCCTCCGGGATCAATCATTCGCTGGTTGGACCTCTTTGAGCCGGCTCCGGAAAAGGTCATAGCGTTCGGCTGCGTGCTGGACCGTGGTTTCCACGTCCTCCGCTAGCATGTATCGTTCGTCCACCAATTTGCTAGCCGCGCCCCGAACTTGTTCCAAGTAGTCGCCCCTGGAGGCGTAACGCTCGTCGATGGAGGGGCGCGGGTCCCCCGAGGTCTCCCGTTCCTCCCGGTTTGGAGGGAATGGCATGGTGGAGCCGATCATTGGTATGGTTTGCCCCGGTCCTCCTATATCCGGGTGACGGGTGTTCCAACCAGTATGGGTCGCCAGGGGGGCCGTGAGGTCGGGGAGCTGGATACCGGCCAACTCGTTGCCGTCCGGGTCCACCGCGGAAACCAGATTTGGATAGGGCTTGCCGGCAGCCGCCGGCAGCCGCGTGGCCACACCTTGTTCCAGGCCGAAATCGAGCCGGCAGATGTAGCGAGGGTGGGCGGGGAAGTCCACCTCTGGAAGCCCCTGAAAGACCGTCGCTGTGTGTTCCGGCAACACCGCCGTACCGTCGTCTAGGCGTGGGTGCCGGCTCGGAGGAGGGGCCTCCCCGTGACTCACCCAGCGGTCCAGGTGGAACACCGCCGCCCGGAGCAGAGGCGATAAATCGATGGTGTTGAAAGCGTGCTGTCCCCGCGCGCTGGTGGCCGGATCGATGTCGCCCAGAGGAAACTTGGCGGAGGAGTGGTGGGTCCCGGCGAAGTGGTAGATTCGGACCGATTCCGATGAAGCAACGTCACGGCTCCCGGTGACATCGGTGTGGATCAGCGCCGCGTGGCCGCCCCAGTACTCGGCGGCGGTGTTGGTGAAGTACACCTTGGGCAGCTTGCCTGAGGCGGCGAGCCTGGAAAGGAGCCCGCCGGTGCGGCCGGTTTCCGGGTCGGTCTGTTCAAGGTCGGAGAAGGGAAACATGCTGCCGACGCTGTGCTCGAGCACGTTGGACGGCTGACCAAAGCGCAGGTTGAACTCGCCGCGCCGCCCTCCGGCGATGTGGGCGATAATCCCGTCGAACGCGACGCGGCCGCTCTCGTCTTCGTTCAACCCCAGGTAGAGCATGTGCCGGAGGAACCGGCCGCTCTGGGACGCGCCGAAGGCGTAGGCGCGCTCGATTCCGCCGGCGCAAGGGTTGCCGTCCTGCTCGGCCCCGTATTTCAAGAAGGCCCCAATGTCGCGGGTGGCTGCCATTCCCAGTCCTATGATGGGTGCTGCCGGGGTGGAATAGATCACCCGGTAGACCTTTCCCGGCACGAACCCGGAGGCCAGGTAGACATAACCGGCGTCGGGCGCCACCCGTCCGTCCTCAACCCGGGCAAAGGACCACTGATCCCGGGGGATAACCTGGAGGGGTGCATATTCGTGGTCCCGGACGGTGAGGACCGCCTCCGGGTCGTCTAGCCTGGTGGCCGGGTTAGAGCGCTGTTTCCGGTCGGAGAGGAGTTGCGTCTGCGAAGGCGCGTTGGGCTGGAAGGTAACGGCAATCTTTCCCGAGACAGGCCCTTCGGAAGTGACGGCGCGAGGGACCCGGATATGGAGCAGGCCAGGGCCGTTGGACACGTCGTGCTGCCAGCCGCACCAGACCAGGGTGTAGCCCTGGCGCATCAGGAAGCCGCCGCCCGGGTTCAAGCTGGAGTCCAGGTTTTCGGGCGCGTCATTGATGTATCGTAGCGCCCGCTGGCGGCCCCGGTTCAGTACGTCCAGGAAAACGCGACGGTTCCTCTGCCGCGGGTCGACGGGCCGGACCATCTGGAAATCGGCCGAGAAGGACACCTTTCCATCGGTGTCCCGTGGCGCCAGCTTCAAATCGGTTATGAGCCCGTTTGCGGGGTGCTCCGGGTCCACTGTGAATCGGACCTCGGCTTTCACTAGTTCGCAGGGTCCTACGTCGCCGAAAGACATGCCATCCGCGTAGGGTTGCTGGGACTTGATCTCCAGAGCGGTTACCGCCATGAGTCACGCCTCCATTATCGGCTACAAGCCCGGCGGCTGTCACTCCACCGGATCTCGGCTGGGGAGCCCGTGGTCTTCGGGTCCGGCTATTCCTTTCGAAAAGGTGGAAGGTCAAGCGGTGATGGTTGAGCCGGCCCGCAGCAACCGGGTCAACTCTCTGATATCCTGCTGCCGCTCCAGCGCCCGGACCCGGGTGATGATTTCTTCAATTCGGGCGGCGGGTAAAAAGGTAATAGCGTAACGACTGAATTTCTGGGACATCTCTTCGTAGGTGTAAGGATTGGCCGGAGCGCCTTTCCAGTCCGCAGCCAAGAATTTATGAGTACCCTTTAAATGGGCATCCCCGGAAACGGTTAGGGTTATCTCGGCAGTCGGGCCGCCGGGCTCGCCGAAATCGCTTCGCCCCCCCTGGCTCAGGGGTTGGCCGGGGCGGATCTCTTCAAGCTCGATCCGCAGGGCCAGCTCCCGGACCTGGGCGTCCCACAGCGTCTCCTGGCTGAAGACTAGGGGGTCACCGGCATCCCGGCAAAGGGCGATGGCCACGGAAAAGGGAAGGCTGTACTGGGCGCCCAATACGGTGGCCGGCTCCCGGCTGGTGAACCGGGCTTCCATCATCTGCTCGATCCCAGCCACCTTGATGCTTTCCATGTCGGAAGGTCCGATAGGGTGATCCGCCCTGAAGCGGCAGACACTGTCAACCACCGAGTGAAAAGACCCGTGACAGGCGTAGGCTTTCAGCGACACATCCAGAAGGAAGTATCGCTGCCCCAGCCCTTCCACCACCGCCTCCGGCCTGGGAGTGGGCGAATACACCTTCAGGTAGCCTCGGTCTCCCTCCAGAATTGTCGATGGCCCGGTGAATCCCTTGGCGGCCAGCAGGGCGCTCTCCAGTCCCATCTGGGCGCCTCGGCCGACGTGAATCCGCTTGGTCATCGCGCCCTCTCGGGCGAACTCCAGCACCCCCCCGGCGTGGGACCCGGCGATACCGAGAGCGTTGGTGAGGTGGTCTGCGTCCAGGCCAAGCGCCTTGCCGGCCCCGGCCGCTCCACCGAAAGGGGCGTTGGTGCCCGGCCCGTGGAAACCGGCCACGTCCTCCACCGCCCGGGTGGCGGCCAGGCCGATCCGGCAGGCAGCCTCGTATCCCAGGGCTACCGACGTAAGGAACGTCTCGCCGTCCAGGTGGTCGCGCTCCGCCACGGCCATGACCGCCGGAAACACCGCGGCGCTGGGATGGCACGAGCCGGGCCCATAGGAGTGGTCGGTCTCGAAGCCGCCGATCATGGTGCCGTTGACCAGGGCGGCGTAGGAAGGTGACGTGGTCCAGCTTTGGGCCATGACTGAACAGGGCCCGGAGGATGCGCTCTCCCGGGCCAGGTTTCCCACCATTTCCGCCCAAGGTGTGTTAGATCCCAACAATCCGCTGGCCAGATTGTCCAAGATGTACACCCGGGTGGCCTCTACCACCGCCTCGGGCAGGTCAGTGTAACTCGTACCCGCGATAAATGTAGCCAGCCGGCGTGTTTCGTTCACAGGGCGCCTCTTAGATGGGGGTCGGCCGTCACGTTGCCAACGGGACGAAAGAACCCCCGATGGCCCTCGCAAGGTCCTTCTGAACGTGGCCCAAGGTGAGCCGGTCCTTGAAGCCCTCGGTCCGGAACGCTTACACTCTACCCCGGCGGTGGCCCAGGTGCAAGCTCTTTGCCCGGGGCGCGGTACCGTCAGCCGCGGGCTGTCCACTCCAAGGCCCTTGCAATCTCTCTCTGCGTAAGGCCCGTTGCGTTGGCGAAGTGGGGATAGAGCCACCAGTTCCCCATCAGAGTTTCGTCCCAGTCCGACTGGTTTCCTTCCGGCCAACCGTCCGGGTGGGGAAGGCCCAGGCCATGCAACGCCTCGTGGATGAAGGCCCTGGCCTGGCCCGCCAAACTATACGAGTTCCGAGGCCACCCTTCGTGACCCAACAACGTGGACCCCGCCGTGGGCTCCGGATACTCGCAGACGGCCTCTAGGTAAATGTCTCCAACCATGGCGTAGCCGGCATTGCCACCCTGGTAGCCGGTGCCACCGGCGTAGCCGCCCATTACCCGGACAAACGCCAGATAAATGTGGTCATCGGTACAGGGTAGCCCCAACAGATCGACTTCATCTTTGATCAAGTAGATGTTTCGAGAGCGCCATTCCGTAGTGTCTCGCCGAGAGTGGATTACCCGCACCGGGTTCCACATGATTCGGCTGCCCAGGACGTCTGCGAGCCAGTCTTCGGCGACCGTGATCGCCTGGTTGACCTTTTCAGATCTGAATTCTCAAGGGAAGGATGTGTAGTATTTGTCGTCACCGGCCTGGGTGGGCACGTCGAGCACCAGGTCTTCCGCCACTGTGGGAAAAACCAGGAGCGTGACGATCGTCTTGGGAGGTGGTGCCGGTTCCGTTGACGGCTGCCGGCTCCTTCTTAGCCATGAAAACAGCTTAAGTAGCCACCGAAAAAGCCGCATCATTAAACCCCAAACACCGCTAGGGCATCTGCCGCCTCCGCACCTTGTCCGGCGGGCGGCACCATCATCGGGTTGATATCCAGTTCGGTCAGCTTGCCCTCCAGGTTGACCCCAAGGTGGGGAACGCGGACCTACGTCTCCCCGGCGCGGTGGGCGCTGGCACGCCAGTCGTCGGGGCTCGGGCCCCGGTCGATGAGCACGTCGACCACCGCGGGCAGCCCTGAGGCCAGGGCCTGCCGGATGGCGCCGGGCAAGTCCCGGGAGTCCTTTACCTGCACGCCGAAGGCTCCGAACCCTCGGGCCACCGCCGCGTTGTCGGTCTCGACAAACTCCGAGGCGATGAGCCGGTCCGGTGGCTGGTGGCCCCGCACCATGCCCAGGGCGTTGTTGTTCAGAACCACGCACAGGATGGGTAGGCGGTACTGCATCGCCGTGGAGATGGCGTGGACGGTCATCATGTAGCCGCCGTCACCGGTCACGCAGACCACCGGCCGGTCCCGGTAGACCAGCTACAGCGCCACCGATGCGGGGAGGCCCCAGCCCATGCCGGCGGTGCCTCCGGGACAGAAAAAGGTGCCGGCCTGGCGTGCCTGGTACAGGTGGGCCATCCAGGTGCGGTTGTTGCCCGCGTCCAGGGCGAAAACGGTTTCCGGGGGCAGGTTTTCCTGGAGCAGCGCCACCAGCCGTTGAGGGAGAACCGGCGAACTGTCCCGGTGCATCTCCGGCTCGTCGTAGAACGCCAGGTCCTGCTTTCGCTTCGACAGGCTGCCGGTCCATTCCCGCCGGGCCTCCGCCGTGGCCGACGCCGGCTGGGGGGACGCCTCCAGAATTTGGTCCAGTATGCGGCCGGCGTCGCCGATCAACCCCAACTCCACCGGGAAGGTCCAGCCGGCGTTGCGGTCGTCGATGTCGATCTGGATGATCTGCTGGCGCCGGGGGTCGAAAATGCTTGGCCGCTCGCCCACCGTGTCCTGGGGAGATAGTTTGGCCCCCACCACCAGAACGGTGTCGGCGTCTCCCACCACCCGGTTGGCCACTTCCTGGCCGTAGACACCCACCATACCCAGGGACAAGGGGTGGGTCTCGGCGATGGCGCTCTTTCCCTTATAGCTGGTGGCCACCGGTATGTCCCACATCTCGGCCAGCTCCAACAGTTGCCGGTGGGACCGGGACACGTGGACGCCGTTCCCGGCAACCAGCACCGGGCGGCGGGAGGGGGAGGGGATCTCGACCGCCCGTTGAATATCCTGGGGTGCGCTCTGAGGCTTCACTGTGTTTAGGTATCCCGATGCGGGATGGATGAAGGGGGGCGATTCCAGGTCCACCTCGCTGCCGATGGCCGCCGACCTCATGACCACGGCGGCCGGTCCGGGCCTGCCGGAAGTGGCGTGTTTTAATGCCAACTGGGTGGTCAGGACCGCTTCCTTCGGGCTGGCCGCCACCGCCGTGTACTTGGTCATTGCCTTGAAAATAGCGGGAAGGTCGATGCTCCCGTACTCTCCGGCCCCCGATTGGTTGGCGGGGTGCATGCCCACACCCCCATCGGAGGCATCGGTGAGGACCACCATGGGGGAGCTGCTGAGCATCGACTCCATGATACCGAAGGAGGCGTTGGAGCCGATGAACAAGCCCTGGCCCATGACCACCGCCGGCTTGCCGGTGGCCCGCGCGTAGGCGTCGGCCATGATCGCCGCCGATTGTTCGTGGCGCACCAGGATGACCTTGATACGGTCTTCTTTGCCGTAGAAGTGGTTGAAGATCTGGCCGGTGCCGCCTCCAGGGATACCGAAGACGTACTCCACGCCCGCTTCCTCCAGGGTTTGTACAATTAGCTCGCAAGCTTTTGGCATGCTGGCTCCTACCGCCACAGAGTCAAAGAGGCACGGAAGGGCAATAGATTGGCCGCGGGTCTCCGCCGGTACGTTGGGATGATACGCTGGGCCCCCAGCGGGGTCAAGGCGAGAGGTATCAGTAACCCCCTTTCCTTTCTCACTTGCCAGGTGACAGACTCCGGACCATCAAACAGTTCGTCCCGATGCTATACTAACCCCCGGCCCAAGGGCAGGTTCTTGAAATCATCTGGCCCGTGAAGGGGAGAATCGTGGGTGGATTGACATTACAGTATCCACCCCAGTGAGCCGCCAGTACCCACCGGCACGTTGGGAAGTTTGAGCAAAGGGGGCCTGCCATGTAGAGCATTGAGATAGACCGAGGCAAGCGGCTTAAGCAGGAGCCTCAAAAGGGCCACAACCGGTGGCACCCGGGCATCCCGCCTATTCTGGAGGTGGACCCTGGGGAAGAAGTGGTGCTGGAGACCCGCGATGCCTCGGACGCCCAGATAATGCCAGGCATGACCATTGCCGACCTGAGGGGCCTGGACACCAAGGTGTCCCACCCATTGACCGGCCCGGTTTACATAAACGGCGCCAAACCGGGAGACCTGCTGGAGATCGAGTACCTGGACATCCTCCCTCAATCTCACGGCTTTACCCGGAACCGGCCCGGCGCCGGGTTCTTGCGCGACCTGTTCCCTGACTTTTACCTCGTCCACTGGGAGATGAATGACGGTTGGGCCGCCTCGGCGCAGCTTCCCGGCGTCCGCATCCCCGACGGCTCTTTCATGGGGACCGCCGGCATAGCCCCCTCCCGGGCGCAGCTGGAGGAGTGGACGCGGCGGGAGGCGGAGTTAGCGCACCGGGGCGGCATAGCCTATCCGCCCGATCCCGAGGACGCGGTTCCCTCCGGGGGGCCCATCGCCGCCGAAGGGTTGCGCACCATGCCGCCCCGGGAGAACTGCGGCAACGTGGACGCCAAGCAGCTGACCAAAGGGTCCCGTTTGCTGATACCGGTGAACGTCGACGGGGCGCTCTACTCCGTGGGAGATGGCCATTTTGCCCAGGGAGACGGCGAGGTTTGCGTTACCGCCATTGAGATGGGCGCCACCGCGGCGGTCCGTTTCCTAGTCCACCGGGGAGAGGCGGCCCGGCACGGAATCCGCTGGCCCAGGTTCGCCCATCCCGGCTACTTTGCCGCCCCCCAGTGGGCCGCTCCAAGGAACTTCATCGCTACCATGGGCATGCCGGTCCGTGACGACGGTACCCAGGAGGGGGGAAGACCTCACCCTGGCCGCCCGCAATGCCCTGATCCACATGATCGAGCTGCTCCAGGAAAGGGGATGGACCCGCAAGCAGGCCTATATCATTTGCAGCGTGGCGGTTGACCTGCGAGTCAGTAATGTGGTTGACCTGCCCAACGTCACCGTGTCGGCTTTTCTGCCCGAGGACATTTTTCAGAGTTAGACGGCAGAGAAAAGAAAACGGCCCCAAACAGGGCCGCTGTCTTGACAATTCCCCCCTACGCGGCTAGCGTAACGCCCGGGGGCCGGGAGTTGCACACTGCCATCAATCCTCGGTATCGCGGGTTCCCCTGGCGTCACCAGGAAACCCGGGAAGGCCGGCTGGTACCACATATGGCCGCCGGACTGGAGTTACAAGCAGCTACTCTCCGGGGTTAGCTGATCCGTTTGACCTCCAGAGTCTCACCGGGAGCAAGGGCTACTCGGCGTACATTTATACCGAGCTTGAGCAGCCAATAGCCCAGGGTGGCCTTGCTAACGCCCAGCGCCTCAGCAGTGCTGGAGAGGCCGACTTCGTTAACCATTTCGGGGAGGAGACGCTCCAAGGGTCGCTGGTGTTCCTTTTCTACTCGTTGCATCAGCTTAGTCTTTCTGGCCAAGGGTTACCTCCTTATTAGGTACCACTACATCCTCGGTCCGCTCGAGGCATTCAAAGCATAGCACGCAATCTAAGCATTGTCAAGATATTATTCTAATATATTTTTAAACTATTCTTAAAATAAAACAGAACACCTATCTGAGCCACGACTGGCAAGGCTCAAGCAGTTCCTGAGGTTTTCATGGATTTCGGTGTCATACACGCTGTTGAAACCCTACTTCTGGACTTCGTTGGCCAAGTCTACGACACGATAGGCTGGCCGGGCGTGGTGTTCCTGATGGCCGTGGAGAGTGCCGGTATTCCATTCCCCAGCGAGCTGATAATGCCTCTTGCCGGGTGGATGTTGGTTCAGGCAAAGGGACACTCCGCCTGGGTGGTGTTGTTGGCAGGCTTTTACGGGGCCTTGGGAAACCTGCTGGGGTCCTGGATAGCCTATTGGGTGAGTCTGAAGGGAGGCAGGCCGCTACTTTTCAAGTACGGGAAGTATGTACTGGTAACTCAGGAGGAAGTGGACCGGGCTGAGGCCTG
>CAYOAF010000096.1:0-10601 GCA_964401855.1 uncultured Dehalococcoidia bacterium
TATCGTATTCCTCTGCCAGCCTGTCGACCCTCTCCAGGCCGACGTAGCACCAGGGTCAAACGTAGTCATACCAGAAGGCAACCTGTATCTGGCCTGGGCCATTTCCGGCCGGTTGGGTCGGCACAGACATCTCTTGACTCATGGTTTCCTCTTCCTGATATAAGAGTGGTCTTGCTCAGGCTGCAACGGAGTCTAGCAGCGCCATCCGGCCCCCGTCAACCACGTGTCAGGGAAGAACCATTCATCACGCGAGGCCGCGAGTGGCGGCGCCTCCACCACAGGGCCGGCCGGACACCCAAGGCTTATACCGGCGCCTGCTCCACAGCTTGGGCCGGCTGCTCGGTTCGGAACGGCTTGGAGAGTACGTGTCGTTCCGGGTAGAGGCCGGCAAGGCGGCATCCTACCAGGCGGGAAAATAGAGGTCGATACAAGTGCCGGAGCCGGGATCGGATCTGACTTCGATGAACCCACCGCAGTCCCGTACGGTTTCGCATGTTTTTGTTGCCCCCAAACCTCGGCACTTCCCCGATTTGGCGGTGAAGAAGAGGACAAACATGGCCTCCCGGGTTTCGGTGTCCATTCCTTCACCGATGTCGGTCACCCGAACGCGCACGAAGCAAGCCGGTGTGGCGCCGTTCTGCTGTCCGTCAGGCCGAAGCCGGACCCATTGGGTGCTGGTTTAACAAGTGATCTCCCCTCCCTCGGGCATGGCTTCCACCGCGTTGTTCCAGATGTTCAAGCAGGCCTGTTGCAAGCGGACCTCATCCCCCTGCACGTTGGGCAACGGGTCGCCGAGTTCGACCTCGTGCTCAATGCGGTCTGATATTAAGCCCCCATTCTGCTCCACCATTCCCTCGATGATCCGGCCCAAATTCGACAGGCCCAGGTCGGATTCCGCTTTTTCGGCATAGAGTGCCATGCGATCTGCCAGCCCGGCCATTTCGGTCGCCGCCCGGTCAATCATGACCACCATTTGCCTGCCGCCGCCGTTAAGCTCCAATTGGCTTTCGAAGACTTCGGAGTACCCTCTCACCACGGCTATAAGATTGTTGAAATCGTGGGCAATGCGCCGCACCAGCAGCTTGGCCATATAGATGCTGTGGTTCAGCAGGGCTTCCTGTCCTGCGTCTCCAGTTGCGGGGGAGCCCGTCTGGGTCTCGTCCCCTGGCTGCTGAAGGGCGGCAGCCTCCGCTATCCCTTAGCCGTTCTCAGTATGTGGAGGCGGCGCCTGCCTCTCCAAAATTTTCGATTCTTGCCTGGCCTCATGACCAGGAATATCGCTTATCATTATATCTTCACACGCTGCCGGCTACGGAAAGTTAAACGAGTCCAGTCTCCATTATCACTTGGGCTGGAGGTCGGACACAGGGTGTTAACCCACTAGTCGGCAGAGCTTGGAACCCCATGGGCGAGATCGCAAGTGCCAGCTAGGGTCACGAGCCGGAGTTTCATAGTGGAATTGTAGTGAAGGCGGCAGGCGCGACTAACCGGCGGCAGGTGGCGGCTTGGTGGGGCGTTCTTTCTGGCGGACTTGGCCGCTGGGCCGGAGATGTCAGGGTTGTTGGGCATCCCCAGTAGACGAATAAAGGGCCTCAGTCAGGAGCCCTGGCAACTCGGTCAGGCTCGCTATTCTGGGGCAATCGCTGGCCTTGGAGTGGCCTCCACGGTCGATCAGCACCGGGTGAATGCCGACCGCACGCGCCCCCAAGACGTCCGACCGGTACTGGTCGCCCACGTGCATCGCCTGTTCCGGTGAGGTTGCCGCGCTCTCCAGGGCCGCCATGAAGATCGGGGCGTTTGGTTTTTCGGCGCCGACGTCGGCGGAGTTGAGACAGAAGTCCAGGTAGGGAGAGAAACCCAACCGGTGGCAAAGCTGGTCCATGTTCCGCCGCAAGTTGGAAAGCACCCCCAAACGGTAGCCCGCGGAGCGTAGTGCTTTTAGCGCAGGTATCACGTCCTCGAAAGGGATGAAGTCCTTGGGGACGGACATGGCCATTTTCCAGATTTGCTGAGCCAACTCAACCGACACCGGTACACCGGCGTTTTTCAGGATGATCTGCTCGTATCGAGCAAAGAAACCCCGGCGGTCGTCATCATTGCGCAAAGCCAGGGGGCGGTTCGAGTTTTCCTGATTGAAATAGACGTCGGCCACTGCATAGCCCTGGTTAATGGCGGGCTTGGATACAACCAAGCCCAACTCCCGGCAGGCGGCCTGCTGGATTTCGTCCAACGGAGGCCAGAACCGCGCCAGGGTGTTGTAGAAGTCAAAAGATATGGTTTTGATCATCTGAAGCCGCCGGACGCCGACTTGATCAGACGGTTTCTCGGAGGGATGTGCTCTGCTGATGGCCAAGCTCACGATCCCTTCCGGCAAGCTGGGTGACGAAATTCTAGCATACCTGGGCTTGGTTGTGAACCGCGGACCACACGGCACTTGCTTCTCTGGACCTCACAAAGTATGCTGAGAAGTGCCGACCGGTAGAGGCGATCACAATGGCGAGGCCGCGGCCGGTCGCGGGAGGCTTGGCCGTCCAAGGAGCCGAATGCCCACCTGGCCAGCCGGGGGTCGAAAAAAATGCGTATTGCTGTTGGCGCCGACCATGCCGGGTTTGAAATGAAAGGACTGCTCATCCCTTGGCTTCAAGCCGCCGGCCACCAAATCACCGACCTGGGCGCCCACCGGTTCGAGCCCAATGACGACTACCCGGACTTCGCCGTCGCCGTGGCCCGGGCGATCCAGGCGCAGGACGCGGACCGGGGAATCATCGTATGCGGAAGCGGCGTCGGGGCGTGTATCACCGCCAACAAACTGCCGGGTGTGCGGGCCTGTCTTTGCCACGATAGTTACAGCCCCCGCCAGGGTGTCGAGCACGACGACATGAATATCGTCTGCCTGGGCGGCCGTATCATCGGGGTGGAGTTGGCCAAAGAGGTCCTCAGAGCTTTTCTATCTGCCAGCTTCATCGCTGAGCCCAGGTTTCAGCGCCGGCTGGACAAACTGATTCGGTTGGAGAAGCAGGGGGTTGGTTCGCTGGAACAGCAATGAACCAGACCAATCGGCGCATACCATAGGCAAGGGTCAGACCGGATGAACCGAGTGGGTGCCCTATAGCTGCTCCATCAAGCGCAAGATTTCCACCACCTCCCGGGGAGAGTCCACCCGGTGCAAGGCACAGGTCGGGGTCCGTGCCGGGCCCACGAACACCGCGAGCCCGCCGGCATCCTGGACTACCTCGAACCCGTCCTCATCGGTGAGGTCGTCGCCGAAGAAGACCGGCAGGGTGGCCTGAGGGTAGGCTGATTGGAGCTTGGAGATGGCCTTCCCCTTGTGCCAAGGCACGGCGGGACGCACCTCCACGACTTTCTTGCCGCGGGTGATCTTGAACCGTCCCGGCTTCACCAAAGGCCCGGTGGCGGCGGCCACGGCCGCTTCAACCTCGGCTGCCGCTGCTTCAAGGGCCATGCGGTAGTGAACGGTCAACGTTAGCCCTTTGTGCTCCACCAATACCCCCGGCAAATGCGCCAAACCGCACTGCAAACGCGAGTAGACCTCGCCAAGGCCCCCAGCCAGCCGGAATGCTTCAGGGTTGGCATAATCCAAGCCGGGCCCGCGGATTTCCAGACCGTGGTTGCCGGCATAAATCAGCCCGTCGATGTTCACCATGGCGGTGAGATCATTCAAGCTTCGCCCGCTGATGATGCCGACAAGGAATTTCTCCTGCCGGTTCAGGTGAAGGAGCAGGTCCCCGGTTTCGGGGGGCAAAAGGGCCAGGCTTGGGCGGTCGGCGATGGGTGTCAAAGTCCCGTCGTAGTCGAACAGCAGCAGCACCCCTTGGGCGTCGCGCAGGCGCTGGCTGGCGCTTGGCCATACGTTTAGTAAGTGGGGCATCAGCGTGGTCCCGGGGACCGGTTCCGTCGCCGGGAGATCAGAAGCTGTAGAGAGGCCGCCGGGATCGCCGAGCCGCGTGGGTGAGGTCCACCATCAACCGGGCCGCCCATTTGTAGATGTTGTTTTCCCGCACGGTGGCCCGCATGCTTACCATCCGGGAGTGGCGCTCCGCGTAAGGCATCTCCACGGCGTCCATGATGACGTCTGCGAAATGCTCGGTGGCATAGGGGTTGACGATAATGGCTTCGGTCAGCTCTTGGGCCGCACCGGTGAACGGACTCAGGATGAGAACGCCGTCTTCGTCGAAGCGGCTGGCCACATACTCCTTGGCTACCAGGTTCATACCATCGTGCAGGGAACTGACGACACAGAAGTTGGCCAGCCGGCGCAGGGCCATGAGGGTGATGTCGGATAAATCGTCGGGCATGTAAATTATGGGCTTCCAGGCTTGGCAGGCAAACCTGCCGTTCATTTCCTCCAGCAGCCGGTCGATCTGATCGGAGAGTTCCTGATAAGCATCGATATTGACCCGGCTCATCACCCCGGCTTGAATGAAGACCATCTTGCCCACGTATTCAGGGTGTTTTTCAAGGAAGCGTCCCATCGCCCTGAAACGGTGAGGGATGCCTTTGGTGTAGTCAATCCTGTCGATACCGAGGCCGACCACCATGCCGCCCAGGTTCAACTCATCGGTAAGGCGCTCCATCTCCTCGGTTACCGGGCCGCTCTGGGCATCCCAGTTGATCTGCTCGAAATCGACGCTGATCGGGAAAGGACGGACGATTGTGGGCTCATTCCAGTATCGAACCAGGTTGTATTCTTCGTCCACCCGCGCATCGGTAAACCGGGCGGCGGTGTTCAAAAAGTTGCTGCAATGGTCTCCGATATGAAACCCCAGCAGGTCATTTCCCAGCAACCCGTCCAGCAACTCGGATTGCCAGGGGCAAATCCGAAAGATCTCAGGGCTAGGCCATGGAATGTGCCAGAATTGGCCGGTTATGATGTCTGGGTCGGTATTCCGGATGAGGCGGGGTAGCAGAGCCAAGTGATAGTCCTGGGTGAAAACCACAGCCGGCCGGCCGTCGATCTCGTCCAGAACCTGGTCGGCAAACACCTGATTCACAGCCTTGTAGGTCTCCCAATCAGCGGCGTCGAAGATGGGCTCAATATAGGCGTTGTGGCACAGAGGCCAGAGGGCCTCATTGGAGAACCCGTAGTAGTACCCTTGCTCCTCTTTATTAGTCAACCACACCAGGCGCAAGGTGTACAGCGGATCATCTGGAGGGACCATGATCCTGTTGCGTACATCTACCGCGTACCAGTCGCCGTTGCCACCCCCGTGGGCGACCCACGTCCCCCCGCACTCCTGCATCAGCGGGTCCAACGCCGTGGTCAGACCGCCGGCGGGGACCACGTAGCGGAGCTTTCCGTCGGCCAGTTCGTGGATGTATGGCTGGCGGTTGGAGACGACGACCAGGTGGTAATCCCCCATCTCTCGCAAGACCAGCCGCTGCAAGTCCTCTTTGCCCCAAATAGGTACACTCATCGCCCTACCACTCCCAATAAACAATCCGGGGGCCAACAGCCCTGCCCCTCACCAAATGTTACATATGATACATATACTGCGGAAACCATGTTTGGGGGACCAAAACGGGAACCGGTTTCCCGGCTTCTTGGGGAGCACAACGGCACCGTTATCTTGTCACACTCCGGCCTAAAGGTCAACCGGCAGTAACGGCTAAACGGAAATGTTGACACAATTTTCCCACACGGGTACCATACCGACGCCTTGGCGGCTAGCGGTCCGCGATAGCTGCTCGCTGAAGGCTGAAACCAATTGGAACCCGGGAAAGGAGGCCCTGTGACCGCTAGCGCAAGCCGCCAACCCCTGCGCCTGATGGAGACTTGGCACAGCCTTTTCTATACCCCGATCTACGTAGCCGTAGCCGGGGGGTTCCTGGAGAAAGAGGGCTTGGACGTGACCTTCACCACCTGCCCTCCCAAATTCCCCCACGCCCTTGCCGCGTTGATTCAGGACGCGGCCGACATTGCTCAGAGCGGGGTCATGCGCGGCATTATCGCCTTCGGTTGGGGAGCGGAGACGGTGCCGGCCCACATCGCCAAGATCAACGCCCGGGACGGGTTCTTCTTGCTGGGCCGCCGGCCTCAAGAGGAGTTCCGGCAGGAGTCCCTCCAGGGCGCCACGGTGATACCTATCTCGTTCACCGCCATGCCTTGGGCCTCCTGCCAATACGCACTGCGCCGGCTCGGCGTGGAACCGGCTGATCTGAAGCTGGTGCCGGGACTGTCGCTGGACCAGGCTACATCCACTTTTCTTGACGGGGAAGGGGATTTCATTCATCTGCCGCAGCCGGCCGCCGAGCAGCTGCTGACCGCGGGGCAGGCCCACCTGGCAGTAGCTTTGGGTCCGGTTATCGGCCATGTAGCCTACTCCTCCTTTGCTGCCACCAATAAATTCCTCGACGCCAAACCGGAGGTGGCGGCCTCGTTCGTTCGCGGCTTTGCCCGGGGGCTCGAGTGGCTGGCCGCGAACGATGCCGCGACTGTAGGCGAGGCGGTGGCCCCGTTCTTCCCTGACATCGGCAAGGAAGTGGTCGTCCGCGCGGTGGGCCGGTATAAGGAACAGGAGACCTGGCCCGGGGACCCGCGCTTGGACCGCCCTGAGTTTGAAGGGCAACAGGATATATTGCTGGGCGCCGGTCTGGTGAAGGTGCGGCAGGAGTATGATCGAATCGTCCGGCCCGAGTTTTTCCAGGCGGCGCTGGACTGAAGACCGGAGGACACCGAGTGCCCTCCGCGGTCCATGAAGTCAGGATTCGTTAGAGGTCGCGGGCCGTCTCATTCCCGTGTGAACCGTTCCCGGCTCTGCCCGAATGGTGTAAGATAAGTCGTACATGGGCCCGTCCGCCGTAGGTATGGGCGATTCGCGGTTTACTCCTACCGGCGATTTCTTGAGGGGCGGGCTGAACGCCCTTTGCGGAGGTACCCTATGGCCAAACTAGCCGTCATTGGCACTGGTCTGATCGGAACATCCCTCGCCTTGGCGCTGAGGCAGTCCCAGATACAAGACCTCGAGGTGGTGGGCACAGACTATGACCATAGCGTCCGCGGCGGCGCCCAGAAAAGGGGGGCTTTCCATCGAATCGAGAACCGGTTGAGCCCTGCTGTCCGTGGCGCAGACGTTGTCGTTCTGGCCACACCGGTGATGGCGATGAGGGAACTGATGGAAACGCTGGGCCCGAACCTGATGGAAGGCTGCGTGGTGACCGACGTGGGCAGCTCCAAAAAAGTGGTGCTGGAGTGGGCGGATGAATTCCTGCCCAAGGGCGTGGATTTCGTCGGCGGGCACCCCATGGCCGGGAAGGAAACCCCTGGCCCGGAGGCTGCCGACGCCTCCCTGTTTCACGGTAAGGTCTACTGCATCGTGCCCAGTACCCACGCCCGGCAGGAGGCGGTTTCCGAGATAACTACCCTTGCCGAGGCCATCGGCGCCCGCCCGTTCTTCATTGGGGTGGACGAACATGACAGCTTCGTGGCAGCCGCCAGCCACCTCCCTTTCATGCTGTCCGTGGCCCTGGTAAATTGCACATCCAAGAGCGCGAATTGGGATGACATTGCGCAGCTGGCAGCTTCCGGGTACCGGGACATCTCCCGCCTGGCTTCGGGGGACACGATCATGCACCGGGACATATGCGTCAGCAATCCCGGACCCATCGTGGCCTGGATCGACTCCTTCATCCGTGAGCTTTACGAGGTCCGGCAATTGTTGGACAATGAGGACGGCCCCAAAGAAGAAGAAGTCCACCAGGTTTTCGTGCAGGCTTCTCTCGCTCGGGCGAATTTGATGTCCGGAGCGATGAACCCCCTGGCCAGGCGGCCGGGAAGCAACTTGGAGATCCCAAGCTTCGCTGAGAGCATGAGTGAGATGTTCGTGGGGCGGAAGGCGGTCCAGGCCCAAAAGAGGTTTTTCAAGAACTCAGATGATCGCAGCCGCCGGAAATAGTAGCGGCGGGATCATTATTCAGCGTCCGGTGCTCGACCCTGGGCCTTCGGCCCTCGCCCCAACGATAGACACGGAAGACGCCCTGCCGGTTGGCAAACAATCATAGGGAGGTACGGGAGGTTGCAACGGACGGTTCAACGTCCCGCCTTCTTGGGCGGGTCCCTCGCCGTGCCCGGGGATAAGTCCATCTCCCACCGGGCCCTTATCCTGAACGCAATGGCCCAGGGTGATGCCCTGGTCACCGGCCTTTCCGGTGGCGGCGACGTCCTCTCCACCATGGACTGCCTCAAGGCATTGGGGGCCGTTATTGAACCGGGGCAACAGCCAGGCAGCGTGGTAGTGCACGGCACCGGCCATGGGTTACAGGAGCCGGCGGACATCCTGGACGCCGGCAACAGCGGCACCTCCATGCGGTTACTCTCCGGCCTCCTGGCGGCGCAACCCTTTCTGTCGGTGCTAACCGGCGACACCTCCCTTCGGAGCCGCCCCATGGGCCGGGTGGTGCAGCCGCTGCGACAGATGGGCGCACAAATAATGGGCCGAAGTGCCAACACCCTGGCTCCCCTTACCATCCGCGGCGGGTCCCTGCGGGGTATTAAGCACACCATGCCCGTGGCCAGCGCCCAAGTAAAGTCCAGTATCATGCTGGCCGGGCTGTCGGCCGACGGCGACACCGTTCTGCGTCAGCCCGCGCTTTCTCGAGACCATACCGAGCGCATGGTGAGGGCCATGGGGGCCACGGTCGAGGCTGACGGCCTCACCCTGACACTGCATCCAGCCCACCTCAACGCGGTGGATATCGCCGTCCCGGGGGACATCAGCTCCGCCGCCTTCTGGTTGGTTGCCGGCTTGTGCCACCCCAGTGCCCGCATCATGGTGCGCGGGGTGGGCCTGAATCCCAGCCGCACCGGGATCATCGAGGCCCTTCGCGCCATGGGCGCGGGGTCGAACCTGCGGTTGATGGAGGAGCGCACGGCCGGCGGAGAGCCGGTGGCGGACTTGATGGTTGAATCGTGCGCGTTAAAGGGAATCGAACTCGGAGGAGAGATCATCCCTCGAATATTGGACGAGCTGCCGGTGTTGGCGGTGGCGGCTTGCTTTGCCGAGGGCACCACGGTTATTCGCGATGCCAGCGAACTCAGGGTCAAGGAGTCTGACCGCATCGAGACCACCGTAAGCGAGTTGCGTCGTTTGGGCGCCAAGATCGAAACCCGGCCGGACGGCATGGTGATCCATGGCACCGGACGGCTCACCGGAGCTGAGTGCCAGAGCCACGATGACCACCGGCTGGCCATGGCCCTGGCGGTGGCCGGGGTCCTGGCCGGCGGAGAGACTCTCGTCCACGGGGCAAACGACGCCTCGGTGTCCTACCCGGGCTTCTGGCAACACCTGGCCCAACTTTGCGAGAAGGATGAAGCAAGCAAGAAGGCGGCGGTCTAGGTGCGGGAAATGCCGGACATCAAACCCGGGCCGCCGCTCCTGGTGGTGCTGTCCGGACCTTCCGGGGTCGGTAAAGACGCCGCCCTGGCGGCGCTGAGGGGGTTGCATCGGCCCTGGCAATTCGTAGTGACCGCCACCACCCGCCCGCGTCGCCCTGGTGAACGGTACGGTGTCGACTACATTTTCCTCGACCTCGACACTTTCCTCGGCATGAAAGAACGGGGCGAGTTTCTGGAGTGCGCCGAGGTCTACGGACGCTGGTATGGGGTGCCCTGTAACCAGGTGCGCGAGGGGCTGAAGGCCGGGAAGGACGTTATTCTCAAGGTAGACGTGCAGGGGGCGGAGACGGTCCGCAAGCTGGCGCCTGAAGCGGTGTTTATCTTCATGGTGCCTGGCTCCTTCGAGGAGCTGGAACGGCGGCTGGCCCAGCGCATGACCGAAAGCCCCCTCGAATTGGAGGTACGTTTGAGTGTCGCCCGCCAGGAGCTTGCCCGGATTCACGAGTTCGACTACCAGGTGGTCAACTGTAACGACTGCCTCGAGCAGGCCGTGGCGGACATCGACTCCATCATCGCCGTCGAAAAGTCCCGCGTAGTCCCTCGGAACGTCCAGTTTTTATGAGACCGGCCGCCGTGATAACGCCGAGCCCAGAGAAGGGACCTCAGGGGTGGGATGATGCCGGAGCGAGTTGAAGGTGTAACCCGCAAGTCCAGGTTGCCGGAGTGGCTGAAAGTACCGGCGCCGGGCAGCCTTCGCTACCTGGAGCTGAAGCAGGTGCTGCGAGGCCGCCAACTGCACACGGTGTGTGAGGAGGCCCGGTGTCCCAACATCGGCGAATGTTGGGAGTGGGGCACCGCGACTTTCATGATCTTGGGCGATGTCTGCACGCGCCACTGCCACTACTGCGCCATTACTACGGGCCGCCCTACGGGTATCGACCTCTGGGAACCTGGGCGCTTGGCGAAAACGGTGAGAACGATGGGCCTCTGTTTCTGCGTCATCACTTCGGTCAACCGCGACGATCTGCCCGACGGCGGCGCGTTCATCTTCGCCGCCTGCATCAAAAAGGTCCGCGAGCAGACCCCCGGATGCAAGATCGAAGTGCTGATTCCCGACTTCGAAGGGTCCCGGCCGGCGCTAAGAAAGGTCGTGGACGCCCGCCCCGAGGTGCTCAACCACAACATAGAGTCTGCCCGGCGCATCTTCCCTCGGGTAAGGCCCAAGGGAGATTACCGTCTCTCCCTGGAG
>CAYOAF010000097.1:0-5926 GCA_964401855.1 uncultured Dehalococcoidia bacterium
GCTATTTATCGATAATAGGTGATTCTATGGGTGTATTATAGCTGACATACTGGCAAAGAGTTCATGCGGGGACTGTAAAAGTAAGAACGTTGTCGCTTTATCGCATCACACTTTTATCCTAAATGGGAAATACAGGCTAAGACCCCCATCCTAGCCTTCCCCCTTCCCAAGGGGGAAGGAACCAGTCCTCTCCCTCTTACGAAGGGGGAGATTGAGAGGGGGTGCATTCGCAACCGCCAGTCCCCCAGTGATGGTTCAAGGCACCCCATCCCCTTTGCTGTGGATGGGGTGCCTTACAATCTCTCCCAGGCCCCGTCACACGCTCTCGATGAACCGCAGGGTCGCCTCCACGCATTGGTCGGGTATGTGCAGTTGGATACCGGCGGCGATATCCGGAAAGACCACCAGCCCCTTGCAGTTGCCGAGCTGGCTCTTGACGAAGAGTTGGTCGTCCAGGGGCGAGTTGGCGCTCTTGTCCCCGGTCATCAGCAGAGTGGGAGCTTTTATGTTGGGGAGGGCCCCCGAAAGGTCGACGGCCTGGAAGACAAGCTGAAGGGCGATGGCCCCTTGTTGGGACGTCTTGGAGTGTTCCTCGATGTGCCACTCGACCATCTTGGGGGCCGCCAAGTCCATGTCCAACCGGTTGGACATGGTGTTGATCAACCATTGCCTGAGTCCCAGCTTGTCGATGGCGTCCGCCATTGAGGCGGTGCCCTGGTTGTAGAGGGATCTTGGTTTGTCCAGAATCTTGTACGGGGTGTTCACCAGGGTGAGGCTCTTGATCCTGTCAGGGTGGTTGAGGGCGGTCAGCATCCCCATGGTGCCTCCCGATTCAAAGCCCACCCAGTGGAGTTTCTTTACTCCCAGATGGTCGGCGATATCGATGCAATCCTGAGACAGGCGGTCGCCCGTCCACGGCGGGTCGCTGGGCGGCACATCGGAGAGCCCACAGCCCCGGCAGTCGTTTCTGATCACCTTGTATTTTCGCGACAGGCCGGGCACCCACTGAATCCACCACTTCCCGCTGCGGGCATAGCCGTGGTGCATGAAAATGGCCTCGTCCGTTTCCGGGGCCTAGGGGTCTCTGAAATCGTCCATGTGGTAGTGAAGTTCCACGCCGTCACCGGTTCTGACCTTTGGCATCTCTCAAATCCTCCAGTGGGCAGCGGATTATTTCAAGCTGCCCCGGTTTCAGGGCCTCGGTCCCAAGATACGTTGAGCCGTATCCCCGCCTGCCGCCGAGATCATCGCCGGTGGCGATACCTAAGCATCCAGGCGCTTCAGGCGCCCTGGCGAACGCCGCCGCTGTGGGTGGCGGCTCAAGCAGGACCTCAGGAACGATGCACTCGCCGCTCAGTCTACCAACTTACGTTCGCTTTTCCCACCCATCCCCTCCAGGCTAGATCCGCTGGCAAGTGCTGTGTCGGCCATGGACCCAGGGAGCCCAGGCAAGGCGCGGCGGAATCTCCCATGCCTAGGCGGCTGTTGCCACTGGGGGCGGGAGGCGGTATTATATCCGCGTTGGAAGCTGGAGATGAGGCCATCCGAGCCCTCAAGGTGAGCGGCTGGCGGAATCTACCTGGCACGGCGCGGAAGGAGGTATCGATGGCGCAGCAAGAATGGGGTCAGATTTACAAAGAACTGGGCGGAAACCCGGTCATCAACGCCACTGGCAGCGTGACTCTTCTGGGCGGGTCCACGCCCATACCCGAGGTAAAAGAAGCGATGGAGCGGGCCTCCAGCGCCTACATACCACTCATGGAGCTTCAGGAGAAGGCTGGATCCGCTATCGCCAAGATGCTCAACGTTCCGGCGGCGTATATCACTTCCGGAGCGGGGTCCGCGCTAACGCTGGCGACCGCCGCCTTCATGGCGGGCGATGATGACGATAAGATCGAGCAGCTGCCGGACACCACCGGGATGAAGAACGAGATCCTCATTCAACGGCGGCACCGCTACTGGTACGACCGCTGCCTGGTTCTGGCTGGCGCGAAGCTGGTGGAGTTCGGGTCTGAGGAAAAGACGACGCGGGAAGACCTGGAAAAGGCTATCGGCCCCAACACGGCCGCAGTCCACTACGTTGCCATGGAACAGACCCCGGATTCCCAAGAGCTTCCCTTGGCGGACACGATCGAAATTGCCCACGCTCGAGGCGTGCCGGTAATGGTGGACTCAGCCGGGCAGATATACCCGCTGGAGAACTTTGGGAAATTTGTCAGAATGGGGGCCGACTTCCAGTGCATCGCCGCCAAGTACATGGGCTCCTGCCAGTCGACGGGCCTCGCACTGGGCAACGAAGAGACCATCCGCAAGCTCTCCTTGCAGGCGTTCGCCAGCTATGAAGGCCGCCGCATCCGAGGAGTGGGAAGGCCTCAGAAGATCGACCGTGGGGAAATGGTCGGCGTGGTGGCGGCGGTAAACCGCTGGATGACCATGAATCATGAAGACCGGCTGGCAGTTTCGGAGCGGAAATGCATGAATATGGCGGCCCCGCTTGCGGACATACCCGGCGTGAAAATCGAGATGATCGACAACATTATCGGGCACCAGCCCTATGGCGTGAACCTGAGAGTGGATGCGGCCGTGACTGGCATGACGATCTATGAGGTGTCGGAAAAGCTGAAAGCGGGCGATCCTCCCATCTGGACCAGGGTCCGCGATGGCCAGGACTGGATCACGCTGCACACGTTCGGACTGAACGAGGGCGAGGACAAGATCGTCGGCGAGCGGATCGCGGCGCTGTTCGGCAAGTAGTCAATCTGGGGGGGCCGGGTGCGCTGGGTATCTCCCCCACTGGGAAGCGGTTTTGGGGGGGCATCCCACCCGCGAGAGGCGGGCGGGATACCCTCTCCTCAATTGTTTGGGCACGTGGACGAGCGGAGAAGCGCCCCGGCTTGACGCAGGCGGAGATGATGGCTTAATCTGCGCCAGGAACACCGACAGGGAATTGCCTTCCAAGAATGGGTATCCTGGGAGGAAGCGCATTTGAGCAACTATCGGGTTGGCGGCGACGTAGGCGGGACGTTCACCGACGTCGTTCTGGCGGGCGAGGATGGTTCCCTGGCGGTCAAGAAGGTGCTATCGACCCCCGGCCATTTCGAACGGGCCATGGTGGATGGGATGGCCGAGCTGCTGCAAGAGCGGGGCGTGGGCCCGGATGAGGTGGTGGAAGTGCTGCACGGCACCACGGCGGCCACCAACGCCGTCCTTGAGCGGCTCGGAGCCGTGACCGGGCTCATCACCACCCGGGGCTTCCGTGACGTGCTGGAGTTGCGGCGCCTGCGCATGCCCAACATCTACGACATCTTCTGGGACAAGCCCGCGCCCTTGGCGCCCCGCAACCTGTGCCGGGAGGTCACGGAGCGCTTGAACGGCAAGGGCGAGGTGCTGACCGGGCTGGACTTGGACGAGGTGCGGCGGGTGGTCCGCTCTCTGCTGGAGGATGGAGTCACCTCCCTGGCGGTGTGCCTCTTGCACTCCTACATCAACCCTGTCCACGAACAGGGGATCGCCGGGCTGGTGCGCCGCGAATTCCCCGAGCTGTTCTTGAGCGTCTCCTCCGAGGTACTGCCGGAGATCAGGGAATACGAGCGGACCTCGACCGTGGTGACCAACGCCTACATCATGCCGGTCATGGCCTCATATCTGCGGTCCATGACTCAGGAACTCGCCCGGATGGGCGTCCGGGCTCCGCTCCTCATCGTCAAGTCGTCGGGCGGCATGATGACTTCAAGAATGGCGGTGCAAGCGCCCATCCACTCGCTGGAGTCGGGGCCGGCCGCGGGGGTCCGCGCATCGTTGGCGCTGGCCCGCCGTCTAGGCATCAAGGACGTTGTAACCTTGGACATGGGAGGGACCACTGCCAAAGGCTCCTTGATCGAGAACGGCGAGGCCCATCGCGCCAGCGAGTACGAGGTCGGTGCGCCCATTTCCACATCGTCCCGCCTCTTGAAAGGCGGAGGATACCTGTTGCGGATTAGGGCCATCGACCTGGCCGAGGTGGGCGCGGGCGGCGGCAGCATCGTCGCCATCGACAGCGGCGGCTCACTTCAGGTCGGGCCCCAATCGGCCGGGGCGGTCCCCGGACCCGTCTGCTACGACGGCGGCGGCGACCGGCCCACTGTCACCGATGCCAACCTGGTCCTGGGTTACCTGAACCAGGAGTATCTGCTGGGCGGCTCCCTCAAAGTATACCGGGAGAAGGCCCAGCGCACCCTGGACGAAACCGTGGCGAAGCCCCTCGGCCTGCCTCTGCTGGAGGCGGCCTACGCCGTACACATGGTCTCCAACGCCACCATGGCCCGCATCATCCGGGCCGTGACCACGGAGCGGGGGCGCGACATTCGCAACTTCGACCTGATCGCCTTCGGGGGCAACGGACCGGTCCACGCTGCCGAGCTGTCCCGCTCCCTGGGCATCCGGCGCATTATCGTGCCGCCGGTGCCGGGCCTCTTCAGCGCCTTGGGGCTGCTGGTGTCGCCGCTGGAGCAAGAGGAGGTGCAGACGATAATGCGCCCCACCTCTTCACTGGACGACGCCGGCCTGGAACGGCTCTACGCCGGCCTGGAGCAGCGGGTGGCGGCGGCGCTGCGGGCGGAGGGCGTGGACCTGGCCAAGGTGGAGTACAGCCCCATGGCGGACATGCGTTCCATCGACCAGGCACACGAGCTGACCGTGCCGGCGCCCGTGGGGTTGTCCAACGGGCAGCGGGTCAAGGCACTGGAAGAGGCTTTCTGGCAGGAGCACCAGCAGAGCTTCGGGCACCGGTCGGATCAAGACCCCACCGAGATAGTAAACGTCCGGCTGGTGGCACGCTACGTTACGGAGCGAGACGACCTCAACGTCAACGCGGACTCCCTTCATGCCCTGTACCGTCCGTCGCCGGGTAAAACCTCCAGAGTTGCCTATTTCGGCCGGGAGTCGGGATCAGTGGAGACGCCGGTGATCGCCCGGCTCGACCTTACCGAGCAGGCGACGCCGGGGCCCCTGATCGTGGAGGAGTACGACACCACCGTGGTGGTGCCGCCGGGCTTCAGCGTCCGGCGCGACACCTTGGGCAATATCCTGTTGGAGTAACAGCCCGCCCACCGCGGTGGTAACCGAGGAGAAGCGATGCAGATCGATGTCATCACCTTCGAGGTGTTGAAAAACAACCTGGCGTCCATCACCGACGAGATGATGTTCACCCTTCAGCGCACGGGCCACTCGCCGACCACGACCCAGGCTTTCGACTTTTCGGTCGCCATCTGCGACCCTCAGGGGCGCATGCTGGTGCAGGGCCTGGCCGTCGCGGGGCACATGGGGAGCATCCCCGCCGCGGTGGGGGCATGCGCCAGCAAGTTCGGCGAAGAGGCCCGTGACGGCGATGTCTTCCTGCTGAATGACCCGTATGAGGGCGGGATGCATCTGCCGGACGTCTTCGTCATCAAGCCCATGTTTGCTGAAGGGCAGCTCGTGGCGTACACCTGCTCAGTGGTGCACCACACCGACATGGGGGGACGGGCCCCGGGCTCCATGGCCCACGACTCCACCGAGATATACCAGGAGGGGCTGCGGTTGCCGCCGGTGCGCTTCTACGATCAAGGACGCCTGAACCCGACGCTGGTGGACATCATCACCAAGAACGTGCGGATTCCGGATCAGGTGCTGGGCGACCTGCGGTCCGAGGTGGCCGCCTGCCACATCGGGGAGGAACGCCTGCGGGAGATCCTCGAAACCTGCGGCCGCGAAGAGCTGATGTTCTACTTCGATGCCCTCATGGACTACTCCGAACGCATCGCTCGCTCCATTATCGCCACCTGGCCCGACGGCACCTACACCTTCACCGACTACCTGGACGATGACGGCGTGGACCCCGATTCCATCCCGTTGACCGTCGCCGTCACCATCCACGGCGACTCCCTCACGGCGGACTACACGGGCTCCG
>CAYOAF010000098.1:0-14801 GCA_964401855.1 uncultured Dehalococcoidia bacterium
CTTCTGGTATGACTACGTTTGACCCTGGTGCTACGTCGGCCTGGAGAGGGTCGACAGGCTGGCAGAGGAATACGATATCTCCGTCTATGGCCTAGCCTACCTGCTCCACCCAGAGACGCCCAAGGAAGGAAAACCGCGGCCTCCCAGGCCGGGTGAGACGGAGGACGAGCTTGCCGAGCCGCTGCGTAGCGGCGCCAGGGATGCCGGGTTGATAATGCGCCCCCCGCCGAAATCCCCCAACACCATGTACGCCCTGGAAGCGACCGAGTACGCCCAGCAGCAGGGTAAATTCCTGGAGTTCCACCGGGCGGCCTACAAGGCCCTCTGGGAAGATGGCAAAGACTTGGGCGACCTGGCGGTGATCGAGTCAATCGCGCGGAATGTCGATCTAGATTATACGGACCTGATGGTGAAGCTTGAGGACAGGTCTTTTTCGTCGACGGTAATTGACCAGTACCAGCAGGCGTTGAAGCTCGGCGTCAGCGGAATCCCCACCTTTCTCGTCGGCAACCTGCTGTTTACCGGGGCACATCCCTACAGCATTTTCAAAGCGGCGATGGAGAAAGTCCTGGAAACAGGATAGGGTTGGGATACGGCGGGACCTGCCGTGTACATCAGCCAACGAACCGGGGCAGTGCCGTTTCCGGGTAGTCTAGACGCTTTGACTCGGACTCCAACCTAGCCTTCCCCTTTCGCAAGGGGGAAGGAATTGGTCCTTACACCTCGCGAAAGGCTTTGACCTTGACTGTTACTCCAAGGAGCGAAGCCGCTCCGTCATTCCTCGTTACGCTGAGATTCTTCGCGGAGTTTATCCTGAGTTGTCATGCCCCGGTGGGGCGCCACCGACGGGCGCCCCACTCTTTGCCCCCTTTGATAAAGGGGGGCAAGGGGGGGGGGTCTGGTGCTATCCGTCGTCTCAGGAGGCAGGAGCCGGCCCGGACTCGGCGCCCTGAGTCAGGCTGTAGTTCACGGCGTACAGGCGGGCGTAGACGCCATTACGCGTGAGCAGTTCATGATGGGGGCCCACCTCGGCCACGCGCCCATGGTCCAGCACCACAATCTTATCGGCGCTACGGATCGTGGACAGGCGATGGGCAATGACTATCGAAGTGCGGCCTTTCAGGATGTGCTTGAGCGCATCCTGGATGATTAGCTCGGTATGGGTGTCGATGTTGGCGGTGGCCTCGTCCAAGATGATCACCCGGGGGTCTCCCACAATCGCCCTGGCGAAGCTCACCAGTTGGCGCTGTCCCACGCTCAGGTTCACCCCTCGCTCTGCCAAAACGGTTTCGTAGCCGTCCTCCAGCGCCATGATGAAGTCGTGAGCCCCCACCGCCTTGGCGGCGGCCAGCACCTCATCGTCGCCTGCATCCTCGTGGTTGTACCGGATATTCTCCTTCACGGTCCCGGAGAACAGGTAGGGTTCCTGAAGCACCATGCTCATCTGCCCCACCAAGGATCGCCGGGTTACCTCACGAATATCGTGGCCGTCCATGGTGATCCAGCCTTGAGTGACGTCGGCAAAGCGATGTATCAGCGTCACCAGCGTGGTCTTTCCAGCCCCGGTGGACCCGACGAGGGCCACATTTTCGCCGGGGAGGACCTCTAGGTCCACATCTTTCAGAATGCCGATGCCGGCGTTGTAATGGAAGCTCACACCCTCAAACTTCAGGTGCCCGCGGACCGGGGGCATTTCGATGGCTCCCGGCGCGTCAAGGACGTCGGCTTTGAGGTCCAGGACCTCGAAAATACGCACTCCGGCGGCCATCGCCCGTTGCAACTGGCTGTACTGCATGGTGAGGTGGCGGATCGGCTCGAAGAAGCGTTGAATCCACAGGGCAAAGGCCACCAGGACGCCCCACTCCACCTGGCCGTCCAGCGCCATGGTGCCGCCCACCGCGACCACACCGAAGCCCATGGCAACACCGATCAGTAGCTCCACCAGCGGCAGGAGAGCCCCGGAAAAGCGGCTCGCCTGCAGGTTGGCGTTCAGGTGCTCCCGGTTCAGCGCGTCGAAGTTCTTCAGGTTCAGGTCTTGCCGGTTCAAACTCTCCACCACCCGGATGCCGGTAATGTTCTGGTTGTACTCACCATTCACCATGGCGACGGCCCTTCGGATGCGCATGAAGGAGTGGCGGGCGAACCGCTGCCAGTAGGCCAGGACCAAGAAGAGCAACGGGACGATACTCAGACTCACCAAGGCCAACCGCCAATCGATCACCAGCATTATCGCCACGATACCCACCAGGCTGAGGACATCCGAAAGGCTTTGTACGACCAACTCGAAGGTCTCTTGGAGCTGGAGCACGTCGCTCTGGCTCCGGGACATGATCCGTCCCACCGGCGTCCGGTGGAAGAAGGAAGGTGAGAGGGACTGGAGGTGGTCGAACATGGCGGTGCGCAGGGAATACAGTATCCCCTGTCCCACCTTGGGGATAAAGGCGAACTGGACGTAGTTGGCGCCGAAGTGAATCAGAGTGACCGCGATGAAACCGGCCCCCACCACGTGCAGCCGCCACAGCTCCCCCTCGTTGATAGCCCAGTTGATGCCCAGCATCATCAGAAAGGGAATGCTCACGTTGCCGAGAGTGTAGAAGAGGACGGCGATGACGCTGATCAGGGCGTTTTTCCTATATGGCCCCACGTAGGTGGCCAATCGGGTAACCACCCGATGGTCATAAGCTTTCCCCACTAAGCTCTCGTCGCTGAGGTTGTCCACGGTGGGGCTTTGCGAGCCGGCGACGTTCATGCCGCGCACGCCTGCCAGCATACCGCCGGACATTCCGCCATGCCCGGAGTCCCGCATCTAGGTGTCACCCCCTTCATCCGAGGGGATGACCGCATCCAGCATCAGCTCTTCCCGGGGGCGTAGCTGAAGGTCGTATATCTCCCGGTAGACACCTTGCCGCGCCATCAGCTCCTGATGGGTACCCTGCTCCGTCACCTCTCCATTTTTCAGGACCACGATGAGGTCGGCATCCTGCACGGTGCTCAGCCGGTGCGCGATAACAAAGGTGGTGCGGCCTTTCATCACCCCGGTCATGGCCTGGTGAATCAACCGCTCCGTCTCCACGTCCACGTTGGAAGTAGAGTCGTCGAACACCAGAATGGGTGGATCGACCAGGATTGTCCGGGCTATGGCCAGCCGCTGCCTCTGTCCTCCGGAAAGGGTTGTCCCCCGTTCTCCCACGATCGAATCGTAGCCGTCGGGGAGGCTTGAGATATGGTCGTGAAGCTGAGCGATCTTGGCGGCGTTGACTACCTCCTCGTAAGGAGCGTCGACCGCTCCATAGGCGATGTTTTCCCGGATGGTGGCGCTGAATAAGAAGACGTCCTGCTGCACGATTCCCACGTTGTGCCGTAAGGATGCGAGGGTGAATTCACGGATGTCCCGGCCATCGACCAAGATATGTCCCTGGGTGGCGTCGTAGAACCGGGGCAGCAGGCTGACAATAGTGCTCTTCCCGCAGCCCGGAGCCCCCAGGAGGGCGATCACCTGACCCGGCAAAGCGGTCAGGTTCACGTTGTTCAAGGCGGGAAGCCGGGAGTCATATGAAAACGAGACGCCGCTGAACTCCACGCGTCCCTGCCCTCTGCTCATGTCCTCGGCGCCGGGTCTTTCGTCCACCGGCGACCGGGCATCCAGCACCTCAAAAAGCCGTTTACCAGACGATATGGCCCGGGCGAAGCTATTGATGATGAATGCGCTCATGCGGATAGGAAAGGTGAGTTGGTTCAGGTAAAGAATGAACTTGGTCAACCCCCCAGGCGTAAGGTCCTCTTTTATAACTTGCCAACCGCCGAACCACAGGATCATACCCAGGGCCAGGGTGAAATACAGGGTCATCCAGGCGCTGTTGGTCCCTTGCAGCCTCTCGGACCGATAGTACTCTTCCCGCAGTTCAAGGGTTTTCTTGGCATACTTTTTCTTCTCGTACTCTTCGGAGGCGAATGCCTTTACCACGTGGATGCCCACCAGGTTCTCCTGGAGTATTGTCACGGTCTGCCCCATGACTTCCTGAACGTGGAGCCACATGGCCCGCAACCGGCTGACCACTCGGGTAGACCGGAGCACCAGGAAGGGGACGAAGGCCAGGCTCAACAGGGTTAGCTGCCAGTTCAGGTAGGCCAGAATGACGGTGACAGCTATGACCCGTACCACCACCTCCAAGGACCGGACCAGGCCCATGTTGACAAAACGCCGCACCGCCTCAACGTCGGCGGTGACCTTGGACATGAGGTTCCCGGTGTGTTCTTTGTCATGGTAACCGAAGCTGAGGTGCTGGAGTTTATCGTAAATCTGATTACGAATATCGTAGGACACAATTTGCGAAAGAGAGTCGGTGCTGTAGGTGCGGACAAAGTCGAAGACGCCTCGCGCGACGCTGGCTCCCAGAATGGCTAGCGCCATCACGACCAGGGTGCCCTGTTCAACATCGCCACCGACGATGCCGTCATCGCCGAACTTGACCAACTCGTCGATGGCGTCGCCAAAAAGGTGAGGCAGCAGCAGGGAAAAACCGACGGCGGCGAAAAAGCTTAGGTAAGCTATAGCCAGGCGGGCGTGGTGCCGCCACGCCATCCCGGTGATTCGTATCAGGGTTTGCATGTTTCAGTCATCATAAACCCTAATTCCAGCCTGTTCAAGCGCACCAAACATGCGCCGCCGGGCCTCCTTCGGAGGAGGCTCCCCTCCCCAACTGCTTGCTCTTGTCCCGGAACCGGCGGCCAACAAAAAGACCTCGCCCCCTGCGGCGAGGTCTGAAGAGCGCCTGCTCGTGCTCAGCCAGCAACATCCGGAGAACCCGTTGTCCAGCCTGGTGAATAGCACTACGCTGGCGTGACCGCCTGGGACCGGGTTGGCCGAAGGGCTACATGTGCTCCGGAGCGTTCATCCCCATGAGTTCCAGGCTCCGGCGGAAGACGATCTGGGCCGATTCCACCAGTTTCAAGCGGGCCAGATTCATGTCACTATCCTCCGGCTTGGAGGAGATAACACGGCAATTCTCGTAGAACCAGTGGAAGGCGCTGGCCAGCTCCACGGTGTAATGGGGCAAGTGGTGGGGCTCCAGCGTGCAGGCCATCTGGGCCACCAGCTCGGGCAGCCGCAGCATGGTGCGGATGAGGGCCAGCTCGCTGGGCTCGTTCAGCAGGGTCACGTCGCCGCCGCTCCAGTCGATCTGGCGGCCCCGGGCCAAGTTCAGTATGCCGGCGTTGCGGGCGTGGGCGTACTGGACGTAGTACACCGGGTTCTCCGAGGATTCCTGTTTGGCCAGTTCCAGGTCGAATTCCATCTGAGTTTTCGGAGTGCGGGCCAAAAAGAAGAACCGGCAGGCGTCGATACCCACCTCGTCGACCAGATCCCGAAGGGTTACGAACTCGCCGGTGCGCTTGGAGGCCCGGACCACCTCTTCGCCCCGTTTCAGCGTGACCATCTGAGAGATCAGGACGGTCAGACGTTCCGGGTCGATCCCCAGCGCCGCCACCGCAGACCTCATCCGGGGAACGTGTCCCTGGTGATCGGCTCCCCAGATGTTGACCACGGCGTCGAACCCGCGATGGACGAACTTGTCGTAATGATAAGCGATATCCGAGGCGAAGTAGGTCGGCTGCCCCGTGGAGCGGACAACCACGTTGTCTTTGTCGTCGCCCAGCATGGTGGAGTTGAACCAGAGGGCGTTTTCCCGCTCGGAGAGATAGTTCTTGTCCCGCAATATTTGCAGGGTTTGATCGTATCGCCCTTCCTCAAACAGGGTCCGCTCGCTGAACCACTGGTCAAACACCACGCCGATTTGTGCCAGGTCCTCCCGGATCAACTCCACCATCTTTTCACGGCCGGCGTCGCCGATCTCCTTGACGGCCTGTGTTTCCTCCATTTCTGCGTAGCGCAGGCCCTCGGCGTCCGCGATCTCCTGGGCCAGGCCGATAATGTAATCGCCCAGGTAGCCGCTGGCGGGCAGCTCCGCCGGCAGGTCCAGAACCTGTTTGTACCGAGCGTAAAGGGACCGGTAGAATGCCTCCATCTGAGTTCCGGCGTCGTTGACGTAGTATTCCCGGCTGACATTGTAGCCGGCGGCAGCCAGGATATTGGCCAATGCGCTACCCAGTACCGCGCCCCGGGTGTGACCCACGTGAACAGGGCCGGTGGGGTTGACGCTGACGAATTCCACCATCATCCGCCGGCCCCGGCCGACATCCGCGTTGCCGTACTCCGGGCCGGCCTGCCGAACGGCCTCCACCTGCTGCTGGACCCACCGGTCCCGCAGGTAGAAATTCACAAAGCCGGGAGCCGCGGCCGCCACCCGTTCCACTTGATCGCCGGTGGTAATGTTCTTGGCCAGTCCCTCCGCAAGCTGCAAAGGGTTGATGCGGGTGGCTCGAGCCAGCCGCAAGGGCAGGCTGGTGGCGAAGTCGCCATTTTCGGGATTTGCCGGACGCTCCACCTGGATCTCGGGCACGGTCTCCAACTGAAGCAAGCCTTCCCGGCGGGCCTGAGCCACGGCCTGGTTCAGCATCTCCACTATTACATCCAATACCAGCGTGGTCGCCATAGGACGTCAGCCTTCCAATATCAATAGGTCCAGTGCGTCGTGGCGCCTGCCGGGGTGGAAACATGGGCCAGGCGCCCCTTCACGCCCATGTTATCACAACCGGGCACAAGTGGGCCTTTTGAAGGACGGGAGCCGCCGTACCCAGGCACTCGTTTCACCTCCTCGTGCCCGGTGAGCCTGTGTCGTCGCGACTATGAAGGTTTCAGTTTACAGGCTGCTTCTCAGTGTTAAAATGTTTACCACCAAGAATTTATGATGGAAGTACGCCCACTTCATGAAGTCTACAATCTGGTTATCATTGGCCGTGATCGCCATAGTGGCGCTGGTCACCTGCGGGGACGCGGCGGCAGCCACTCCCGTTCCTCAGATCAACGAGGTCAGCTTTACCGCCATCGACTTCGATCACACGGGGCCAAGCAGCATCCCTGCGGGAATGACCCGCATACGCCTGGCTAACGAGGGGAAGGAACTGCACCACCAGCAACTCATCAAGCTGCCGGTGGGAACGGCCACGGAAGACCTGCTGGCCGCGTTCGCGCAAGGCCCGGGGAGCCCGCCACCATCCGGGATCGTGTCTGCGGGTGGAGTCTCGGCGCTGGCTCCCGGCGGAAATGGCACCGCGGCCATGAACCTGGATCCGGGAAACTACGTCATGACCTGTTTCATTCCCAACGGAGAGGGCGTTCCGCACTTCGCCTTTGGCATGGCGACGTCCCTCACCGTCACGGAGGCCACCGGTGCGCTGGCGGCGGCACCCGACAGCGACCTGACTATAGATATGTTCGATGTTGGCTACAACTTGTCGGCGCCGATGTCGGCCGGGGTCCAGGCCATCAAGGTTACAAACAGTGGACTCCAGGATCATTAGGCTTTCCTGGTGCAACTGGCCCCCGGTGCCACGGCGATGGACTTTTTGGCCGCCTCCGAGCCAGGCGCCCAGGGCTGCCGCCGGGCCTGCCCTCCGGGGGCTTCCAGAGCATCGCCTCCAGCGGCGGTGGGTTCTTCATCGTCGACGTTGCCTCAGGAAGTTACGCTTTGATCTGCTTCGTGGGAGACGTGGACAGCGGCGCCCTCCACGCCGTACTTGGCATGATCGAGGAGTTTACGGTGGGGTAGGGTCAGCCAGGGCTTAGCCGCCGGACGTTTGCCGGGCCAATGCCGGCATCTCCTCTACGGGAGTCACGGGGGTCATTATTATCTCCGCCTGCTCGCTGGGGAGCAACTGCGTCACCAGACCGGCGATCTGGGTCGGAGCGTCGGCCTCCACAATGGCCACCTCTCCATGCTCGGGCAGCATGCTGTACATCCCGTGCAGCTTCACGCCCAACTTGGCGGCAATCTCATGCCGGCGCTCCAGGGCTTCTACCCATTTGGGTAGCACCTCCGGGCGATAGCCCGGACAATGAGCGCCGTCATGGCGGATGTGTACCAGAAACAGCATGGGGTTCTTCCGCTCGAGTGCTCTCGGGATGTTCGTTGAGAAGACCCTGGGAGCGCTTCTCAACCTGCGGACCTGCAGGCGCGGCATCCAGACCCTGGGCGACGCCCTTAACACCGCTTGCCCGGCAGAGTACAATCCTGGAAGTTACTTGTCAACAACCTTCTTTTCCTTTTGAGGAGACGCCCCGGGCAAGTTCGTTGGGCGCCAATCCGGGATTGACAGAAAGACGGGGCTTCAAAAACATTGCGCTTGAAGGTGTATCCCCCGCGAGGAACAGGTCGAAGCAACACCTCGCCCTCCGTTTGGCATAATCGCGGACGGTTCAGCGTGTTTATGGAGGCATGAGTTGTCGCCTTGGAAAGCGCCGCCGCCGGAAGCGCCCGCCGTTTCAGAGCTAGCATAGGTCTTTAAGGACGCAATGGATCAAACCCAGAACCCGCCACCGGACGGCCAGACTGAGGGACCCACCCGCTCCAGCGAGGAGTTAGTGCGAGCCGCAGTATCCGTTATCCGCCAACTCTTGGAGGGTGAAAGCCGCGAGTCGGCGATCAGCAGGTTCAGGCAACTTCATGCGGTGGACCATGGCGAAGTTCTCATGTCTCTGCCCGGAGGTGACCGCCTCGAACTTCTGGCCGGCCTTTCCCTCGACGAAGCCGCGGGGATTCTTGAGGACCTGGAGCCGGAAGAGGCGGTAGAGATGTGCCAGGGATTGGCCGCCGGAGTGTTGGCTCAAATCCTCGAACAAACGAGGCCGGATGCGGCAGCGGACGTGTTCCAGCTCCTACCCGAGGATAGGGTGGAACAGGTCCTCCATACGATGGAGGATGCCGACGAGATAGTCTCGCTCCTCCAGTACCGCAAAGACACCGCCGGCGGGTTGATGACCCTCGGATATCCGGTGGTTCGGGAGACGGTTACCACTTCCAATGCGCTTGATCAGCTCCGGTTGCTGGGTCCGGACACGGAGAACATCAACTCGATCCTGGTTGTGGACAACCAGGGCCGGCTGGTGGGTTCCCTCAGCATGACGAGGTTGGCGTTGGCCCGGCCCACTTCGCTGGTCGGGGACATAGCCGACCACCGAGTCATCTCGGTCAACGCCGAGACAGATCAAGAGGAGTGCGTCCGTCTGATGGAGCGGTACGACCTGAGCCAACTCCCCGTGGTGGACCAGGTCGGCCGGCTCACCGGCGTAACCCTGGCCGAAGATATGGTGGACGTGGTGGAAGAGGAAGCCACGGAGGACATGTACCGGATGGCCGGTGTCGCCGGACAACGAGTAACGGGACCCCTGGCCAATTCCCTGTGCCGCCGCCTACCGTGGCTCTACATCAACTTGGCTACGGCCGTGCTGGCCGCGCTGGTGATCAGCTTCTTTGAGTCCACAATCGCCATGGTGGTGGTTTTGGTGGTTTTTTTGCCGGTCGTGGCGGGGCAAGGCGGCATCGGCGGCACCCAGACCGTCACTTTGATAGTGCGCAGTATGGCCCTCGGGGAGGTCCCCAGGCAGATAGGCCTCCGATTGGCCCGGGAGCTGTCCTTTGGATTGATAAACGGGGCTACCTTGGGCGTGGTGGTGGGCGCCGTGGCCTTCGCGTGGAAGGGCATACCCGTATTGGGGCTGGTGGTGGGCTTGCCGATGCTGGGAAACATGCTGGTAGGGGGGCTGGCCGGAGCCGGCGTGCCTTTGTTGCTCCGGCATTTTCGCATGGACCCTGCCGTGTCCTCGGCGGTCTTCGTAACCACATTTACCGATGTCATCGGCTTCCTGTTGTTTCTTGGCCTGGCGGCCGCTTTCATCAGTTACCTGGAGTAGCTCCTGCTGTCACCCGAGGGACCGAATCCGTGGACCCCGACCAGGTTCAAACATCAAATTCAATGCAGTGAGGTAGGAGCGTGGCAGGAGAGATCGGGCTCATTGGCGGCGATGAGTTTCGCCAGGGCTGCGAACACATGGACCGGGAGGTTATGCGGGCCTCAGGCCAGGATCCGGCTCGGGTGCTGGTTGTTCCCACCGCGGCGGTTGACGCCCCGGCCAGGGCCGCTGACAACGGCGTCCGGCACTTCAGGGCTCTGGGGGCCGTTGCCCAACGGCTGATGGTCTTGGAAAAAGCCCACGCCAACGACGCCGGCCTCATCCGAGCCACTCGGGGAGCCGGAGTAGCGTACTTCACCGGCGGCAACCCCGGCCACCTGCTGGCCACGTTGAGGGACTCGGAGTTTCTGAAGACCTTGATGGCGGCGATGGACAACGGGGCGGTGCTGGCAGGCTCCAGCGCGGGAGCCATGGTCCTGGGTTCCCAAATGCGCCGCCCCGGCAGCGGAGAGTGGGTGGAGGGGTTGGGCGTCGTTCCGGGGACCGCGGTGCTGCCGCACCACGAGGGCCGGGACCCGGTGGAGGTTTCACGCCAGCTCCGCACCCGGGTCCCGGCCGGCCTGACCGTGTTGGGGATTGACGCCCGAACCGGATGCCTGGGTCGTCCGGGAAGCTGGCGGGTGGTCGGCCAGGGAAGGGTAACTGTGTACCGGGGAAGCGAGTGGGCGGTCTACGGGCCGGGAGAACGCTTTCCGGGCGACGTGTAGTGACCCGCCAGTTGTGATCCACCTGATGTGATCCGATGTTAGGGGCTCGGCGGGTCACATTTCCGGCGAGGTTGCTTGGACTGAGGGGGGACCTACGTTCGCCGCTCGCGCAGCTCCCGCCACACCTCTTGGGGCGAGACGCCGGTGGCTGCCAACAGGATCAGGGTGTGGTACAGCAGATCGGCCACCTCTCTGGGCAGGTTATCGTTGTCGCCTTGGACAGCGGAAATAGCCGTCTCTCCAGCCTCCTCGATGACCTTCTGGGCGATGCAGGCGACCCCTTCCCGGAACAGTTGCGCCGTATAGCTGCCTTCGGGAAGGTCCCGCTGCCGCTCCCGAATCACCCTGAAAACCTCGTCCAGTATTCCGGGCCCGGACCCTGCCGCCTCGAACTCGTCGGGCGGCTCCTTCATGGGTGTGAAAAAGCAAGAGGTCTCCCCGGTGTGGCAGGTGGGGCCATCGGGTTCCACCTTGAGTAGAACGGTATCCCCGTCACAGTCCAGCCATGCTTCCCGCAGGTTCAGATAATTGCCGGAGGTCTCGCCCTTGTGCCACAGCTCCTCCCGGCTGCGGCTGTAAAACCACACCTGGCCCCCTTCCACGGTTCGTTTCAGCGCACTGGGGTTCATGTAACCCAGCATCAACACCTGCCCGGTGCCGGCGTCCTGGGCAATGGCGGGAATCAATCCTTGGCTGTTGAGTTTTGCTTTCATAGCGTTCCGTCCTCGGCCAGCGGCCACGCGGTCAACAGAGCGGGCAATTTCGCCAGGCTGCTTATCTGGTAGGCCGGTTTGGGCAACTCGGGGTCCGGCGAGTCGCCAGAGCGGTTGATCCAGACGGCGCTTATCCCGACCTGGCTGGCGCCCAGAATATCCTCGAGCTGCCGATCCCCGACGTAGACCGTTTCTTGAGGGGTAACGCCCAGCCGCCGCAGCATCTCCAGGAAGAGACTGGGCTGTGGTTTGTAGTCGCGGGCCTCTTCCGAAGACAGCACCGCCTCGAAATCCAGGTTCAGGAGCTTCAAGTTCGGCAGCAGGAAGATGTCGTCGGCGTTGGACAGGAGAGCGATGCGCCATCCCCGTTCAATCGTGCGCAGGGTCTGCACCGTTTCAGGGTACGGGTCCCGGCGAGAGAGGTCGCTGATGGATTTGGTGACCGCGGCCTCCGCGTCGCCGGATAGGTTCAGCGCAGCGAAGGCGCGGACGAAGGCTTCCCGCCAAGCCTCGTAGTAGCTGTGAAATGGCGTATCCGGCTTGACCCGTTCGGCCCGGTACTCGTGGTCCACCGAGCGCCACTCTTCCCATAAACTCTCGGTGTCGGTATCAAGCCCTTGCGCCTGGATGATCTTTTCGAAAGTGGCTTTCCACATCTCCGCGTCGTTGTAGACCAGGGTGCCGTACATATCGAAGATAACCGTGGTGATGAGGCTCATGGGTTTGGAGGTTGTCTCCTTTGTCTGTTTCTTTTGATAATCGGACCGGGTCAACGCCAGGCCCGCGGGACTCGCCGGTCATCAGCAATCAGCGGCGGCGTCTACCCGGCAGCCGCCGGCATGGGCCGCACTGGTATGCCCCGGTCTGCCAGGTACTGTTTGGCCTGGGCGATGGAGAAGGTGCCGAAGTGGAAAATGCTGGCGGCCAGCACCGCGTCGGCCTTGCCCTTGGTGAACGCCTGGTACAGATGGTCCAGTTCTCCCGCGCCACCACTGGCGATGACGGGTACCGGCACCGCTTGGGATATTGCCTGAGTCAGGTCCAGGTCGTATCCTGTAAGCTGACCGTCGGCATCCATGCTGGTCAACAGAATCTCCCCGGCGCCAAGCTCCACCGCGCGGCAGGCCCACTTTAACGCGTCGATACCGGTTGGGGCCCGCCCGCCGTGGGTATAGACTTCCCAGCGAGAGCCCTCTCTCAGCGCCAGGCCGTCCGGTCCGGGTCTGCCGGTGACGGCAGCGCCAGGGCCGACCCGCTTGGCATCAATGGCAAGCACGATGCATTGATTCCCGAACTGGGCGGCGCCCCGGCTCACCAGAGAAGGCTCATTCACGGCGGCGGTGTTCAGCGAAACTTTGTCAGCACCGGCCCGCAGCATCCGGCGGACATCCTGGACGCTCCGGATCCCACCGCCCACGGTCAGCGGAATGAAGACCTGCTCGGACACCCGCCGCACAACGTCCACCATGGTGTCGCGGGAATCCGAGCTGGCTGTTATGTCGAGGAAGACCAGCTCGTCGCCGCCTTCCTCGTTGTAAAGGGCGGCCAACTCAGCAGGGTCTCCGGCGTCCCGCAGGTCGACGAAACTGATGCCTTTGACAACCCGCCCTGCGTCCACGTCCAGGCAGGGAATGATGCGTTTGCTCAGCATGGCCCGGTATTCTTATCTCTATCCCAACTGAGTTCCGTCCCAGCAGTATAACACCGCTGCATTCTGGGGCATTCTGGCCGCCGAAGGGGGACACGGAATTCCCAGCCGGGGCGCGTGCCAATCGTCCGCAACGGTGTCGTGGAGGGGGCTGTGGGAGCGGGTGGCAGTGCCGCCCAAGAGGATGAGGATTGTGCCCGCGCCTGTTTATGCAAGCTCTAGGTGGTGACGGCTTACCGGTTTGTTTGAGGCCGCCAGGGGACCCGTATCAGTATCTTTATTGGAACCAACCACGGAGCTTTGAGAGCGCCAGACAACGCCAAAGACATGACGCAGGGGCGAGAATACCCCGCCTCTGCGTCACGCGTGTGGAGGCACTGCGGACGACAAGCTTGCAGGCCAGCCCGCCCCTCTAAACCAACACCACCCATCCGGTACCACCCATCGTTCAGAGGAAAGCGGGTCGAGACATTGAGATCCGAAATTTAGCCTTCGCCCGCGCCGCGTGCCGTTCGACCCACTGCGCAGCTACTTTCTTGGCGACCCGCCCATCAACCCAACGCATCGCTTCCCTTGTCGTGCCGCTGTTGACCAACTCCAGCCGGTGAGGACGCCGGCCGAAGATTGTGTAGCAGATGGACCGGATTTCCTCATGGATCACATAGCCCCGGTAGTAAAGGTTCGTCATCCGCGCTAGCCCTCCTGAACATCAGTTACCAGGTTCACCCAGCAGGCGTTAAATCAAACGTCTTCATAGAGAACCATTCCTCAACGTATTAAGGACATATGTTCTAACAATACAGCCGGCCGGTCAAGGGGCAGGAGTCAGTGGGTCTGAGGCGGCGCGGAGGAGCAGAATTCAATCGGACCAGAGGGTCCAGTCCTCGTTGGGCAGCCGACGGTCTGAGTTTGCCGGGTAGAATGTCACGCCGTAGGAACAGGCAACGGGTGTTGAGGCTCTAGTGTGCAAGCCAGGCCAGAGGGAGAACCAAGGGATGGGAGCATGGATTGAGGTTCGGTTGAGCCGGGCCTAACCGCAGATAGAGGCCTGGCCCAGGAATAAGTGGGGAGGCACGGGTTGGGCCGGTAAGCCGGAAGGGAGAATCTTCCGGGGCAGCAAGGAAGCCGGCGCCGTCGTGGGTTCCGGCTCAGGCCACGGAGCGGCGGTCAAGTCGAGGTCACCGCCTCCACCCGCCTCCCAGACACCGGATTCGTTGGCGTCCAGGTCACCGATCTTGAAAGTCACGGTCTTGCCGGCAAAAGACTCCCCGCCGCCTTTTTTGACGAAGAGAACGTACTTACCGTCTCGCACCATCGTCGATGCGGCCCAGGCCCCATCGACCCAGGCGGTAACCAGAGCGCCGTCGGCCGCGGGTTGGCACCCACTCGGCGGTGACAGTGACGGAGGCGGTGTCGGTGTCGGTGTCGGTAAGGGCGCCGGTGTGGGTGACCTGCAAATAGAGGCTTTGCCCAGAAACACGTGGGGAAGCACTGGTTGAGCCAGCAACCCGCCTTGAAGTTGCCCCACCGGCAGCGAGGTGGAAGGCGCCGGAGTGGGGTCCGGCGCGCGCCACGGAGCGGCGGTCAAGTCGATCTCGTCACCTCCGCCCACTTCCCAAATGCCGGACTCGTTGGCATCCAGGTTGCCGATCTTGAAGGTCACTGGTTTCCCGATATAGGACGTACCGCGACCCTGATCGGCGACGAGGATGTACGTGCCGTTCCGCACCGTCGTAGAAGCCGCCCAGACTCCCTCAACTGATGCGGCCACCACGGCGCCGTCGGCGGCGGGCTGGCACCCACCTGGCGTCAGGGATGGTGGGGTCGGCGTGGGCGCCGGCACGGCAGCGGTTATGAATGCTGCA
>CAYOAF010000099.1:0-36195 GCA_964401855.1 uncultured Dehalococcoidia bacterium
ACCGGGCGTCACGCCCCCCAGGCCCTGATCGACTGCGCCGACCTGGTTACCGACATGCGGGTCGTCAAGCACCCCTACCGGCAGGGCATCAAGGCGCAACCGGGCATCGAGTTTTGAAGAGCGTTCAACTGTCAGCCGTCACCTATCAGCAGTCCGCAGCGCGTCTTGATGCTGACCACCGGCCGCTAAGGAGCATTTCCATGGCTGTTTCGGATTTGATTGACCAGACTTTGACCAGGGTCGTTTCCTTGGACGAGGAGGCGATGGCGGCGGCCCGCGCCCGGCAGGACACCCTCACCAAGCCCCTGGGGAGCCTGGGACGGCTGGAGGACCTATCCGTGCTCCTGGCCGGAATCTTCGGCCAGCCCATCCCGCGATTCCGGCGCAAGGCCGTCATCCTGGCCGCCGCCGACCACGGGGTGGTGGCCGAGGGGGTCAGCGCCTACCCTCAGGATGTCACGCCCCAGATGGTGCTGAACTTCTTGCGCGGCGGAGCGGCCATCAACGTGCTGGCGAAACAGGCCGGGGCCAGCATCGTTATCCTGGACGCCGGGGTGGCGGCGGACCTCGAACCCCACCCGGTCTTGCGTTCAGTCAAGGCTGGCAGAGGGACGGCCAACATGGCCCTCGGCCCGGCCATGACTCGCCAGCAGGCCATCCAGTGCGTCGAGACCGGCATCGAAACCGCCCAAGAGAAGATAGCGGAGGGCGCCGACCTGATCGCCTGCGGAGATATGGGCATCGGCAACACCACCGCCTCCAGCGCCATTACCGCGGTAATCGCCGGCGTAGACCCCTCTGTCACTACCGGCAGGGGGACCGGGCTGGACGACGCGGCCTTGTCGCACAAGGTCGAAGTGGTCCGGCGCTCCATTGAGATCAACCGCCCGGACCCCAAAGACGGCTTGGACGTTCTGGCCAAGGTCGGCGGTTTTGAGATTGGGGCATTGGCCGGGGCCATGCTTGGGACGGCGGCCGGACGCCGTCCGGTGGTAGTCGACGGCTTCATCTCCGCCGCCGCCGCCCTCATCGCCTGGTGCATGGCCCCTCAGGCTCAAAACTACTTCATCGCGTCCCATCAGTCGGTGGAGCCCGGTCACCGCGCCGGCCTCGACGCCATGGGATTGTGTCCCCTGCTGGACCTGGGAATGCGCCTGGGCGAGGGCACGGGCGCGGCCCTGGCGATGCACGTCATCGAGGCCGCCGCCAGGTGTCTGTCCGAGATGGCCACCTTCGGCGAAGCGGGGGTATCGGAGCGCATCGAAGATGACGGCGACGGCGAAGTGGTCCAGCCGTGACCTCGCTGCTGGCGGCCCTCAGCTTCCTGACGGTGCTTCCAGCTACCTGGAACCGGCGCCCGACCTGGCGGGAGATCAGCGACTCCCGCGCCTACTTCCCGGTCGTGGGCCTTCTGGTGGGCCTGCTGATGCTGGGACTGGAGCGGGGGGGGCGGGAAATCTTTCCCGTTTACCTGACCGCCGCCGTGCTGGTGGCCGCCCTGGTGATCGTCACCCGGGGGCTGCACCTGGACGGCCTGATGGACACCTGCGACGGGTTGTTCGGTGGCTTCAACCGGGAGCGCCGGCTGGAGATCATGCGCGACTCTCAGGCCGGTGCTTTCGGCATGGCCGGCGCCGCCTGTCTCCTCCTCTTGAAGTACGGGGCGCTGGTCTCTCTGCTGGCACTGCCGGACCCGGGACGCCAGGTGTCGCTGCTGCTGTTCCCGATGTTGTCCCGGTGGTCGATGGTCCTGGTGCTGGGGGCCTTCCCCTACGTGCGGAGCCAGGGCTTGGGCTCGCCCTTTCATCAGGGGGGCGCCACGGAGCCGGCCGTGGTGGCTGCGGCAACGGCTGTGGCTTCCGCCGTCATTTTGGGCGGCTTCGGCGGCGCCGGGATGTTGGTGGGGGTGTCGGTGTTGGCCTGGCTTTTGGGCCGGGCCATGGCAAGGGTGCTGGGTGGCTTGACCGGCGATACCTACGGCGCTGTCAGCGAAGTGGCTGAGGCAGCGGCCCTGATGACGGCGGTCACCCTGCTGCCCCACGGCTGGATCGAGCCGCTGCCCCAGCTGCTGGGGCTGATGTAGGAACTGAGGTGCTGGACAAAACAGTCAAGATCACTACGAACTCGTTGCTGTCATTGCTTCGACAATGTCATGCT
Source organism: uncultured Dehalococcoidia bacterium (assembly GCA_964401855.1). Lineage (GTDB taxonomy): Bacteria > Chloroflexota > Dehalococcoidia > Lucifugimonadales > UBA3495 > CAJWBT01. Next base: position 2,158 of record CAYOAF010000099.1, read on the forward strand.
GAGCCAGCCGCAGCGGCAAAGGAGCATCAATCCATCGCTGTGATACAGGCCGTTCCTGAAATATCGTACCGGGAAGAAGAGTTGTAACCCGTGGTGGACACCGTTCCAGACCTGGCGGTCCTGGTCCTGGCGGTGGTGCTGGACCTGGCGGTGGGAGAGTTGCCCGCCCGGTTCCACCCGACTGTTTGGATGGGACGCACCGTGGCTTTCGGAGAGAAACTGGCCCCAAGAAACGGCCTGGCCGGAATGGCGGCAGGCGGGGTGCTGGCGCTGCTGGCTGCCGGCTTGTGGGCCGCCGCCGCCTACTTCGCCGTCCGAGGGCTCCATGGGGTACACGATGTGGCTTACGTCCTGGTTGGTGCGGTGCTGCTCAAGACCACCTTCTCCCTGAGGATGCTGCACCGGGCGGCGGCCTGGGTGAGTGGGTTGCTGGCCCTCGGTGACATCACCCAGGCACGTTGCGATCTGCGCTCCCTGGTCAGCCGGGACACCTCCGGGCTCTCCCCGGAGCAGGCTGCCGCGGCCGCTGTGGAGTCGGTATCGGAGAACGTGACGGACAGCTTTATCGGGCCGTGGCTGTTCTTCGCCCTCTTCGGCCTGCCCGGCGCCGTGGCCTACCGCACCGTCAACACCCTGGACAGCATGATAGGTTATCATGGCGAGTACGAACACCTGGGGAAAGTGTCAGCCCGGCTCGACGATCTGCTGAACCTGGTCCCGGCGCGGCTGGCCGGGTTGCTGATAGTGTTCGGCAGTCTGTTCCTGCCCGGGCAGAGGGCGCGCGGGGCTTGGCGCATCATGTGGCGGGACCATTCCCGCACCGAGAGCCCCAACGCCGGATGGGCCATGAGCGGCATGGCCGGGGCCCTGGGAGTGGAGCTGGAGAAGAAGGGACACTACCGGCTTGGCGACGGCACCCGCCCGGTGGAGGTTCACGACATTGCCCAGGCCGTCAGGTCCATGTACCTGGTGGCGGGCCTCGGCCTGCTGGCGGCCCTGGGCCTGACAGCGTTGAGACATGGAATCCTCTAGCCGGCCTACACCGGGCCGGCCGGTGCACGGAGGCGTCAAGACCGCCGAGCTTCGCGCCTTGGGCATGACGCTGGAAGAGGTGCTGGACTTCAGCGCCAGCATCAGCCCCCTGGGTCCTCCCGCCGGGACTTGGGAAGCCCTCAGCAGGGTCGACCTGGCGGCCTACCCCGACCCGCAATGCCTGGAGCTCCGAGAAGGCCTCTCCCGCCACCTGTCCGGCTCCCTGCCGGGAAGCGTGCCCGTCGAGCGCATCCTGGTGGGCAACGGCTCCACCGAGATCATCCACCTGCTGGCCCGAATCTTCCTCTCGCCGCCTCGTCCGGGGACCGGCAATACCGCCTTCTTGCTGGCACCCACCTACGGCGAATACGATGGCGCGTGCCGGTTGGCGGGGGCCGGTACCTCTTGTCAGGACGGGGCAGACCGCCCCGGTTTCCGGTGGGACCTGGCCCTGGCGGCCCGGCACATCTCCCGCGAGCGCCCCAGCCTGGTGTTCGTGTGCAACCCCAACAATCCCACGGGGGTCTATCTGCAACACTCCGAGGTGGAAGTCCTCGCGGAGGCCACATCTAGGGCGGGGGGACTGCTGGTGGTAGACGAGGCTTACCTAGCCTTTGTTGAAGACCCCTGGGACTCTCAAGCCCTGCTGGACCATGGCTGCGTAGTGCTGTTGCGCTCCATGACCAAGGACTACGCGCTGACCGGACTTCGGCTGGGCTTCTGTTTGGCGCCGGAGGACTTGACCGGGCGCTTGGCGGCCTTCCAACCGGACTGGAGCGTCAACGGCTTGGCCCAGGCGGCCGGCCTGGCCGCTCTGGCCGACGGCGAGTATCTCCCCAGAGCCCGCCTGGCCGTGGCCCAGGCCAAGGAATACCTGACGGTCCGGCTTACCGGTTTGGGGTTCGGCGTGCCGCCCTCCGCGGCCAACTTCCTGCTGGTCCAGGTGGGCGACGCTTCCTCCTGGCGCGACCGGCTGACGCGAAAGGGGCTGTTCGTCCGGGACTGCGCTTCCTTTGGCCTGCCCCAGTACATCCGAGTGGGAATCCGTCCGCTTGCTGATTGCCGCCGCCTGGTCGAGGCGATGGCCGGGCTCCGGTAAAGCCCGGCGCCAGCAGGTATCGGATCGCGCCTCGCCAAATTGTACCGGCAAAGGCATGACCCCGAAGACGCCGCTCGGCCCCCGCCCTTCTACGCTGTGTGGCGAAAGACTTGGGGCTATCTTGAGGAGGCGGCCGTTGGATACTTTGAATATCCTTGATGATTCCGGGCCGGATGGGTAGAATGAAGGCACTTCAGTTCAAAAGGAGTCAACATGACTACCACTGACCAGAGCGTAGCGCGAAACCGTTTCATTGACGCATTCGGTTATCCCGGCCGTGGATCCGTGACCAAGGTGAAAGACCACCTGACCGCCTATGTCCAGGAGTTCATCAAGAATTCGCCCTTCGCCGTGGTGGCCAGCAGCGACGCCTCCGGACAGTGCGATGCTTCCCCCAAGGGAGGCAAACCGGGGTTCGTTCTGGTGCTGGACGACAAACACCTGCTGTTTCCCGACGTGGCCGGGAACAAGTTGTTCCAGACTTACCAGAATGTGGAGAGCAACCAGCACATCGGCCTGGTGTTCATGATACCCGGCGTGAACGATACCGTCCGGGTGAACGGCCGCGTGACGATCGTGGACAAAGCGGAGTTGGACTACCGGAAGGTTGAGCTTTCTCTCTACGAGCTGGACGACCGGTCCAAGTACCTCCAGGGAATGCTTGTCGAGGTGATGGAATCCTACCCCCATTGCCCTCGGGCCTTCCAGTTCTCCCGCCTCTGGAACGTTGACGAGATTTCTGCCAACCAGAAGGACCGGCCCGTTCCTCTCCGGATTCCCGGCACCTGATGGTGAACATCTCATTTGAAAAAATAACCCTCTCCAACGGACTCGAAGTCATCCTGCACCGGGACCATTCAATCCCGCTGGCGGCGGTCAACGTCTGGTATCATGTCGGCTCCAAAGACGAGGAGATAGGCCGCACCGGCTTCGCCCACCTTTTCGAACACGTGATGTTCGAAGGCTCCAAGAACCATAACCGGAGCTACTTCGAGCCGTTGCAGAAGGCCGGGGCCAACCTCAACGGTTCTACCACGCCGGACCGGACCAACTACTGGGAGGACGTGCCCTCCAACTACTTGGAGCTGGCGCTATGGCTGGAATCCGACCGGATGGGCTTCTTGATGGAGGCCCTGGACCAGAAGCGCTTCGACATCCAACGCGATGTGGTGAAAAACGAGCGGCGTCAGACCTATGAGAACCGCCCCTACGGCATGGCCTACTGGCGCCTTCAAGAGGCCGTGTTCCCGATGCCTCATCCCTACCACTGGATGACCATCGGTTCCCAGGAAGACCTAGACGCGGCCAGCCTGGACGACGTCAAGGATTTCTTCCGGCGCTTCTACTCCCCCTCCAACGCCAGCCTGGCCATCGCCGGACACTTCCAGCGAGACCAAACCCTGGACCTGATCAACCGGTATTTCGGAGACCTGCCTCCGGGCCCGGCCTTGCCCCGCAAGGGACGCTTCGATTCCGGGCTGGCGGGCCGGGTGGAACTGGAGATGCGGGACAAGGTCTCACTGCCCCGCTTATATATAGCCTGGGCCACCCCGCCCGACCTGAGCGCCGCCGACGCGCCGTTGGAGTTTCTTCAGGCGATACTCTCCGATGGCATCACCTCTCGCCTGCACCGGTCCCTGGTCTATGAGAAGCAGATAGCCCAGAGCGCCCTCATCCGCTACCATCCATCGGAGATAGCCGGGCAGTTCGTCATCCAGGTCACGGCGGCAGCCGGTCACGACCTCGCTGAAGTGGAGGCCGCCACCGACGCCGAGGTGGAGCGCCTGTGGCGAGAGCCCCCCACCGGCGAAGAGATAACCCGGATCAAGAATCGGATCAGCGCCGCCCACTTCCGCCAATTGGCCAGGATCGGTGGATTTGGGGGCCGCGCCGACCAGTTGAACCATTTCAACACCTTCGGCGGTGACCCGGGCTTGATAAATTCAATTCTGGACCGGTACTTGGCCGTCCAGCGGGAAGACATCTTGCGGGTCGGCCAAGCCGTGCTGAATCACCGGCAGGTAAGGCTGCGGGTATTGCCCGAGGACTCCTTCCAACCCGCCGTCACACCCGTTGCCGTGAACCGGGCATCCATGCCCCAGCCGGCGGAGGAGCCTTCTTTCACGCCTCCCAAGCCATCGCACCTCCGGCTGGAAAACGGCCTGAAAATCACGGTGATCGAGCAGCCAAGACTTCCCATTGTCTCCTTCGGGCTCATGATCCAGGCCGGAGCCGCCGCCGACCCTGTCGAGTTTCCCGGACTGGCCAGCTTCACCGCCCAGTTGCTGGCAGAAGGGACCTCGTCCCGTTCCAGCCAGGAGATCGCGGCCGCCTTCGAGTTCTTGGGCGCCCGAATTTCAATCGAGGTAGGCCGGGAGCACACGCTGTTGGCCACCGAAACTATGTCGAAGGACTGGCCTTCCGCCCTGGAGTTGATGGCCGACCTTGTGAAGCACCCCACGTTTCCCGATCACGAGTTGGAGAGGGTGCGCCGCGAGGAGTTGACCGACCTGCGCCGGAGCAAGGACGATCCGGCCGCCACGGCCGAACGGCTGGTTTCGGGCCTTATGTTCGACCAAGGCAGCGGATACGGCCACCCGATACGTGGCACGGAGGCGGCATTGGGCTCCCTGTCCCGGGACAACGTGACGTCCCATTTCCGACGGGCCTTCAGTCCCGCCTCCGCGATGCTGATCGTGGCAGGGGACGTGAACCTCGCCGATGTCCGGGCTCGGGCGGAGGCCGCCCTGGGGGACTGGCGAGCCGGATCGGATGCCGGCGTATCCCCGGCGCCTACCTCAGATGGCAAAGCGGCGGCCGCCGCGATCTACCTGGTGGACCGGCCGGGGGCAGCCCAATCGGTGATCCGGGCGCTTCAGACCACCATACCCCGGCATCATTCGGACTACTTCGGCCTTGTGCTGCTCAACTCCGCTTTCGGCGGACAGTTCGAGGCACGCCTGAACCTGAACTTGCGCCAGGAGAAGGGCTACAGCTACGGGTACCACTCGTACGTACAGTGGCACCGGGGCCCATCCTTGCTGCTCGCCGGAGGCAGCGTCCATACCGCGGTGACCAAGGAATCGGTGGCGGAAACGTTGCGGGAGTTCAATGAGGTCCACTCGGAGCGGCCCATCAGCCAGAAAGAGCTGGAGGAGGCCAGGGCGGGAATGCTGCGGGCCTACCCGGCCAGCTTCGAGCGGCCCGGACAGGTTTTGGGCCACCTCATCCAACTGACTCTGTACGACCTGCCCGACGACTATTTTCAAACGGTGCGATCTCGAGTGAAGGAGGTCTCCCTGGCCGAGGTCCAGCGTATCGGAGCGGAGAGGATATTCCCGGACCAACTCAAGGTCCTGGTGGTGGGTGACCGCGAGGCGGTAGAGGCCGGGCTGCGAGAGCTAGGCCTGCCGGTGGTGCTCCTGGACGAAAACGGGGCCGAGCTGTAGGCGAACCCTACACCCATCAAATGAATACTCCATTTATTAGAGCGATGACCCGGACCTCCCCTAAGTCCCCTCCTTGGGGAGGAGGGGACTTAGGGGAGGTCCACCGACGCCCCAAGATGAGACCCCCCTGCGATCCCCCCTTCGTAAGGAGGGACCGCAGGGCATAAAACTCCTGGCTCGGTACCCAGGGTTCCTACCGCAGGGGCCGTTCCCCGAGGGTCATCTTGATGGTGTCCTTGGCGCCGCCACGGAACAGTTCCACTTCAATCTCCTGGCCGGCCTGGAACCGGTGTTTCAGCAGCCTGGTCAGGTCAGTGACGGTGGCTATCTCCTGACCCTCCACCGATAGGACGATGTCGCCGGGATTGATGCCCGCCCGGTTGGCAGGCCCGTCCACCACCGTGTTCTGTATCACCACGCCTTCCCTGATGGGTAGCCCCACCCTTGCCGCAACCTCGGGTATCAGGTCAGCCAGAATCACTCCCATCCAGGCCCAACGCACCCGGCCCAGCCGGACCAGCTGGTCCGATACCTGGGCTGCCACCTCCATGTTGATCGCAAAACCGATGCCTTCCACAGGCGTCCCGCTGACGGAAGTGCGCTGCACGGCGGTGTTGATGCCCACCAATTCACCCTGCAGGCTGATCAGAGGGCCTCCGCTGTTGCCGGGGTTGATTACCGTGTCGGTCTGAATCAGATCGTAGAGGGTCACTCCGGAAGAGGACTCGATGGACCGTCCTAGGGCCGACACCACCCCTACCGTGACCGTTGGGCCGCCGGGCAGTGCCAGGGCGTTGCCGATGGCAATTACCCATTCTCCGACTCGGGGCGGCGCGGTCTCGCTGGCGAGCAGGAACGGATAGCCGTCTCCCGGTATCCGCAGCACTGCCAAGTCCGAGAGCTGGTCTGAGCCGACGACTTCAGCCTTCTTCTGGCTGCCATCGTCCAGCGTGACAATGATATCAACCGCCCCATCTATCACATGATTGTTGGTCAGCACGAGCCCCTGGGAGTCGAAGATAACCCCGGTGCCGCTCCCGAAGTTGGAGTAAAGGTTACCGAAAAAGTCCCTTGTGACGACCTCTGACACTATGGAGACCACGGCGGGACGCACTCGCTCCACCGTGTCCGCCACGTTGGGCAGTTGCAGTACCAAAACGGGGGTCGGCGGCACGGCGGTTGGAAGAGGCGTGGCCGTTGGAGCCGGCTGGGCCGTTGCCGTTGGGGATTTGGTGGCAGTGGGCGTGGGAAGTGGGACCACCGTCGGGGCTGCTGGCTCCGGGATTGCGGGAACCGGGATTGGGGTAGACGTGGGCGCCGGAGCCGCGGTGGCGGTTGGAGCCGCCGTTGGTGTTGGGTTGACGCCGCAAGCGCCCAGGGCCACCGAAAGAAGTGCGATCAAAGCCAGGGTGGGCAGAACGAGGGGGAGTCCGAACCTGAGACGCCAATCGCCGGGCCGGTTGGAATGAGCACGGTTTTCGGATGAGCCCGGCATGTGCCCCCTTTTTGCATCGCGTTATGCCGCGATTAGCTCGCGCTGCCGCTAATTCATCATATCTCACTTGCCTACAACTAGCACACCGCGAGCCTTATCCGAATGCCTGCCGCCGTGGTTCGCCCGGCCTGTCCCGAGGGCCCGGCCGGCTTTGGTCCTCCGGCCTGAGCCGAGGTCTTGAGGCCGCCCCGTCCGTCTCCGGCGAAGCGGGTCTCCGGTCACAGCTTGCGGATCGCTTCCTGCTGCAGCCGGAACAGCGGCTCCATGCCCTTGGCTGCTAAGGCCAGCACCTCGGGTACCAGCTCCCGGGAAAAGGGAGCAGCTTCGGTGGCCCCTTGCAGCTCCACCATCTCCCCGCTTTCGGTAAGCACGATATTGAAGTCCGCCTGGGCGTGGAAGTCTTCCTGGTAACACAGGTCCAGCAGCAGCCCGCCGTCCACGATGCCGACGCTGACGGCGGCCACTGCGCTTCGCAGAGGGATCTTGGGCAATACCCCGTTTCGGACCAGAACGGTCATCGCCTGGTACAGCGCCACGTAGGCCCCGGTAATAGACGCGGTGCGGGTGCCGCCGTCGGCTTCGACCACATCGCAATCCACCTGCACGGTGCGCTCGCCCAGGGCTTCCAGGTCGGTGACTGCTCGCAGGGCCCGCCCGATCATGCGTTGGATCTCTTGAGAGCGGCCGTTGACCCGGCCAGAGTCCCGATCCCTCGCCCTGCGGGTCGTCGTGGACCGGGGCAGCATCTCGTACTCGGCAGTAACCCAGCCCTTGCCCTGGCCCCTCAAGAATGGAGGCACCCGCTCTTCCAGTGAAACCGCGCACAGCACCTTGGTCGCGCCCACCTTGATCAGCGCCGAGCCCTCGGCGTGTTTTTGGTAGCTTGGGGTGATAATCGTTGGTCTGGCCTGGTCCCATTGCCGACCATCCGGTCTCAACAAAGTCAGCAACTTCCTCCTTGGAGATTCAGCTATCACCTATCAGCGAGCAGAGATCACGGCCATAGATCAGACGTGAGGGGTTTCGCTGACAGCTGAATCCCGGCTGCTCCTCAGTATACCCTACTTGGAGCCGGACCGGGGCCCGGGCCGCTAGCCCGGTGTCTCGCAATTGGCTTGCCGCCCGGTCTTTACCCACAGCGTTTCGCCGTTGATGATGAACTCGGCGATCCCGTCTTGGTCTGTCCGGAATACCCCGCCAGGACCCACCACCTCGCCAAGCCTTTCGACCACTTCCGGAGACGGATGATTGAACCGGTTTTCCTTTCCCACGGACACGACCGTGAGGGCGGGGTCCGCTCGAGCCAGAAAGGCCTCCGTGGTGGATATCTTGCTACCATGGTGGGCCACCTTCAACACCGTGGTTTCCAACGCCGCGCTATGCTTCGCCAGGTAATGCTCCGCCGTCGCTTCGATGTTGGCGGCCAGTTAGGAAGTTCACTTCTCCATATACCAGCCGGAGCACGACGCTGCTATTGTTCGCGTCCGGCCGCGGACCCCAGGTTGGCTCCGAAGGTGGGTGTACCACTTCCAGGGTTACGCCCGGCTACAGGAATATCTCGTAACCCGCTTCTACTGCAATCTCAGTAGGTCCTCTGCGTTCCAGGGTAGCCCACCACTGAGGGTAGAGAACGCTATTCGGTTGCTCCAGTCCCACCAAAACGGAACCCACCCGGTATCGCTCCAGTACCTCCAGCAGTCCCCGGCTGTGATCGGCGTCCATGTGAGTCAAAACCACCATGTCCAGACTTCGGTCACCGGCGGACAGCGGACCGGGGAGACTGCGGGTGGCGCTATCCGTCTCCGGTCCTCCATCCACCAGCACCTGCCGCCCCGAGGGCGTGACGGTCAGGGCGCTGTCGCCTTGGCCAACGTCGAAAAAATAGACGTGCAGCTTGCCGTCCGGCCCGCTGAAGACCTGAGCCAAGAGGAAGACGGCGGCGGGGGCCAGCACGATTGCCAGGCCGGCCAGCCCCAGGGCCTCGCCGCGGCGGGGCTGGCCTGGGCCGAATCAGCCAGTCCAGGCACCCCGGCAGCCGGCTGATCCGGCCCAGGCCGCCGGTGAGGAGTAGGAGTCCAACCAACACGATGTACCAGGCCCAGACCAGCCCGTCGCCAACCCAGGCGCCCGAGACCGCGGGTTTGGGCGCCCCGGAGACCAGTCCCGCCAGGTAGGACAGAGGCGCCCAGGTTATCCAGCCGAAGAATTGGCCGATGGCCGAGTACACCAGCCCGGCGACCGCCGTTGCCAGAGTGCCCAGCAAGATAAAGGGCAACGCGGGCAGGGCCAGCATGGTGACAAAGATGCCGAACAGCGGGACTCGGTGGAAGTTGAAAGCCACCAGGGGCCAGGTCGCCAATATCGCCGCCAACGCCACGATCAGGGCCGAGACTACCCAGGTCGGAGTGTAGGTGATCCATGGCCTCTGCCGGCCGGTCCGCATTGCGATGGCCGTGGCGATCCTGGCCTGGTAGGGCAGGGCCACGGCCATGCCCGCCATGGCAGCGAAGCTAAGCTGGAACGACACCTGCCGGATCACTTCCGGGTTAATGGCCGCCATGCTGGCCACGCTCAAGGCCAACGCCGGAAGAATACTCCTGGGGCGGCCCAGTGCCAGGACCGCCAAGAAGACCGTGCCCATGATGGCGGCCCGCACCACTGAAGGAGGCCCGCTGCTGACCAGGGCGTAGAGCCACATGAAGGCCAGAGGCAACACCAGGTATAGTTGCCGGGGGCGGCTCAGCAACCAGGCCGAGGCCCCCAGCGACATCGCCAGCAGTATGCCCACGCGCAAGCCGGAGATGGCCAGGAGGTGGAAGGTGCCGGTGCCTCGGAAGTCCGCCGCCAGGCCGTCGGGCAGCTTGCCCCGCTGTCCCAGCAGCAGGGCCTGGGCCAGCGCCGATTGGGGCGCGCCCAGGGAGTCTGCAATGCTCTTGGACAGTGTCCGGCGCAGGTCGAATATCCAACCCCGCCAGCGGCTCCCGGCACCCTGGGAGATAAGCGTCACCTCGCGGGACCAGAGGATACCAGAGATGCCCTGGTCGGCCAGGTAAGATGGATAGTCGAAGTTGGCGATGGGGCGAGGCTGCTCCAAGATGCCCCCTAGCCGCAAGCGGTCCCCGTAGCGGAAAAAGGGAGAATCTCGCTGAAGGACCAGGGATTCGGGAGGCTCGGCGTAGGCCAGGGCTCTGGTCCGTATGGTCTCCCAGCCCTCGCCCCGGTCGATTGACTCCACCGCGATGCGGAGCTTGACCCGCCGCCCGGTTGCTTCAGGGTCGTCGATGACCCGCCCCTGGACCAGCACGGTTTGTCCATCCTCGGTTACCAGAGACGTCGCCGGGGCAGCGGTGGTCTCGGCCCGCAACAGCCCCAGCAAAAGGAACGCGGCCAGCACCGCGGGCCAGAGGGAAACCCGGTACAGGAAGAGCAGGCCCCCGACGGGGACCACGGCCAGCAACAGCAGGAGCACCGGCAGGGCAGGGGCATCCACCTGAAGGCTCAGGAGCACGCCGGACAGCCAGGCCAACACCACCGGACTCAGCCTCATGGCGGCATTGCCTCAGTCCGGCGGGTCATGCTGCCGGTAAGCCGGATGTCACCGCTACCGCCCGTCACATACCGTAACCAACTCCCGGATGTTTTCGTAGGTAGCCAGGCCGATGCCGGAGACGTTGGTTACCTCCTCCACCGATTCAAAGGGGCCGACCTGTCCCCAGTACCTTACAGTTGCATCGGCCCTGACCTGGCCGATGCCGGGCAGTGTCTCCAGCGGGTCCACCGAGGCGGCGTTCAGGTCGATCAAGTCCTCACCGGGAGGGTTTCAGTTGGAGGGCGTCCCTGGGCTCTGGCCGGGATCGTTACCAGGAGGAAGGGTCTCGCCCACCTTCCAGGTGTCGATTTGCTCTTCGTCCTTGACCCGGCGGGCCAGATTGGCCGCTGCCAAATCTGCATCGCCGGTGGCGCCTCCGGCCGCCGCGATGGCATCCCCCACCGGTCCTCCGGGCGAAGCGTGTGTACCCCGGGGTTGCGTACAGCTCCCCTGACGTACACCCTGAGTTCCACCGCCTCGTTTTGAGTGGGGGCGGGCAGCAACACCCGGATGGGGGCGTTGTCGTCCCTGCCCGCGAGGAGAAGTACCGCTCCCAGCACCACGACCGTGGCCAGAGAGGCCAGGACCGCTGCGATAACGATGCGGAGGTACCGGGGCGCGGGGCCGTTTTCATCCATGGTCCATCACTTGTATTCGTTATGGGAGTCCGATTATAATTTACCGCAGTCTGTAACGAAAGGGGGCGTACCGTGGGCACCTCGCAACCGGCTTCTGATGGCAAAGGCGAGCTACTTACCTATTTCAAGGGGCAGTTCGTCCCCAGCAGTCAGGCCCGAGTCAACGTTATGACCCATGCGCTACACTACGGCACAGGCGTGTTCGAGGGTATCCGCGGCAACTGGAATCAGGAAAAAGGAGCGGTCTACATCTTCCGCCTGCGGGAGCACTACCAACGGTTGCTGCGAGGCTGCCGCATAATGATGCTGGACATCCCCTACTCGGTGGACGACCTGTGCGATATCACCGTCGACCTGGTAGAGCGTAACTGCCACCAGCAAGACATTTACATCCGCCCCCTGGCCTATAAGAGCGCCGAGATGGTGGCCAACCTGAAGCTCCAAGATCTGGAGAGCGACTTCACGCTCATCACGATACCCTTCGGAAATTACCTGGGGTCCGACGTGCTCCGGTGCTGCACCTCCTCCTGGCGCCGGGTGGACGACCCCATGATACCCGCCCGGATAAAGAGCTGCGGGCTTTACGTCAACAGCATCCTGGCCAAGACCGAGGCATCCCTCGCCGGGTTCGACGAGGCAATCATACTGAACCACGACGGCCACGTCTGCGAGGGCTCGGGAGAGAACATCTTCATGGTCTCCGACGGCTGCCTGGTCACGCCGGTGTTGGAGGACAATGCGCTCTCTGGGATTACCCGCGATACGGTGACCCAACTGGCCCAGAGCGAGTTGGGGTTGAAGGTGGTGGAGCGAAGTATCGACCGTAGCGAACTCTACCTGGCCGACGAAGTATTCCTGACCGGTACTGCCGCCCACCTGACTCCGATGGTGGAGTTGGACCACCGGCCGATAGCCGAGGGCAAAGCGGGCCCCATTTCCATCCGGCTGCAGCAGATGTACTTTGAGATCGTGGCTGGACGGAATCCCAAGTACCTGCACTGGTGCACCGCGGCCATTCCCCGCCTGGTCGCCGCCTGATTTGCCGCGAGGGCAGGGCCCGCCTGCCGCTGAATGGTTGGCGGTTTGATCACCCGGGCGTGACTGCACCTGGAAGCGGTGGAAACGGTGTCACTCTGGGCCTGGCTTAGCCTGGTACTGTTCTCCTACCTGATCGGAGGAATCCCCACCTCCTACGCGGCCACGCGCCTGCTGAGCGGCCGGGACATTCGTCAGCTCGGCGACCACAACGCCGGGGCGGCCAACGTCTATCGCAACGTGGGTCCGAGGGCCGGCCTGATCGTAGGGGCGGTTGACGTAATCAAGGGCGTGGTGGCGGTTGTGCTGGTGCGGGCGCTGGCCGACTCAACCGCCCTGGAGATGTCGGCTGGAGTTGCGGCGATGGCGGGCCACAACTGGCCGGTGTTCCAGGGGCTGCGGGGCGGCCGCGGCGCGGCCACGGCCATCGGTGTCTTACTGGCCATGCTGCCCGTGCTGGCCGTGCCCGCCGGGGCGCTCACCCTGGCGGTCCTCTACCTGACGAAGAAGGCCACCCCGGCCCTGGGGTTTTTCCTCATAACGGTCCCGGTGCTCTCCTGGATATCAACTGTCCTGTCCTGGCCTGCTGAATACTCGTATGCCCTAGCCACCTATTCGGTGGGGTTACCGGTAATGGTGGGCATGACCCATTACCTGAGCACACGAAAGTTCGCCCCCGGAAGACCGGGGGAACCGGCAGCCGGAGACGAACCAGCCCTGCCGGGAGGTTAGCGTTTCCCGTGACCAGCTCATTCATCCTGGACTACTGCATCATGGTGTTTCTGGCGTCCGGCGGCGTTTTCCAGATGGCGGCGGCGGTTGGCGGCTTCCGGGGTCTGTTGTACTTCCGGCAACGCCCCGTATCATTCCTGTTCGGCGCGGCGGCCCTGACCGGCGGGTTTGCCTGGTTCCTCCTCTCCGAGCCTCGCAATGTGCCCGACAGCGCCCTCGGGATGAACGGCAACGAGCAGTTTGCCTACTTCTTCGCCGGGGCCGGGGCCGGCCTGGCCTTCACGTTGATCGTATCGTCGCTGCGCAACTGGAGCCTGGGGGCGAAGCTATCGGACTTGCCGCCGGGTCTGGACGCCCTTCGAGAGACCAGCTATCTGCGCGCCCTGCACTGGAGTATTCGCTGCTATTGGGCGCAAAGAGGCCGAGGGACGGGGTCCGGCCCCGGAACAGGCCTCGCCGAGGTTTCCGGGCGTAGCCCCAAAGCCAACGGCGGGCACGGCCCCGGCCACCGGCTTGTCCGCCGGGTCGCCGCCAGAGCGTGGCGGGCTGGACTCCTGGGGCGCCGGGATCGCTCGTGGAGCTAGAGGCCCAGATCGTCACCTGGCTTAACCAGATTGTTGGCCGGTCCTACCTCCTGGACCGGGCCACCTACCTAGTGGTCAGCGACTACTTCGTGCCTCTCGTCTTGTGCTTCTGGACACTGGGGCTGTGGTTCCACGGGAAGGACAGCCGGGCCCGGGACCGCAACCAGCGGGCGGTCCTGGGGGCGGCCGTCTCCCTGGGCTTCGCCAACCTGGCGGTGCTGCTGCTGAACCAGCAGGTCTTCCGGGAACGGCCCATCGCACACCACGAGTTGGCCAACCTGCTGTACGCGCCGACCGACTCTTCTTTTCCCGCCAACCCGGCGGCGGTCGCCTTCGCGATGGCGATGGGCGTCTGGCTGGGCAACCGGCGGGCAGGCCTGCCGCTGTTCTTCTTGGCCGGATTGTGGAGCTTCACCCGGGTCTGCAACGGCCTGTTCTACCCCAGCGACGTGCTGGCCGGCGGGCTCATCGGCGCGACCGTCGCCTGCCTAGTGACCCTGGGGTTGCGGGCCATCGAGCCGGTCCCCACCTGGGTATTGAAAGGGGCCCGGCTGCTGCACCTGGCTTGAGACGGCGCCTGCCGCTTTTCACATCCCGGCGTCAGTGGCTCGCCGCTACTGACCTGTACACAAGTTTTTGGATCCTGCATTGGCAGGCGTTGCAACGAGGAAATCCCCCTCGGTCCCTCACTATGAAGGGGGATACAGGGGATTTTGTGTGCTTGCCTAGCCAGCCGGCGGCGGCTTCTAGTTGTCGTCCTAGCCAGCCATCACGAACTGGCCACCTTGCTGGATGAGTTTCTCGTCCCTGACCAGCTGGCGAATGTCAGGAATTTGCTAAAAGAGAAGAAACCTGGGACCACGCTGCCCCGGTCCACCGACCATCTTGGCAGGTCCAGTAAAAACTTGGTGACCGCGTTGAAATAGCCATCGATGTTCAGGTCTTTGGTGTCCGGCATGTCCGGCAGGGCGACCTTGAACTCGGACTGGGCCTTCTCCAGCAGTGAGAGGTTCTCGCCGGGGTCATCGCCGGTGTGGCGTAACTGAAATCGGTGGCGCGCGCTGGTGCGGTCCAACGCCACCGGAACCAGGACCAGGGGAGCGCGCCATCCCCTCCTGGCTGCTGTCCGACTCGTACCAGGTGGGCCTCCCCAAGACCAGGAACAGGGTGTTGACTCCCTGCTCCGGGATGAAGCTATTGACCAGATAGTAAGTGGAGAGGAGGCGAGTCTGAAGCCCCGGTGAGGGCAGCGCCGTCTGCAACCGGGAGTCGGTGTGCCGCGCCGCCGGCTCAGCCGAGACTTCGTCATCGGCAGGCTGGCCAAATAGCTCGCCTTGCTCTTCTTCGGCGATGGGGAGAAAGGACATGGGCCTGCCTTCCTCCATTAGGATGTGGTACGCCTGGGAAGGCAGTTCATCCACCACCTCCAACCCCCGCGCGCGCAGTAGTCGGTAGTTGAGCAGCGGGTTCCGCAGGCCCAGGTCGAGTAGCTCTCGCCGTGAAGCCTCCAGCCGTTCACGGATGACCGTGGCGGTGCCGGCAAAGGTGCGGGCGGCACCCTCTACAGCCTGGACCAGCGTGTCAAGGTGACCTACGGGAGGGTCGTCGGCCAGGAAATCCACGATCCCCTCGGGGACTTTCCTGGCGCCGATGTCTTGGTAAAGCTCCTGGACCCACGCGGTAAGCCGGGAGAGGCCCTCCCAGCCGGACACTTCGCCGTGCCATCGGGAGCCGAACACCTGTTGGCCCAGGGGCTCATGCTGCCGTATAACGGATTGACGCCGCTGGGCTTCTAGGACCGCCTCGACCAGATCGATGCTCGTGCCGCCGAGCCACCGGAGACGGCCTCGGGCGATGCCCCCCGCCTCTCGCCGGGCCCGCCAGTATTTGGGGGAAACCCAGCGCCACCATTGCTGTCCCTTGGCGGCCAGGGTTTCCCTGGTCTGAATCAGGTCCCGGTCCCAGGCTTCGGGCCGGAGCGCCCGGTCATGCCGGCCGTGAAGGCGGGCCAGACCGGAACCGGCGGACAAGAGATCGCCCAGCTCTTCCCTGCGGGCCTCCCACTGGCCGGAAGCAAGCCGTACTCCCCGCAGACCGGGCGATTCCATGGCTCGCCGGGCCGCGAGGCATAGGGCTTCTCGCTCCGACTGGCCCCTCGGGGCGGGCAGCTTCAGGGCGTCGGCCAGGGACTTTGCGGCGTCTTCCAAGGCCTGTAGCGAGGAATGGTGATTCTGTGCCATCTGTCCTTTGAGACGGCCTCCCCTTGGACTGGGGGCCCGGTCCCGTGTCCGCCTCACCCCCACGCTCAAAACGTGCCAAAGACAACGAGCACCACAGCAGCATGTTTTCGGCCAGGTTCGGGTTACGGTCCGCCGTGGGCCTTTTCATTCTCCAACGTGAAACTGGAGTAGAGACACAGAGTGGACCCTCACCCAGCCCAGGCTGCACCCGGGTATCCCTCCACCAGTGGGAGAGGGAACGAGGGCGAGGACCCTTGAAGGGCCGCCAGGGTCTCCTGCGAGGCTTGGGGCCGACGAATGCCCGTGATATACTTTTTGTCGACCCGGCCGCTCATATCTATATGACGACGAAACGATGCAAGAACACCCCGGCAGTTTCCACGCTTCCGGTATTATCTTAGCTGGGGGCCGGAGCCAGCGTCTGGGCCGAGACAAGGCGCTGGAGACCGTCGGGGGCCAACCTCTGGTCCGCCGGGTCATCGACCGGATCTCCCAGGTAACCGAGGAAATAGTGGTGGTGGTGGCGGAACAGTCCCAGGCCGACGGGTTGCCGCTGACCGCGGAGCACCGGGTCGCCTTGGACCGCTACCCTGGCGGCGGCGCCCTGGGGGGCATCTTCACCGGCCTTGCCGCGGCTCAGCACCAGTGGGGCATCGCCGTCGCCTGCGATATGCCGTTTCTCAACCTCGGCCTGCTGCGCCGCCTGCTTTGCCTCCGGCACGGGGCCGACGCCGTGGTCCCAATGCTGAGGGGGTGGCCCGAGCCAACCCACGCGATATACTCCAAGAGTTGCCTGCCCTTCATGGAAGAGCGGCTTTTGGCCGGCGACCCGAAAATCTCCAGGTTCTATGACAGGGTGCGGGTCGCCTACCTCCCCGAAGAGGAGATCGCCGCCGTGGACCCGGACTTTCTGAGCTTTTTCAACGTCAACACCGCCGAAGACCTGGCCAGGGCCTGCGAGGTGGAGAGCTAGGGGCGGTAGCGATGGCAGAGCCGATGCCAGCAACCCTATCAACAGCCCATTGCACTTTTTCGGAGAGGAGTTGGCTGGAAGGGAGTAATTGGATGGGTAAAATTGCTAATGGCGATGGTGGTGCATTACCTGATGAGACAAAAGGCACCAGCTACACAAGATACATAGAAAGGCAATTTACGTTGACCGCCCACCGGTGCAACACGGGTGGGCGGTGTCGTATGCTAGGATGCGGCAGGTCCTACATGTGGCAAGCGGGCCAGGTACCCCCACTAGAATCGGTGGATACGCTGCTATCAGAATGGATAGCGTTCCGCAACAAACCTAGCAAACTAGCGCGAGGCAGGCAAACTAATGAGTCCGATGCCTCAACGAAGAGGAAAGCCGTTGAGTCCGCGTTCCCTGACAGCGTTCGCTTGATCAAGCCGTTTCGAGATATTACCATACTCTGTGACTGGGAACCCGCCCAGACCAGCAACTTGTTCAGGCAGGTCTCACAATACCTAGGGTCGACTGTTCTTAATAACCAAAACGCTCCATTTTTTGATTCCGGACATGTTCTTGATTTTGGACCGGAAGCAATCTTTTCCGCCGATTAGGCGCGAGATCAATGCGACAAATTTGGGGGTAGCCCTCCCCCGCGAGATCGACCGACTCGACGGACCCGATTATGCAAAGATGATGTCGTACATCCGCGACGAAATAAGAAACCTCTTTGAAGCTCAGACAGTCGTCACGCTTAAAGATGGGTCGACCCAGAAAATCACCAGAGTCAGAGATTTCCGGTGGCTGTCCCCTCGGCAGGGCAGAAACGGCCCACTGCCAAGGACTATTTGCAAAGTGGTGGACAATTTCTTCGATCCTCGGAAGTGAGGCTTTGCCCCGCCCACCATGTCATTCTGAGCGAAGCGAAGAATCTCCCCTTTCGTAGCGGCTAGAGGGGCACACTTTTTGAATTACTATGTATACATCATGAGCAACGCTTCCAAAACCCTGTACGTTGGCGTGACAAACGACCTAGCCCGCAGAGTCGTCATACATAGAAACAAGACTGGCAGCGCATTCGTCAAGAAGTACAACGTGACGAGGTTGGTCTATTTTGATGCCATTGAGGACGTATCCGCCGCAATTGCCCGCGAGAAACAACTCAAGGGTTGGGTGAGAACCAAGAAGACTGCCTTGATCGAGACGCTTAATCCCCAATGGAAGGACTTGAGCAATGGGTTCGTATAATAGCAGGAATGTCTGGTAACCGAGGCTGCCGGAGGGAGATTCTTCACCCGCCTCCGGCGGGTGAAGAATGACATGATGCTGTATTAGTACCGAACAAGGCCTAATTCGGGAGCCACGGCATGCCCAGGACTCCAACAGGAACACTCATCCGATCACCGTGGCCGCTAGCGTCAACGGGTCAGGGAATCGCTGACTGCCAACTCTCGGAGATACTTGGCAACAGGGAGTGCACAACATGGAAGAATGTTTGAGGGCGATTCTGTCGTCCCATGAGAAAGAGAAAGCTGAGCTGATACCGATCCTGCAAGAGGTCCAGGAGGAATACGGCTACCTTCCCCGGGAAACAATGCTCGAAATCGCCAGGTTCACCCGCGTGCCCGAGGGACGGGTGTTCGGAGTGGCGTCGTTCTACGCCCAGTTCCGGTTTACGCCGGTGGGCAGGAACATCGTCAGGGTTTGCCGGGGGACGGCCTGTCACGTCAGGGGCGCTCCGAAGATACTCCAGGAGATGGAGAACCAACTGGGCATCAAGGTGGACGAGACCACTCCAGGCCTGGAATACACCCTGGAGACGGTGGCCTGTATCGGGGCCTGCTGTCTGGCCCCGGTGGTGAAGGTGGGAGCGGAAGTGCACGGCAAGCTGCGGTCCAGTGAAGTGGCCAAGATGCTGAAAGGACTCTGACATGGCAACGCCCCAGCGCCGGACCGTCTTTGTCTGTCAAGGAACGGGGTGTGTTTCCGCCCGGTCGCCGGACATCCAGGCGGCCCTCCAGGGCCGCATCGATGAATCGGGCCTGAAAGACTGGGTAGACGTGAAGCTCAGCGGTTGTCACGGTTTCTGCGAGCAGGGTCCCCTCATAGCCATAGAACCCGAGGGCGTTCTATACACCCGTGCCAAGAGTGACGATGCTCTGAGAGTCGTCACGGAACACTTGGAGAACGGGACGGCCGTGAAGGGTCTTCTCTACCGGGACCTGCTGACCGGGGCGCCGGTTCCCCACTACGCGGACATCCCGTTCTACAGTAAGCAGACGCGGCTTGTCTTGCGTAATTGCGGTCATATCGACCCCACAAAACTGGACGACTACCTGGCCGTTGACGGTTACGGAGGTCTCAAAAAGGCGTTCGAGCGGGGTCCAGAGGGGATAGTCGAAGAAATCAAAAAGTCGGGCCTGAGAGGAAGGGGCGGCGCCGGTTTCCCCACCTGGCGAAAGTGGCAGTTCTGCAGAGACGCAAAAGGCGGCCGGAAGTTCCTCATATGCAACGCCGACGAGGGCGACCCGGGGGCTTTCATGAACCGGTCGCTTCTGGAGGGAGACCCCCATTCCCTCCTGGAGGGGATGCTCATCGCCGGGTATGCAATCGGCGCCCATCAAGGCTACATTTATTGTCGCGCGGAGTATCCGCTGGCCCTGGAGAGGCTGCGGATAGCCATGGAGCAGGCGGAGGGGCACGGGCTGATTGGCGACGACATTATGGGTTCGGGATTCAGCTTCCGCATCAAGGTTAGCCAGGGCGCGGGGGCCTTCGTCTGCGGGGAGGAGACAGGGCTGATCCTTTCGATCGAGGGCGAGCGCGGAATGCCCCGTCCCCGGCCGCCTTTCCCCGCCGTGTCGGGCCTGATGGGGAAGCCGACGGTGGTCAACAACGTGGAGAGCCTGGCGTCCGTGGCGCTGATCCTGCAAGACGGCGCCGAGCGGTTTGCTCAGTACGGCACCGAGACGAGCAAGGGCACCAAGACCTTCGCCCTGGTTGGCAAGGTAAAGCTTTCGGGCCTCGTCGAGGTGCCCCTGGGCATCACTTTGCGCGAGATAGTCTACGATATTGGGGGAGGGGTACTCGGAGACAAGCAACTGAAAGCCGTTCAGACCGGCGGCCCTTCGGGGGGCTGTATCCCAGCCAGCATGATCGATATACCGGTAGACTACGATTCCCTCACCGCGGCCGGCACCATCATGGGCTCCGGCGGCATGGTGGTGATGGATGAAGGCACCTGTATGGTCGACGTTGCCCGCTATTTCGTGGACTTCACCCAGAAGGAGTCATGCGGCAAATGCGTGCCCTGCCGGCTTGGCACCAGGCAGATGCTGGACATTCTGGAAGACATAACCCAGGGGAAGGGCTCCCCGGAGGACATCGACCTGCTCGTGGAGATGGGCGAGGGGGTGAAAACCGGCTCCCTGTGTGGACTCGGGCAGACGGCGCCGAACCCCGTGCTCACCACCATCCGGTATTTCCGGGACGAGTATGAGGCACACATCAACGAAAAGCGCTGCCCGGCCAAGGTGTGCACCGCCCTCATCTCCTACCACATCACGGAAGCGTGCGTCGGTTGCCTGCTGTGCTTAAAGGCCTGCTCCTCCGAGGCGATAGTGGGTGAGTTCAAGAAGCTCCACGTCATCGACCAGTCCAAGTGCACCCAGTGCGGAAGCTGTTTTGACGTGTGCCCGCCCAAGGTCAATGCCGTGGAGATCCTCTCCGGTCAGTTGGCCGCGGTACAATAGATTACCCAAGGGTCTGATGGAGGCGAAAATTGATGGGCGAGGCCACTCTCACCATCGACGGACTGCAGGTCCCGGCATCCGAAGGCATGACCGTGATGGACGCGGCGCTCCAGAGCGGCATCTACATCCCCGGTCTCTGCCACCACCCGGACCTGAAGCCGGTCGGCGCGTGCCGGCTTTGCATGGTCGAGATCGAAGGAAGGGGACTGGTCGCCTCCTGCCTGGCCCCGGCCGAGCAGGGCCTTGTTGTCAACACGGTGAGCCCGGAGGCCGAGAGAACTCGTCGCGTCTCGGTGGAACTGCTGGTCGCGAATGACCGAGGAGAGTGCCTCACCTGCGCCAAGAACAACAGCTGCGGCCTCCAGGAGGTCGCTGCCTACATCGGCATCACGCCGGAGCGGATGGCCCGCTTGAGGAGTCCAACCGAGCCTCCCCCGGTTGACACATCCAATCCGTTCTTCGACTTCGACCCGGGCAAGTGCGTGCTTTGCGGTATCTGTGTCCGCACCTGTGACGAGATCGTCGGTGTCCACGCCATCGACTACGCGTTCCGAGGGTACGACACCACCATCAGCGTCTTCGCCAACAAGCCCGTCATAGACTCCAGGTGCGTGTCCTGCGGGGAATGCGTGGTCCGGTGCCCGGTGGGGGCCCTGGTTCCCAAGGAGCACCGGCAACCCACCCGGGAGGTCAGCACCGTCTGCCCTTATTGCGGTGTCGGTTGCGGCATCTACCTGGGGGTCAGAGGCAACGAGGTCATCGCCTCCCGGGGCGACCCCGGCAACCGGTCCAGCCAGGGCCAGCTTTGCGTGAAAGGCCGCTACGGCTTCGGCTTCGTCAACCATGAGGACAGGCTCACCACTCCCCTCATCCGGGTGGATGGAGAATTGAAGCCAGCCTCTTGGGACGAGGCGCTGGACTATGTGGCGGAGCGCCTGGTCCAGTACCGAGGCGACTCCTTTGCGTCGTTCTGCTCCGCCAAGACCACCAACGAGGACGCCTACATTCAGCAGAAGTTCGCCCGGCTGCTGATGCAGACCAACAACGTCGACCACTGCGCCCGGCTGTGTCACGCTCCTTCGGTCCTGGCGATGATGACAGCCCTGGGCAGCGGCGCTACTAGCAACTCGTACGTCGACTTCGAACAGGCCGGCTGTTTGATAGTCGTCGGCGCGGACCCAAACTCCAACCACCCTGTCGTTGCGGCCAGGATACAGCGAGCTGTGGCTGGGCGCGGCGTCAAGCTCATCGTAATCAACCCGCGCCGCGTCGATCTGTGCGACTACGCCGACCTGTGGCTGCGGCCGCGGCCCGGCACCGACGTCGCCCTGCTCAACGGGCTGGCGAAGGCCATCCTGGACGAGGGCCTGTTGGACCGGGAATTCGTGGCCAACCGCACCGAGGGCTTCGAAGAGTGGGCTGCGGTCGTCCACAAGTACACCCTGGACCACGTTGAAGAGGTGACCGGTGTCTCCGCCGAAGACATCTGTCAGGCGGCGCGCATGTATGCTAACCTCCCCTTCGTAAGGGGGCGCGACGGTTCGTCTCTTCCCCCCTTTGATAAAGGGGGATCAGGGGGGATTTCCGGGGGCTCCTGCCTCATTTGGGGCATGGGGATCACCCAGCATGCCGCCGGCACGGCCAACGCCCATGGCCTGCTGAATCTGGCCCTGGTTTCCGGCCAGATCGGCAAACCCGGTTCCGGCGTCTCTCCGCTGCGGGGGCAGAACAACGTTCAGGGCTGCGGCGACGCGGGGTGCCTGCCCAACACCCTCCCCGGCTACCAGGCGATCAACGATGACAACGTCGCCGGATTCCAGGCAGCCTGGGGCGGCCATCCGCTGCCCAAAGAGCGCGGCTTGATGCTCACCGAGGCCGTGGAGGCGATGCCGGAGGGCCGCATCAAGGCCGTCTTCATAATGGGAGAGAACCCTCTCCTCAGCGAACCGGACCTGCACCACGCCGAAGAGGCCTTCCGGAGCCTGGAGTTCCTGGTGGTTCAGGACCTCTTCCTCCACGAGACCGCTCAGATCGCCGATGTTGTATTGCCGGCCACCTCCTTCGCCGAGAAAGACGGCACCTTCACCAACAGCGAGCGCCGCGTCCAGCGGGTCCGGAAGGCCATTCAGCCGCCAGGCCAGAGCCGCCCGGACTGGGAGATTGTCTGCGACCTGGGACGCCGCGTTTCGAAGCGGATGGGTCTGAGGCTGGAGGAGCAGTTCACGTTCGACAGCCCATCCCAGGTCTGGGACGAGATGGCCCGGCTGACCCCCTTCATCGGGGGGATCTCCTACGGCCGGCTGGAGGAGGGTGGGGTCCAGTGGCCTTGCCCCACGCCGGACCACCCCGGCACGCGCTACCTGTACGCCGAAGGGTTTCCCCGGGGTCCGCGAGCCAAGTTCGTTGCCTTCGACCAAGGAAAGGCCGCTGAGGAGATGCCCAGCAAGCGGTACCCCTTCATCCTCAACACGGGCCGCGTCTTGTACCACTGGCACGGGGGCACCATGACCCGCAGGGTGGCCAAGCTGGTGGCCCGCTATCCGGAGCTGCCGGTGGCCATCAATCCCGAGGACGGCCGAAAACACAACCTGGGCGACGGGCAGCCGGTCCGGGTTACCTCCCGCCGGGGCCAGCTCACCGGCAAAGCCCTGCTCACCGATGGTATGCGGGCGGGGGAGATTTTCATCCCCTTCGTGAAGCTGGAGGAGTCGGCGGCCAACTTCCTGACCAACTCGGTCTACGACCCCAGCTCCAAGATCCCGGAATACAAGGTCTGCGCCGTCCGGTTGGAAGCCGTGGAGTAAGGCCCGGTTCCTGAAGCCGGGCATCCCGAGCCGCCGCCATTCTTGACTGGGCCTATAAGCCGGGATAGACTAGGTTCGCTCCGGAGTCCCGTTCGCGCCAATAATGAGAAGACAACGGAGGCCGCCCATCGCATTGGCTGAAATGGGTGAGCCGCAATAGGTAACATCCAGAACAATCGGCCTCAACGCCGGAACCCGGAAACTGACAGCTGCCAGCTGACCGCTGATGGCTGGAAGCTGACAGCTAAACGAAAAGGAGCCCCCCTGTGACCATGCCAACACCCGAGGAAGCCCGCGCCCAGATTGTCAGCATGGTTCGGGAGTTTGTCCGCCGCGACGTGATGCCGTTGGCGGACAGCTTGGACCGTGAGGACGTGCTATCCCTGGAACTGGTGGACAAGATGAAGGAGCTGGGCCTCTTCGGCATCACGGTGCCTGAGGAGTACGGCGGATTGGGCCTCGACTACACCACCTTCGCCCTGATCTTTGAGGAGATCAGCAAGGGGTTTATGACCCTTACCGGGCCTCTTGGCACGCACCACATCCTGACCTATGTGCTGACCCAGTTCGGCACCGAGGATCAGAGACGGGAGTTCCTTCCCGATCTGGCCGCTGGGCGAAGGCGGGGCGGCCTGGCCCTCACCGAACCCGGCGGCGGCAGCGACGTGGCCAACCTTGAGACCACCGCCGTCAAGGACGGGGAAGAGTACGTCATCAACGGGTCGAAGATGTTTATCACCAACGGCCGTTCCGGGGACACCTTCTGCCTGCTGGCCCGCACCGACCGGACACCGGGGTCGAAACACCGGGGCCTGAGTTGCTTCGTCATCGAAAAGGGTGGAGCGGGGTTCCGAGTGGGCCGGGACCTGGAAAAGCTGGGGTACCGGGGCCTGGACACCAGTGAGCTGATCTTCGAGGACTTCCGCGTTCCCATGGAGAACCTGGTCGGGGGAGAAGAGGGCCGCGGGTTCAGCCACGTGATGAGCGGGCTGGAGACCGGGCGTATCAACATAGCGGCCCGGGCGGTGGGCGTGGCCCAGGCGGCCCTTGAGGCCTCGATCCGCTACGCTCAGCAGAGGCACAGCATGGGCGTCCCCATCGCTCAGCACCAGGCCATTCAGTTGAAGCTGGCGGACATGGCCACCAAGATCCAGGCGGCGCGTCTGCTGACCTACGACGCCGCCGCCAAGATGGACCGGGGCGAGCGGCTCGATCTGGAGTCGGGCATGGCCAAGCTGTTCGCCAGCGAGACCTGCCAGGAAGTGGCCATGGATGCGATGCGAATCCACGGGGGTTACGGGTACATCAAGGAGTTTCCCGTGGAGCGCTACTACCGGGACGCCCCCCTGATGGTTATCGGGGAGGGCACCAACGAGATCATGCGCCTGGTCATCGCCCGTCAGCTACTCAAAAGGCCGGAGTACCAGATCTAGTGCTTCGTCAACTTGTTTCTTGCATCATGTCATTCTGAGGAGCGAAGCTACGTAGAACCTCACCGTGACAACGAGATTCTACGCTTTGTTCGGAATCTATCATGCCCCGATTGCATCGGGGCGCCACGGCCCACGAGAATAGGGCGGCATGTTTCATCAGGGTCCGTGCGGAAGAGAGAGGAAGGGAGCCCCGGGGGGTATTGTCGGAGCAATGGCATGAGTTAGCAGCAAGTTGACTGAGTGCTAGCGCCCCTTCCACTGGGGCTTGCGCTTCTCGGCGAACGCCTTGGGCCCTTCCTTTGAGTCCTCCGTCTTCAGAAGATCGTCGTACATATGATACGTAAGGGCCGCGATGTCGTGGGTGGACATGTTGAGGCCCCGATAGGCCAGCTCCTTGAAGTACTGCACCGCCAGAGGGGCGTTGCCGGCAATCTGCTGGGCAAAGGCCAGGGCCTCCGGCATCAGCTGGTCCGCAGGCACCACCTTGTTGACGAAACCCATGTCGTAGGCCCGCTGGGCCGTGATAGGCTGGGCCGTCAACACCAACTCCATAACCGCCGACAGGGGCATCATCTTGGACAGATAGGTGCCGAACGGGGCCAGGAGGCTCCACTTGGCCTCGCTGATGCCCATCTGGGCGTCCTCCGACGCGACGCGAAGATCACACATCTGGGCTATGGACCAGCCGCCGGCCAGGGCGTAGCCGTTGATGGCGGCGATGAGGGGCTTCCATGTCTGGGGCCACATGGAGCCGCCGTTCGGTGACATGCTGTCCGAGGCCCGCGCCTGGACCCCCTGGGCGTTGTCGGTCGCCCGCTCCTTCAGGTCCCGGCCCGCGCAGAAGGCCCGCCCAGCGCCGGTAACCACGGCCACGAAGGAGTCGGGGTCTCCGTCGAACCGGACAATCGCGTCAGAAAAGTCCTCCCGGAACTGCCGGTTGATGGAGTTCAAGGCGGCGGGCCGGTTCATTGTGATGATGACTATGTGGTCCCGCTTCTCGTAAAGCACTGTATCGCCCATTCTGTTGCGCTCCTACTTCTGGTGAGTTTAGCGTTCAGCATTCAGCGGTCAGCTTGACTGCTGACCGCTTCCTCAGGCGTAAGGACCCAAGTGAATCCCGCCGATGACGTGAAGGTGGCTGTGGCTTTGGCTTTGCATACCGTCGTGGCCGAAGTTGGAAAGGACCCGAAACCCGCTGGGGGCGAACGTGCAGCCCATCTCCATCGCCACATCCCCCAGCCTGGGCATCAGATCGCTGCACCACATCTCCATCTGCCCCATGTGCTTCTTCGGCATCACCAACAGCATCAGGGGCACCCAGGTCAGCTTGTTGACGATGACGATGATATCTTCGTCCAGGTACCGTACCTTGGCGGGCGAGCGCCCCGCGACGATTTCACAGAATATACAGTAGGAAGAGCCGCTCAACGGTCGCCGCTCCGCATCGGATAGCTTGACCTCCACATACCTCGAGGGCCGCCTTCGCCAGCTCTCCGGGCTCATCCCGGTTACCCTCACCACCTTGTGAATATAAGGGCCGGTATACCCCTTGTCAATGCCGGAACCGGCTCCCGGCCCCGCTGGGTGAGGCGCACACCCGGAGGCAAGCCCGCCCGCCCGCCCGCCCTCCTCCCGGATAGCCACAGAGCCACCGAGAGCACAAAGGACAATTCAGGCCGCCCTGCGTCTCTGTGCCTCTGTGGCAAAACCTTGGGGGGCTTCCTCACAGGCCACTGTTCAGCGTAGGTTACCGAAGGCGGGGCTGCATGGTATCATGGCTTTCGGAGGCAACGATGTTCGGATTAGCCGTTTTGACCGTCAGCACCTCCGGCCACCAGGGTCTGCGCGAGGACACCAGCGGGCAGGCCATCCAGGAAATGCTGGAACCCCAGGGCTTCCAGGTGGTCCGCTACGAGGTTGTGCCTGATGACGGGGACTTCATCGCCCAGAAGCTGTCCCGGTGGGCCGATGCCCCCGACGTGGACTTGATCATCACCACCGGGGGCACCGGCCTGGGCCTCCGGGACGTTACACCCGAGGCCTGCCTTTCGATCCTCGACAAGGAAGTCCCTGGGCTGGCCGAGGCGATGCGGGCCAACACCCTCCAGTTCACCCCCATGGCCATGCTCAGCCGCTCCGTGGCCGGAATCCGGGGTAACACGCTGATCATTACCTTGCCGGGCAACCTCAGGGCTGTCCGCCAATGCTTGGACGTGGTCAACCCCGTCCTCCCCCATGCCCTAGAGTTGCTCCGGAAAGAGACCGTTGACGAGCACCCGACCTGAGAATACACCGGGCCGAGAATCAGATACTAAATCAGTCGTCTGGGCGGTGTTTTCTGACGCACCCTCCGGCGGATTGGCGCACCGGACACTGGGGCCGCCTCCGTAGGAACCGGGGTTCCCGAGGAATCGCCGTGATGAAGCCCTGATTACGCCATAATAAGACCGAAACCGGCAACTCTTTCGGCGAGAGTCCGGTTTATTACCCGGCCTCTTGCATGTGCCGTTCAGATACCCTTGACACCGTCGTTTGGGCTTTGCTAGGATTCCAGGCATCGGCACACCAGGTATTTCGAGAGGCGGGGCTCCAGGTTTCATCCCTACGGATTCCGTTGTCCAACACGGTTGTTCAACATGGAAGTTAAAGGTCGCAGCATGACCCAACATTCGAGCGCTAAAGCGAAGACCAGGCCGGAACTTCCGGCGATGTTTGCCCGTTACAAAGACCTGGTGGAACAAGAGCTGCAGAGGTCGGTGCCGGCTTCTGATAATGCCAAAGTTCACGTCTTGCTCCGGTATCATCTGGGATGGGTGGACCGGCATGGGAAGCCGGCCGAGTCCCCCGCTTCCCAGGGCAAGGCATTGCGCCCTACCCTCTGCCTCTTCGCTTGTGAAGCCCTCTCGCAAGACACGGCCCGGGCCCAGCCGGGAGCCGCTGCCCTGGAGATCATCCACAATTTCTCCCTGGTCCACGACGACATCCAGGACCAGGACCTGGAACGGCGCCACCAGCCGACCGTCTGGAGCTTGTGGGGGATACCCATGGCGCTGGTGGCGGGCAACGCCATGCAGTCCGTTGGGGACCTGGCCCTGCTCGAGGCCGCCTGGCGGAACGTGCCGCCGGAGACGGTCTTGAAGGTCTCGGAGATACTGACATCCAGCTACCTTGAGATGATCGAAGGCCAATGCCAGGACATGGACTTCGAGTCCAGATCGGACATTACCACCGAAGAATATCTCAGGATGATCGCGCTTAAGACCGGGGCCTTGATTCGCAGCGGCCTCGAGATGGGGGCCCTGCTAGGCGGCGGTGATTCCACGGCGGTTGAGGCTTTCCGCCAGTTTGGGAGCTACCTGGGCCGGGCGTTTCAAATCCGGGACGACTTCCTGGGCATCTGGGGAGATGAGGCCACTATCGGGAAGGCCGGAGGCAACGACATCCGCCGCCGGAAAAAGTCTTTCCCGGTGGTCTGCGCCTTCAGCCAAGCCCGCGGCCCGGCGCGCGATGACCTCATGCGGGTCTACCAACAGAAGGAGCTGGACGAAGCAGACGTTCTCCGAGTGCTGGCTGTGCTGGAGGAGGTCGGCGCCCAAGAGCAGTCCCAGCGGTTGACCGAGGCCAGTGCCGCCGCAGCCTTTCAGGCCCTGGACCCGGTCCCTCTGCCGCCCTGGGCCAGGACCGAGGCAGAGGAGCTGGTTGACTACCTGGCCTGGAGACAGTATTGACCCTTGAGGTTTGGGCCAAATGATTCGCGCCAAGCGGCCCGCCGAACTTGCCGTTCGGTTGGGTTTCTACATATTGAAGAACCGATTGCGGGGCCGGAAGCGGTTTCCGCTGGTGACCATGCTGGAACCCTTGGAGATGTGCAACCTGGCCTGTGGCGGGTGCGGGCGCATCCGGGAGTACAGACCGGTGATCGAAAGAATGATGCCGGTGGATGTGGCCCTGGAGGCCGTGAAGGAGTCGGGGGCGCCCATCGTCTCCATTGCAGGTGGAGAGCCCACCATCCATCCCAATATTGATGAGATTATCAACCGGCTGGTGGCGCGAAAACACTTCGTCTACTGCTGCACCAACGGGCTGCTGCTGGAGCGGATGCTTGATCAGGTGCCTGCTTCCAAGTACCTCTGTTGGGTCGTCCACCTGGACGGGATGGAGCGGAAGCATGACGAGTCGGTGGCCCGAGCCGGGGTCTTCAATACGGCT
Organism: uncultured Dehalococcoidia bacterium; assembly: GCA_964401855.1. Taxonomy (GTDB): domain Bacteria; phylum Chloroflexota; class Dehalococcoidia; order Lucifugimonadales; family UBA3495; genus CAJWBT01. Next base: position 31,207 of record CAYOAF010000099.1, read on the forward strand.
GTTCGGGGCATGGAGGCGGCGCTGGACCGGGGATACCGGGTCTGCACCAACACCACCGTGTTCCGCAACAGCGACGCCGAGGACTTGTGGGAGATGTTCCGGATGGTGGGCGGCATGGGCGTCGAAGGCTCCATGATTTCTCCGGGGTACGAGTTCCCGGACGCGTCGGTCCGGTACCTATTCCTGACCCGGAGGGAATCCCAGACCACATTTAGGAAGCTGTTGGACCCAGCTCGTACCGGGGGCATGCGTTTCTACAACAACCCGCTGTATTTGAACTTTCTGCGCGGGGAAAGGGACTACCAGTGCGCCGCCTGGTCCAGTCCGACCTATACCACAATGGGGTGGCGCAAACCCTGCTATCCACTGGCCGACGAGCACACCCAACAGGTCAACGAGCTGTACGAGGGCCCACTGTGGGACCGCTACGGGGTGGGCAAAGACCCTCGATGCGCCAACTGCATGATGCATTGCGGATTCGAATCGGCTACCATCTTCCAGGCCGTCACTACTCCCAGGGATTGGGCAACGCTGATCACATCTGGTGCCGCCGGCGAGACCGGCGTCACCGCGGCGTGACCTGCAGGAGGTCCGGTGCTAACTATCGTCGCCGCCATGGAGCAGGAGTTGGCCCGCCTCCGAGAGGTACTGGGGGGACGAACCGGTGCGGTGGGGCGCGAGGTGCTTGCGACGGCGGACCTCCACGTCATCGGCGTCGGAAGGTCCGCGGCGGGGACCGCGGTATGTTCGCTGATCGAGCGCCAGGGGATGGTCGGCGATGGTTCCCCCTCCCCGGAAGGGTTGTTGCTCTTGGGGTTCGCCGGCGGGGTTGCCCCGGCTCTCGAGGCTGGAACCCTGGTCCTGTCCTCCCGTTACTACCGGCAAGAACCGGCCTGTTCCCCCAATTCTACAGAGGAAAGGGCCGGGGATTACCTGGCTCCCGACCCGGAAATGTTGAGGCAGGGGATCCAAGCCGCCACCGCCGCCGGCCAAAGGTGGGCCAAGGCAGATTCCTTGACAGTGGACCACCTGGTGGCGACCCTCGAAGCCAAGGAGGCTATTCGCCTCCGGTACCCCGTTGGCATTGTGGAAATGGAAGACTACTGGGTCGCGGCGGCGGCGCGGAAAGCGGGAGTGCCTTTCCTTTCGGCCAGGGTGGTCCTGGACGCGGCGGATCACCCCTTGCCCGGTTACCTCATGGGCCTGAGCCGCTCCCGGTTCAGGGCCGCCGTAACCGTCGCGGCCATGCCCTGGCGGATTCCCGCCTTGCTGGGGTTGGCCCGCCGGCTCCCGCTGGCCCAGAAAGCCCTAACCGGCTTCGCTACCGCCTTTCTCGGGCAATTGGCCGGCGCTGAGCCGGCCCGGCCACGATTGGAGCCGCCCTCCTCCGCAATCCCAGCCGGCCCCGGCGGGAGCTTGCATGGATGAGAGTCCTGGTTACAGGGGCCACCGGGTTCATTGGGGGCAATCTGGCGAGGACGCTTCGGCAGCGTGGCTACGATGTTAGCGCGCTGGTCCGGCCGGGAAGCAACACCTTAACAATCGACGGCGCCGGGGTAGAGCAAATACCTGGGGACATTCTGGACCGGGAATCGGTGGACCGGGCCCTACGCGGATGCGAGGGGGTGTTTCACTGTGCGGCGGCGTACACCTTTTGGTCGCCGGACCCGGACCTGGTGTACCGGACCAACGTTGGCGGCACGGCCAACGTCTTGGAAGCGGCCCGACAGGCCGGGGTTTCGAGGGTGGTTTACACCAGTACTGTGTCCACCGTTGGGCTGACTGCCGGTGGGATGGGGACCGAAGAGACCCTCATGGACCCCAGCCATCTGGTGGGTAACTACAAGAAGTCTAAATACCGGGCGGAATGCCTGGCGTTGACCATGGCTTCGGAGGGTTTGCCCGTGGTGGTGGTCAATCCCACCACCCCGGTTGGTCCATGGGACGTCAAGCCGACACCCACCGGGAGGATGGTGCTGGACTTCCTGAGGGGACGCATCCCGGTATACTTGGAAACGGGCATGAACCTGGTCGACGTGGAGGACGTGGCTGCCGGGCACATCCTGGCCATGGAAAAAGGAAGGCCGGGACAGCGATATCTTCTGGGCAATCGAAACCTGACGCTCAAAGCGATATTTGCCATGCTCCAAGAAGCCACCAGCCGCCGGGCGCCCCGGTGGCGCGCTCCTTTCTGGATGGCCATGGGAGCCGGGTATCTAGACCAGTTGGTGGAAGGTAGACTGCTCGGGCGGGAGCCGCGAATACCCTTGGAAGGGCTGAAGGTGGCGAAAACTCCAATGTATGTGAATTGCCAGAAAGCGGTCATCGAGCTGGGACAGCCTCAGGGCCCCGTGGAAGCTGCCATCGGGAAGTCAGTGAAGTGGTTCATGGAATACGGGTATACCCGGAACGGAAGGAGGACACGAAAGGCAGGGAGTTAGCTTTTGCTTGCCTTGATGCCCTTCCGCCTACCAAGGGGGCTCCCCTTGGCGGGCGGGCAATCGGCGAGGGCTGAGACCCATGGCATTGGGTTCTGGCGTGAAAAGAAACAGGTAATGTCCAGTCAGACAAGCACATCGGAAACACCGGCCAGAGAGGCGGTACATGAGGCCGTCCGGCGCATCCAGGACTATTTTCGCCGGACCCAGTACTTGGACGGCTACTGGTGTGGCGAGTTGGAAACCAACGCCACCATGGAGGCCGAATACTTGATGCTGGGCTATTTCCTGGGCCGGCAGGACCAGGAGCGCTGGCGTAAGGTCACCAACTACATCTTGAGCAAACAGCGGGAGGACGGCTCCTGGGGCCAGTACTACCAGGCTCCCGGAGACCTGAGTACTTCGGTGGAATGCTACTTCGCCTTGAAGCTGGCTGGTTACTCTTCGGATGCAGAGCCCCTGCGCCGGGCCCGGCGGTTTATCCTGTCTCGCGGGGGCGTGCCCAAGGTGCGCGTGTTCACCAAGATCTGGCTGGCCCTGTTTGGTCAGTGGGACTGGCGGGGCACGCCCAATATGCCTCCCGAAATGATCTTTCTGCCCTCCTGGGTTCCCTTCAACCTATACGAGTTCGCCAGTTGGGCCAGGGCCACCATGGTTCCCATGCTCATCATCCTGACTCACCGGCCCAGTTGCTCCGTGCCCGAGTCGGCTCGCATCGACGAGCTTTACCACCAGCCCCGGAAGGAGACCGATTACTCGCTTCCAAAGCCCAAGAACCGCTTGGGATGGGCCTGGGTGCTGCACTGCCTGGACCGGGCCGCCGGTCTGTACCGGAAGCTGCCGATGCACCCCTTCCGGGGATGGGCAGAGCGAAGGATCGTCGACTGGATATTGCGTCATCAGGAGGTAGACGGTTGCTGGGGTGGTATCCAGCCCCCCTGGGTCTACTCGCTCATCGCGCTGCACCACCTGGGGTTTCCTTCCGATCACCCGGCGATGGAGAAGGGGTATGCCGGATTTGAGGGATATGCCATCGAGGACGAAGACACCTGCACGGTTCAAGCCTGCATGTCCCCGGTTTGGGATACCTGTCTGGCCCAGCGTGCTCTGCTGGAATCCGGGGTAGCCGAGGACGACCCCATGGTGCGCAGGTCTACCCGCTGGCTGTTGGGCCAGCAGATCCTGAACGCTGGTGATTGGCAGGTCCGGGCCAAGAATACCCAGCCCGGCGGCTGGGCTTTCGAGTTCCACAATGACCAGTACCCGGACATCGACGATGCGTCGGAAGTGATCATGGCCCTGGCCTCGGCCAGGCTCGACCCTGAGGCGGAGCACCTCCGTGAGGAGGCCATCGGCCGCGGGGTTGAGTGGTTGCTGGCGTTGCAATCTAAGAACGGCGGCTGGGCCGCCTTTGACAAGGACAACGGCCGCAAGCACCTGACCATGCTTCCTTTTTCCGACTTCGGAGAAACGCTGGACCCACCCAGCGCGGATGTTACCGCTCACCTGGTGGAGATGTTCGGCAGGCTGGGCTACACCTGGCAATTTCCGGCCTTGCGCCGGGCTTACACCTATTTGCGGCGGGAGCAGGAGGGGGACGGGTCCTGGTTCGGGCGTTGGGGCGTCAACCACGTCTACGGGACCGGGGCGGTGCTGCCGGCACTGGCGGCGATCGGTGAAAACATGGACCAACCCTACATCCGTCGGGCCGTGAACTGGTTGCTGGCTCACCAGAACGGCGATGGTGGCTGGGGAGAAAGCTGCGGTTCCTACGTGGACCCGGCGCTTCGAGGGGTGGGGGCCAGCACGGCCTCCCAGACCGCCTGGGCCTTGATGGCGTTGCTGGCCGCGGGGGAGGAAGCACACCCGGCGACCCACCGGGGAATCCGCTACTTGCTGGACACCCAGACCGATAATGGCTCCTGGGACGAACCCTATTTCACCGGCACCGGGTTCCCCGGTTATGGCGTGGGAGAGAGGGTGGAAACCCTGCCAAAACCGGGAGAACAGGGCCGCCAGGGCCTGGATATGCCGGCCGGATTCATGATCAACTACCACCTCTACCGGAACACTTGGCCCTTGATGGCCATGGGGCGGTACGCCAGGCTTCTCGACGCAAAGCGGGGCGCCCAGAAAATCACCAGGCTCTTTGAGACCCAAGAGGCATTTTCATCCGCAGGGAGACAGGAAGGATCAGGAAAGAAAATGAATAGCAAGTCTTTTTGCCTCCAGTTGAACACCCAAAGAGCACCGGATTTCATTGATATCACCGAGTGGGTTTGTAAGTGCGTGGCCAAATCCAAGGTCGGCAACGGCTTCGCGGTAGTCTACTCCAAACACACTACCGCCGCGGTGAGAATCAATGAAAACGAGCCTCTGTTGCTCCAGGATATGGCAAAATTCTTGGAAAAGATGTCGCCCCGCAACGGCGGATACGACCACAACGACTTCAGCATTCGCACCGTCAACATGAGTTCAGATGAGTCACCCAACGGCCATGCCCACTTGCAACACCTGCTGTTGGGTACCAGCGAGACCGTGCCCGTGATCG
>CAYOAF010000100.1:0-10411 GCA_964401855.1 uncultured Dehalococcoidia bacterium
CTTTACCAAGAGCAAGAGGCTCCAGCACGTCAAACCCCACGGCGCCATGTATAACATGGCCGCTGGAGGTGGAGACCTGGCCAGGGCTATCTGCGAGGCCGTGCTGGAGGTGGACCCGCAGATGATCCTGGTGGTCCTGACGGGTACGCCCTGGGCCGACCTGGCCGGGGAGATGGGCCTGCGGGTGGCGCTGGAAGCCTTCGCCGACCGGGCCCTGAACCCCGACGGGACCCTGGTCCCCCGCTCCAGACCGGGCTCCGTCATCCACGACCCGGAGGAGTTGGTGGAGCGGAGCATAAAGATGATTACCGAGAGGAAGGCCACCGCCATCAGCGGCGAGGAAATCCCCGTCCGTGCCGACACCCTCTGCCTTCACGGTGACACTCCCGGCGCCGTTCAACTGGCCGCCGACCTCAGGTCTAAGCTGGAGGCCGCGGGCGTCGAGATTGCTCCATTGAGCAAGTTGGTATAACGAGGTCCGGTTCTCACCGCCCGATGTACCAGCACGCCAGATTCCTCCCCGCCGGCGACAAGGCTCTTGCGGTTGAGCTGGGGGACGCTATCACCCCCGAGATCAACCGGAAGGTCCGCGACCTGCTGGTGGCCATTGAAAGCCAGGGGATACCGGGGCTCGTGGACCTGGTCCCCACCTATCGCTCGTTGCTGGTCTACTACGACCCTCTGCGTTTGAGCCTTTCAGAATTGGAGGAGCGGCTGACCGCCCTGGAGCAGAACCTGGACCAGGCCGCGCTAAAGGCGCCTAAGGTGGTGGAGATTCCAACCCTGTACGGCGGGGAGTACGGCCCAGACATCGGCCAGGTGGCGGAGCACAACGGTTTGACGCTGGAAGAGGTCATCCAGATCCACTCAGACGCCGAATATCTGGTGTACATGATGGGGTTCACTCCCGGCTTTCCTTATCTGGGCGGCATGTCGGAGAGGATCACCACTCCCCGGCTCCAGACGCCCCGGACTGCCATCCCTGCCGGTTCTGTGGGCATCGCGGAACGGCAGACGGGCGTTTACCCCATCGAAAGCCCTGGCGGATGGCAACTCATCGGCCGGACGCCGGTGCAACTCTTCGACCCCCAGCAAGATCCGCCGGTAGTGGTGACGGCCGGGGACTACATCCGGTTCGCTCCTGTTACAGAGGAGGCCTACCATGACATCCAACGGCAGGTCCAGACGGGGAGTTACCAGCTTACAACCCGAGATAAGCGGTAGCTGAGCCATGGACACCATCGAAGTTCTCGACGGAGGCTTCTTTACCACCGTGCAGGACCTGGGGCGGTACGGGTACCAGCGGTACGGAGTGCCCGTCGCCGGCGCCCTGGACCAGTTCGCCCTGCGGGTGGGCAACATCCTGGTGGGCAACCAAGAAGGAGACGCCGGCCTGGAGATCACGCTGGTGGGACCTCGCCTGCGGTTCCTGGCCGACACGGTCATCGCCATTACCGGCGCCAGCCTGGACCCCCGGCTCGACGATGGACCCGTAGCCATGTGGCAGGCAATTGTCATACCCCAGGGCGGAACACTCTCCTTCGGTGGCGTTCAGGATGGTATGCGAGCCTACCTGACCGTCGCCGGTGGCATCGACGTTCCCCAGGTGTTGGGGAGCCGCTCCACCTACACCCGTTCCCGCCTCGGCGGCCTAGAGGGCCGCGCCCTTGAGCCGGGAGACACGCTGGCAACCTTTGGGGAAGGGTCCGCCACTCCATTGGAGGGCAGGAAGCTGGCCCGGGAGCAGGTCCCTGCCTACGAGCACAGTCACACGCTGCGGGTGGTACTAGGTCCCCAGGACGACGCCTTCAGCCAGGAGGGCCTCCACACCTTCCTCTCCGCCACCTACACGGTCACGCCTCAGTCCGATCGCATCGGTTACAGACACCAGGGGCCTCAGATCCAACACAAGGGAGGCGCTGACATCGTCTCCGATGGGATTCCCTTTGGCGCGGTGCAGGTGACGGGAGACGGGATGCCTATCTTGCTCCTGGCGGACCGTGGGACAACGGGGGGTTACACCAAGATCGCCACCATCATCAGCGTTGACATCGCCGCGGTGGCCCAGGCCATCCCCGGCGATACTGTGTCCTTCCAGCCGGTGACCGTGGAGGCGGCGCACCAGGCTCTGAGGCAGCAAGAGGACGCCATCCAGCAGCTCAGGAATACGCTACCCGCCTTGTTTGCCCGCCGGTGGTTTCGGGCGACGGTGAATGGTGAAACCCACGACGTTGTCACGGCATTGGAAGAAGCCATCCCTCGTCCACCGAGCCTAGATACCGAAGCCGCGGCCCCTCGCAGGGTTGTCCGCGCCACGGTGGATGGCGAGACGCTCACCTTTGAGGTGGAGGTCAGGGGCTTCGACAGCCGGTGAAGCCTGGAGTGTGAAACGCCCATTTAACGTATAATGTCCAGCAATCTACCCAGGCAACTGGAGGGCAGGCGCAATGAAACTTCTGGTAATTACAGGTGGCAGGCACCCTTATGAGGAGTCGACACCGGTACTCGAGGGGTTCCTCAAAGGGGCGGGGCATGACGTCACAGTCAGCGAAGACGCCTCGGTGCTGGCGGATTCAGCGGGTATGAATGCCTATGACGCCTTGGTTTTCAACACGCGGAGGGAAAACGCCGCCGATTTTGCCGAACTGGAATTGTCACGCGGAGAGCAGAACAGCATAAAGGACTTTATCCGGAACGGCAAGGGCTTCGTTTGTCTTCACATCTCTGGGTGTGGTTCAGACTATTGGTCCGACTACCTTGAAATCACCGGGGGCGGCTGGGTAAGCGGCGCCAGCTACCATCCTCCCTACGGGAATTTCACCGTGAACGTCAGCAACCCCGGCCACCAAGGCGTTCGTGGCGTGTCCGATTTCTCCACCGACGACGAACTATACATGGGAATCGACTACCAGGAAGGGAATGACGTCTTCATCACCGGGACATCCGAAGGCGGCACCTATCCCTGGGGCCCCGGCCGGGTGCCTACCAACATGCCCGCCGGCACGTTTCCGTTGGGCTGGACGCGAAAATACGGCAATGGCAAGGTCTTCACGCTGTTGCTGGGGCACGACAGCAGGAGCTTCCAGACCCCGGAGTTCCAGAGAATAGTGCTTAACGGAGTAGACTGGGCCACGGCCGGCGACAGGTAGAGGCCCTTGGTTATTCGACCCGCGGCTGGCCCTCCGGCTCCTTTTCCAGCTCCTCCAGGACCCGGTGGGCGCTGAGGACAGACGACTCGAGGCCCGAGTTCAACGTGTAGTCCCCACAGTAGTGGACCCTTCCCGTGGGCGCCATAAGCGCTTCCACCATCTCCAGATGGCCCGGCCGCCAGGCCGGTATAGCGTGATCCCAGTGTTTGATGGAGCCGGTAATGATCTTGCCTTTGATATTCGGGAAGATGTCCATGAGTTCCTCAGAGAGCACCTCCATGGCCTCCCCATCGGACATCTGCCGCAACTCCTTGGAGACCTTATCGCCGGTGTAGACCCGGAGCAGCCCCTGGCCCGTGCGTTGCTTCACCTCGTTGGGGAAGGTGAAGGTGGGGTTGGTCACCGAGATGAACTTTTTCCCCGGCACAGGAACGCGCCACACCCCGTCCTGCAGAAAGCGCTCCGAATTCTCACTGAGAAGGAAGCCCGCCGTTGTCATGGACCCGTAGTAGACCTTGGATAGCGCGTCCCGCTTCCATTGGGGCACGTTTTTGACCATCGGCAGCACCAGGGGGGCCGGGGCGGCGATCACGCACCTTCGCGCCTCTACGGTTTTGTCCTGGCCGGCCTGGTTGTAGGCCACCCGGACCGTGCCGTTTTGTTGTGTGACTTCCTCTACCCTGGCCAAGGTCTCCGTTTTGTCGCCGACACTTTTCCATAGCGCCTTGGTCAGCTCCCAGGTGCCCCCTTCAACGTAATACTCCTGCGCCGCGAAATGGAGAAAGGTGTTGATGGGCTGGAACGCCGCCACCTCGTGGGAGGGAAGGGTGTTGCTGGCCATGGATACAGCGTCCCATATGGCCTTTATGTCGGGGTGCCGGACACCCACGAAGTCACTCAGCGTCTTGGCGAACAGCTCTCTCACCTTGGGGTTGTTCAGGTCAAGGGGTATGTCCGCCAACTCGCCGTACCGCCGGTTGATGTGCCGGAGCTTGAGTGCCAGCTTTACTTTCTCCATCAGGGGTATGGGCATACCCCACAAGAACGCAGGCTCCGACCGGGCGGCTATCAGCTTGCTTTTCATGTGCATCGACAGCCGGGTCTTGTCGATGAGGGTGCGTTTCATCCCCAGCTCGTCGGCCAGCTTTGCCGGCGCGCTCTCGTTCCCCAACACCACCTGGGCCCCGGCATTGTAGACGTACTCGCCCATCTTCCGAGATATTGTTCTGCCGCCGCAAACCTCTTCCTTCTCCAGAAGCAATATGTCCCGGTCCCTCAGCCGGTGGGCAACCGTCAGCCCCGCGATCCCAGCCCCTACGATTACCGTGTCCAGCACCTTGGTTTCCTCGTTTGTCCCCATCTGGTGTCACCTCCGTCCCGGCAGGCCAATGACAAAGGAAAGGTCTGTCCTAACGGCGCGGGCGGAAGACCTTGGTCCCTGTGTCAGTCGACAGTAGCCGGAACTCCCCATATCAAGCTGCCTGGGCGCAGCCAAGGTACCATCGCCAACGAGGGCCATGGTAGTATCACTCATGATCGCCGTCAATCATCCCGCCGAGGGCACAAAGCCCCCTCTCGGTTTCGCGAGGTAGCGTTCGGCGGGCCAACGGCGTGGCGCGGCCATGTGGGAGGCCGCAGAAGCATACCGCTCAAGGAGGTGCTCATGGGCCTCAAAGGACAGGTTGCATTTGTCACGGGAGCCGGCCGAGGGATTGGCCGTTCCATCGCGCTGGCATTCGCTGAAGAGGGGGCCCGCGTTGCCGTCATGGGGCGCACAGCGGCGAGGCGAGATGGGGTGGCCGCGGAAATCGTCGCGGCGGGAGGTGACGCCAGGGCTTTCGCTCTCGATGTGACCAGCGACGACCAGGCCTTGGATGCGGTTAGCCAGGTTCTGTCGGCATGGGGGCAGATCGACATCCTGGTCAACAATGCCGGCATCATCACCCACGATACTCCGGTCTGGTCAACCACCGTGGAGCAATGGGATGCCACGATGGCGGTCAACCTGCGAGGATTGTTTCTTTGCTGCCACGCAGTGATCCCGCACATGATGACCAGGGGCAAAGGCGTCATCATCAACATCGGCTCGTCCTCGGGGCGCAGGGCGGACGATAACTGCGGCCCCTATTCGGCATCCAAGTGGGGGGTAGTGGGCTACACCACCTCCCTGGCCCGCTCCCTGAGGCCCCATGGAATCCGGGCCAACGGTGTCAATCCAGGCATGGTCGACACGGATATGGCAAGGGAGGTCGAGCCATCCGGAAACCCCTCGTGGACCACTCCTGGGGAGATCGCTCAGGCGGCCCTTTTTCTGGCGGCCAGGGCCCCGAGGGACATGACCGGCCAGTTCATCGACATGTTCGGTAGTTAAACCCCAGCAGCGGAGAAACCCCTTGCATCCCTGCTTCGAGCCCTAGACCCGGGAGGGGTCCCCAGAGATGGGGCAGGAGTCACCAACGGCCAACTGGGCAAGGACCGGACCTGGCGCACTACGTCTGACAATAGTCCTGCACACGCAAGATGTCCGCCAGGCCATCCTGGTGGCCAAGCCCTGAGACAGCCCGGATGAAGTCGACTGGCTTGAGGGCGGGGTGTAGGAGATGAGAGATGGCGATTACAGGTGTGGCGGCGGGAAACATCTCCAAAACAAGCTAGCGCCTCTCGTTGGGCATCAGCGCCACGGGCTGACCGGACTCCTGGGTGATTTCCCTGACTGCCAGGCGGCGCAACTCAGGTAACGCCTGCCGCATTACATAGACCGCCGTCCTCATAAATACCATCGTGATCAGCAGGCCCATGGCCAGGTCCGGCCACATGGAGCCGGTGGCAAAGATAGCGGCGGCCGCCCCCAAGACTCCCAGGTTGGCGATTATGTCGTTGCGGGAGCACAGCCAGGTGGAACGCATATTCAGGTCATCGCTGCGGTGCCTTGTCAGCAGCAGCAAACAGGTGACATTGGCCGCCAAAGCCAGCACTCCGGTGAGTCCCATCAACCGGAAATTTGGGACTTCCGGCGAGATGAGGTGGTAGCCTGCCTGGGACAGCACCATCAAGCCGAAACCCGCCATGATGACGCCTTTCATCAAGGCAGCGCCGGCCCGCCAGCGAGGGCCGCGACCTACCACATACAGGCTGAACCCATAGACCAAGGCATCCCCCAGCATGTCCAGGGAGTCGGCCAGCAGGGCCGTGGAACCGGCCAGCAGCCCGAGAATCATCTCCAGGGCAAACATGCCCCCGTTGATCCCCAGAACGGTCCATAGGGTCCTGGATTGGCGTCCCCATAGAGCCTCCAGTTCGCAGGCTTTATCCTGACAGCAGCTATCCATCGACTCTCGTCCCTTTGCCGGCCCCTTGGGACCTTGACGCCCCTTGACTGCGGTGATTCAATGTCTTAAGGATTTAGCATTTGTTAATGTAATGTAAGGATCAGAAAGATGCAAATCAAAGCTATCCAGACGGACCGCTGTGAGGACAGTAGTATACACCCGCAAGCGACCCAATCGGCCAAGGCGGCCCTAGTTCCTGACGAAGTGCTGGCGGACCTGGCCGAAACCTTCTCCGCCCTGGCCGACTCCAACCGGATGAAGATCCTCTTCGCGCTGGCGACCACAGAGCTATGCGTCTGCGACCTGGCCTTTGTGGTGGGGATTTCCGAGTCAGCCATCTCCCAACACCTGCGGGTGCTCCGGAGCCTTCGTTGGGTTAAGGGCCGAAAGGAGGGGAGGATGGTCTACTACTCTCTCCAAGACCAGCACGTGAGTTCCCTCCTTCAGTTGGAACTGGAGCACGTCCGGGACGAGTAGTCTTGAGTTGAGATTGAACATGTCCCATCCAGAGCATCATCACGCCCAGGGAAGCGAACTCCAACATGACTTCCGCGCCAACAGCAAGAAGAGCCTGTGGATTGCCCTTGCCCTGATTAGCAGTTTCACGGTTGTCGAGGTCATCGGCGGGTTGATCGCCAACAGCCTGGCCCTGCTGGCGGACGCCGGACACATGGTCACCGACGCAGCAGCCATTGGCCTGGCGCGCCTGGCAATCTGGGTAGCTAGCCGGCCATCCTCGTTCAAACGCACTTTTGGGTTCCACCGGACGGAAATACTAGCGGCGCTCCTGAGTGTTCTGAGCCTGTGGCTCATCGCCGCCTGGGTATTCTTCGAAGCTTACCGGCGTTTTGCGGAGCCGGCGCAAGTTCAAGGCACGTTCATGCTTTCAGTCGGGGTCGCCGGCCTATTCGTCAACCTGGCGGCAGCTTGGGTGCTGCACCGTTCCGCTGGAGATAGTCTTAATGTCGAAGGCGCGTTCCTTCACGTCCTTGGCGACTTGCTGGGCTCTATTGCCGTAGTCGTGGGAGGCATCCTGATAATCACCCTCAACTGGAATGTTGCCGACCCGATATTCGGTGTCATCATCGGCGTGCTCATTCTAGTTAGCTCCGGGCGTCTCCTCTGGAAGGTAGTTCACGTGCTCATGGAAGGTACGCCTCCCAGCTTGGACTTGCAACGCCTGTGTCAGCGGTTGGAGCAGGTGGAGGGGGTCACCGGGGTCCACGACATCCACGCCTGGTCCATCACCAGCGGCTACGAGGTCCTCAGTGCCCATGTCACAGCGGACTTGGAGGCGTGGGGCAGTTCTGACCACATGCTCCAGCATCTGCGGGAAATTTCCGCCAGGGAGTTCCGCATAAACCATGTGACGATTCAACTAGAGATTTCTCAGGAGGGGTGCAAGGAGAATCACCATGTCGCTCATCGCTTGGAAGGGGACCTCGGAACTCGCTGATTAGACCCTGCCTGCCCCTCCCAGGAGGATATTGAGTACCCACCGTGAGGCTGCAGGCCGCCCGTTAGCCGGAGCGCACATTAACCTGGCGCCTCGCATTCGCTACGTTGACTTGGTGAGGAGGAGAAGCGATAAGCAAGGGGGGGGGGTAAAATCACAGGTCTATGAACTCGTCGGCAAAACGAGTGTACACCTGTAATTTGGGTTTGTCCAAGTCCTCGGCTCTCACATACTGGATCGAACTCCGCCCCCGGAGGGACCGGGGCAGGATCATCCCGCGCACGAAACTCGTGGGCTCGTCGCTCGAAGCTAGCGCCAGAACGGGGTCGGCGCCCTGCTCGAACCACGGTTCACCCGGCTGCCGCGAAAACGCCTCATCGTTGACGTGAATCTCGATTCCTCCCAGTAACAGGCACCGTATCCCTGGTCCCGCATGAGTGTGGGTGTAGGCGATCCCACCCGGCGGAAAATCGACCCGGTCGCAACGCATCAGGTACATACCCGTGGGGTCCAGCTCAATATCGCTCCTCAGCAGCAGGCTCGACACTACTCCCGGACCGGAGACCAGGCCGTCCTCGGTGACGGGCGTCCGCACCAGTTCCCAACGCCAGAGCCGGGCCCTTTCGGCGTCCGCCCGCACCGTGCAGGAACAGGTGCCGAACCAGGCGCTGTTCGCCCCAAATGCGCCGGCCTCCCCGTCCGCGAAGACAAGCGCTCTACCCTCGACGACATAGATCGCCCGGCGCCGGGGCGGCAGCGGCGCGCTCTCCGCCGCCGCAACCAGGACATCCTCGAACAACTGCAAGACGTATCCACTCATCACATCCCCTCTCTGGCCGGCACCACTTGTTTCCCGGGTATGTATTGCGGGCTGTTAAAGCTTGAGCGGTGAAAGCGCAGGGCGTCAACGGAGCCCACCAGCTTCTAACAAACTATCTCAAAACTAGCCGCCGAGTACGCAGAGACCGCAGAAGGGAATATCTTAGCTTCGATTACTCGGCGAACTCTGCGCTCTCTGCGGTTTTGGGATAGTTTCTACAGACGGCCCTCGCCCAAGAGCCGGGTCAGCTCCCCGATATCCTCCAGCGTGTCCAGGCGGTCCACCATTGCGATGACCTGCCGCGTTCTCTCCTCTCTCAGAGAATCGAGGGCCAGGAAGCTAAATTTGCCGGTCAACTCCTCATGGGACGCCGGGTTGCGGGTATCGCCGTGGTGGGCCGTGACGCTTTCCTCGAGGACGCGCCCGCCCTTCAGCGACACCGCCACCCGCGACGCCGGGTAGCCGTACCGCCGGAGGTTCATTTTCGGGTCGGCAACCAACTCCACCCGCTGGGCCAGAGCCCGAACTCGGCCGTCCGTCACCTTTTCAGGGTAGAAGGCGGTTATGTCCGTTGTACCGTGGAGAAGGGCCGCGGCCACCGCGTAGGGTATCGAGAACTTGGCCGCCAGCATGTTGTCCGGCTCGGGGTTGGCCATCATCAATGCTTGGGGCGGCGCTTCCACCCGGATGTGGGTCACGTCGGATGGGGAGAACCCTTCCCGAAGCGCCAGGGCCTGCACGGCGTCCAGGACCGGGTGATTGTAGAAACAACAGGCGTGAAGCTTGAAATAGTTGTGCTGGATCCGGTAGCCGCCGGACCGGCCCAGCCCGTCCACCACCACCTCCGGGTCGAACCCGTCTCCCAGGATGCCCGAGTACAGGTCCGCGGGGCCGTCCTTGATTGCCGTGAAACCACAACGGACCAGGTGGGCCGCCAGGACACCCTGAAACCCGGACCGGCCGGGGTACAAGTTGCGGACGGTGGCCCCTTCCAGGCAGGGCGTCCAGGTGTTGGCCGGGCTCATCGACACGGCAAGGTTCATCGCCTGCCGGGTTTCGGCCGCGTCGAACCCCAGCAACCTCGCGGTGGCCGCCGCGGCGCCGATCGTGCCCCAGGTACCGTGAGAGTGGATCTCCGCCCTGGACCTGGCGCCGCTTCCGATGCGGGAGGTGACTTCATAGCCGACGATGACGCTTTCCAGCAAAGCTCTTCCGTGGCTCGACTGTTCCTCCGCCACCGCGATGGCGGCGGGAGCTACGTGGATAGAGGGGTGGCCGCCGCCCAGCCGGTTGCCCTCGTCCATCTCCAGGGCCACCCCGGCGGTGGCGTTTACCAGCGCGGCGAAGGCAGGCTGGACCCTGCCAGGATGGCCCAGCAGGGTCGCCGGCCCGGCGCGGCTCATGTCCAGGGCCAGCCGCGCGAGGTTGGCATTCTCGGGCAGCCGGCTTCCGGCCAGCATCGCGCCTATGGTGTCCAGCACCACCGTCTTGGCCGCGGCAACCGTGGCCTCATCCAGGTCGTCCAGACGAGTATCGGTAACGAATTGGGATAGCCGGTCCAGGTAGTCCTCGGGCATGGCAACCTCCCGGCGAGTGAGTTTGCAGCGGCCGGGTCAGCGGCGGCCTAGTCTAGTGTCTCGTAGATGGCTTGATACCC
>CAYOAF010000101.1:0-24523 GCA_964401855.1 uncultured Dehalococcoidia bacterium
AGGCCGGGATCCAACTAACACTTCTCTGGATTCCGGCTTCAGCCGGAAAGACGATCGTGGGGAGGGGATGTCGCGCATTTACGCCAATGTAAAGCTATCCACAAGACAGGACACTAAGAAGGCCAGGGGCAATAGTACTCAGTCAACTTGGTTTTGACAGGGTGTCATTCTGAGGAGCGGA
This sequence comes from uncultured Dehalococcoidia bacterium, assembly GCA_964401855.1. GTDB lineage: Bacteria > Chloroflexota > Dehalococcoidia > Lucifugimonadales > UBA3495 > CAJWBT01. Next base: position 182 of record CAYOAF010000101.1, read on the forward strand.
GCGACGAAGAATCTCAGCGCAGCAACGAGATTCTTCGCTTTGCTCAGAATGACATTAATCACTTCTACCTGAACAGGGCACTAGTCCGTCGCCACCAGCTTGGTTGCGGCCTGGGTGTCGCCGAAACTGGCGCAGTAGGTGGCGTGGTACGGTTCCGGGCCGCCGGCGACCACCACCACGATGTCCTCAGGGCGGCGGCAGAGACAGACCCGGTCACCATCCCGGACGAACTCCTTTTCGTAGTGGACGATCGAGGTCTCCTGGGGAATCCGGTCCAGCGGTATCTTGCAGTGCTCGAAGAGCCACTCTTTGACCGCCTGCTTGGTATATCCCTGCTCGGTGAGCACGCGGGAGTGTCCTGGGCTCAACACCAGCGTCGGATTCCCCCCGCCCAACAGGTAGTTGTTGTCGCTGAAGTCGGCCATGGCACTGGCGATCACGGTCAGGATGCTTTCCGCCTCCTTGTAGAGGGTGAGGCAGTTGCTGGTTCCTTGGGCGCCGACAACGGTGACGGCGCTCTGGTCCGGGGCCAGGCCGCGCTCCACGTGGAGCGGGTCCCAGACGCTCTCTTCCTCGTTCTCGCCCAGGCAGAAGATGTACTTGCCGGGCATCCCGTGGATCGCCATGTCGGTGGTCAGGGGCCTGGCGGCCCCCAGGTTGAGCAACAGAAACCGCAGTGCCCTGCCAATGGTGGCGTTGGCCCGCCAGCCGGGACCGAGACATCCGCGGCCGCTGTTCACGCCGATCTGGTTACGGACGGGGCCGTTGATGATGAGCGCGGGGGCAACCGGATTGGTGGTTGTCTGTATCCCGTGGATGTTGAACGCCGGCTCGACGATGGCCTGCACGGCGGCGATCAGCACCGGCATGTACTCGGGCAAGCACCCGGCCATCACCGCGTTGACCGCGATCTTCTCCACGGTGGCTGCGCCCCCCTCGGGGTTGATGTAGCCCACCACCTCGAAAGCGTCCCGGCGGCTGCGTCCCACCATGGAACTGACCCGGTCCGCAGTGGGTGGGATCACCGGCAAGCCGTCGGACCAGTCCTGGTCCAACATCAACTGGAAGACCGACTCGGGAGAGTCGTCCGCTTGCAGGCGAGATGAATTCAGGTCTCGTGCTTGGGCCAAGCAACACTCCTGGGCGTGGGTTCAGGTGACCCGCTACTGACCGGAAGGTGCCGCGGCGGCCGTGCTCAGTTGGGCGATTATCCGGTCAACGGTCTCCCGCGCCACCATGCGGACGGCTTCCGGCGGCACATACTCGGTGAGTTCGGTCTTCGGCAGCACCACCATCGGCGCATCGGGCACGCCGTTTCCCTTCATGGATGCTTTGGCAAGGGGAACAAACCGTTCGGTAACCAACACGACCGAGGGCACTCCCTCTTTCACCAACTCAACGCTGTCGTGGACACTCCACGCGGTGCAGGACCCTCAATTCGCCAAGCCCACCACGGCCAGCTGGGCCCGGGCCAGGACCTCGTCAAAGGTCTCCTGGGACGCCTTGGAGGAGGTGGGTATCCCCAGTTCGAACACCTCGCCCACGCCGTACTGCTCTTTGAGGATGATGGCGATCTGCTCTGAAATGATGTCCATGCTGGTCCAGCGGTTGTTCAGAATGGCCACGGTGGCGCCCTGCAGGTCGTCAATGTGAGGAACGGTGGCCTCAACGGGACGCCAGGCTTCGGCGGCCGGGCTCAGAATTGAAATCCTACTCGCCATGTTTCGAACTCCTGTCGTTGTAGTCGCCCCACGATGGAATGGATTGATTATAGTCCCTTTTTACGAACAACGGTAACGTGGGGACCCGGCATCAGTAGATCACCTGCTCTTCGACCAGGGCCTCGATCTCCGGCCTGGAGAGACCCAGTAGGTCCTCGAAGACGTAGGAGTTGTGTTCGCCTCGCTCAGGCGGAGGGACCATGTTGGCGTCCGCGGCACCGTCGAACCGCCAGGGCACCCCGGGGAGGTCCCTGGTCGTCCCGTCACGCTCCTGGAATCTCTGGAAGAAGCCCCGTTCTCTCAGGTGAGGGTTGATCCAGATCTGGTCGACTGCCAGTGTCGGCCCCGCGGGCACGCCGGCCTCTTGCAGCCTGGCCGTCAGCTCGTCGGCGTCGCACTCCCTGATAAGGGAGGCCAGGGCCTGGTCCAGAGTATCCTGGTTACGCCAGCGGACCAGGGCGTCGAAGAACCGGGGGTCCTCCAGCAATTCGGTGCATCCGAGGGCCCGGCACAGGGCCTCCCACTGAGAGTCACCGGTCACGGCGATTGCGATCCATCGGTCGTAACCTCGGCAGGGGTAGTTGCCATGGGGGGCGTGGCAGGGGTGCCGGTTGCCCAACGGCTCCTGGACCCGGCCGTTCATCGAGTAGTCCAAGATAGCTTCAGGAAGCAGCATCGTGGTGGCCTCGGCCATGGAAAGGTCGATATACTGGCCTTCCCCCTGTTGCCACTTGCGGTGGAGCGCGGAGTTGATCAGGAACACCTCCAGCATTCCCACCACCGGGTCGGTCCAAATGCCGCCTATCTCCGGCCCTCCGTCGGGATAACCCTGCAGGGCGCTCCAGCCGGTGAAACACTGGATCAAGGTACCGTAGGCCACCTGCTTCATGTCAGGGCCGGAGTGGCCTAGGCCCGCCGAAGAGAGCATGATGATGTCAGGGCTGGTCCGGCGCAACTCCTCATAGCCCAACCCCAACCGCTCGATGACGCCGCAGGCGAAGTTCTCCATTACGACGTCGCTGAGGCCGGCCAGCCGCAGGGCGAGTTCCGTACCCTTGGGGTGCGCCAGGTTCAGCGTGACGCTCTTCTTCGACTGGTTGATGAAGTTGTTGATGACCCGCTCCCGGTAAGGGTCGGGACGCCGGTTGCTTTCGACGCGGATTACCTCCGCTCCCATCATTCCCAGGTAACGGTTGCAGGTGGGGCCGGCGATTTGCCAGGTAAGGTCGGTAACCCTTACCCCCTCCAGCGGCAGTTGGCGCATCTGGTGAACGCTCCTTATCCCGGACTGTGCCCGTTCCCGGCCACTTCAGAATAGCGGCGGCGGCCGGGTTAGAAAAAGGTACCGGCAGGCGGGCGGCGAGCCCTTGCCGCCGGGGTCCCGCTATCCCTGGGGGCTCTGAAGTGCGCCTGTCTACAAGCTTGTTCCCTCTTTGTAGTCGGGACGGACCAGCTCGAAAGTATCGACGGTGTGGCAGTACATGTTGCCGGCCAGGCGGCCCGTGGGCCGGAGCTTGCAGTGGTCGATGCGATGGCCGTCTAACAGGTCGTCGCGGACGTGCATCAACACGATTTCGCCGATGACCAGGCCGTGCCGGGCCTTCCCAATGCCCAGGGAAATCACCTGGTTCAGCCGGCATTCCATGTTCACCGGCGACTCGGCCACCCGCGGTGGGGCTATTAAATCCGACGGCGCCGGGGTCAATCCGGCGATCTCGAACTCGTTGGCCTCGGCGGGGTACTCGGCGGCGGTTTGGTTCATGGCCTCGGCGATGTCATCGACCACGATGTTGACCACGAACTCCCCGGTTTCCTCGATGTTCGCCAGGGTGTCCTTACGTTTCCCTGTTCCTCCTCCGGTGTGACGGGAGGAAGAGAAGACCACGGTCGCCGGGTGGTAGGACATCACGTTGAAAAAGGAGTAGGGCGCCAGGTTGATGAACCCGTCGGCGGAGATGGTGGATACGAAGGCGATGGGACGCGGGACCACCACCCCGGTGAGCACCCGGTTGAAGCCTTCAAAATTATTTGGGTCGATCTTCAATGGCCACACCCCTTCGGCACTCGTTCAGATTATGTCCGCGACGCGCAGCGCGGCTATCTCCTCGCGGCTCAACCCCAAGCCGTCCTCTCCCAGGATGGCCTGGTTGTCCTGGCTCAGCAGAGGGGCGGGAGTCAGCTCCAGCTTCTTGCCGGAGGCCAGCTGAATGGGGATGCCGGGGTATCGCTGCTTTCCGGCCGCGGGGTGGTCCACCTCGTGGAAGAACGCTCGCGCCTGGAACTGGGCTGACTCGAACAGGTCTGCGGCCGTATTCAACGGGAAGGAAGGAACGTGGTGCGCCTGGGCCTGGCGATACACCTCTTCCTTTTTGAAGCCGGACGACCAGGCAATCAGCCGCGGCTCCAACTCGCTCCAGTTGGCCAAACGGGAGTCCCGGGTGGCAAACTTGGGGTCCGTAGCCCAATCAGGGTCACCCATGAGGTTCACGAACCGGTCCCACTGGTCCTGCTGTCGAGGGGAGATGCCCACGTAACCGTCCTGGCAGGGAAGCAGGGCCAGGAGGGCCAAATGGGTCGGTTCATCCCGGTGGAGGCCTCGGGGCGCCTCGCCCAAGGCGTATTGGGCCAGGGTGGTCTGGGGCAACAAGGACAAGGCTTCCATCCCCGACACGTCCACGTGACTGCCCAAGCCGTCATGGCGCCGCCGGTTGAGGGCCAGCATCGCGGAGGTGGCCCCGGCCAGGCCGGCGACAAAATCAGCCTGGTGGGCCGCCAGCTGCAGGGGTGGCTGGGTTGCCAGGTCTTTCACCGGGCCCGGGTGCTCGCGGGAATGGCCGCTGACGTTGCATATGATCAGGTTACCGGCTTGGTAGTTGGCCCAGGGGCCCGTCTGCCCGAAGGGGGTGATTGATGTCATTACCAGCCTGGGGTTCCGGGCGTGGAGGGTGGCAAAATCCAGGCCGGCCCCCGGCAGGTAGGAGGGTGGGTAGTTTTCGACCAGCAGGTCGGCGCCGTCCACCAGTTGCAGCAGAAGGTCCCGGCCGCCGACGGTTTCCAGGTTGAGGGTGATCCCCAGCTTGTTGGTGTTCAGGGATAGAAAGGCGCCGCTTTTCTCAGGGTCGGGCAGGTCGTCGGGGAACGGCCCCATGCTGCGGGACGGGTCTCCGGCCGGCGGCTCGACCTTGACCACCTTGGCACCCAGGTCGGCGAGCAGCTTGGCGCAGAAAGGCCCGCTGATCCCCTGCCCCAAGTCCAAAACCTTTAGCCCCTCCAGAAAGTCAAGCGCCATCGGCAACACCTGAGCGCGGAGCCTGATCGACAGAAGGCCGCATCAAGCCGATTCCCGGTCCAGAAGGGCGCCCCGGTAAAGTTCCACGACTGTATTGTGGGCCAGGACCCGGTCTTTGACCGCCAAGGACACGGCGAGGGCCTCGGTAGTGGCAATGGAGCCAGCGTCGTGGCCCGCGCACTGGCCCAAGAGGATGTTGAGGTCCGGGCCGAGTCGGTTGAGGACCACCGACTGGGCCAGGGGATTGCACATCATTTCCTTGTTGCCGGGCCGCACCTTCTGGGAATCCAGCATGCCCATCTCTTCCTTGGGAACGGCGCCGGCCTTGCACTGTATGGAAAAGACCTTGAAGCCGTTGATCCCAAGCAGGCGGTTGAGGACTTTTGCTTCCTCGCGAAAGCCCGAGCAGAAAATCAACCCCAGGGTCTGTGCCCCGGCCCGGCCGGCGAACTCCAACAACTCCTCCACCCGGCACCACCGGCCGTCGCCGTCCTGGACCACCTCGGCGGCGAGCTCTTCCAAACGGTCCGCCGCCGGGCCGGAGGGGTCTTTGGCAGCCTCTTGCAAGGTATCCGGCTCGACCATCGGGGACGCGTAGGCCTGCTTGTGGGCGTGGTGCAAAGGACCATCGAAGTAGGTGCGGGAGGTATGAAGGGCAGCGGCCGCGTTGTGGCGCAGGAAGGAGTCCTGAGAGATCAACGGAGTGACCAGGGCCCGCGAAGTGTGCATGAACAGGGCGTCATGCCCGACACACATGCCCATCACCACGTTGAGGCCCGTTTCAGCGGAGTTGAAGAATGCGGCCTGCTCTCGAGGTCCGCACCGGCCGTCGGTCACGGCGTCCCGGCCCCGCAGCACCTCGAACCCGGAGTCCTCCAGCCAGCCGGCGTAGATGTCCATCTCCAGCTTCATGGTCTTACAGGCGGCTAGCCCCACCTTGGATACGCCCAGGCGCTGGGCGAGTTCGATAATCTCCTTGGACCGGGTCCACTTCCGGTACCCCGCACCTTCGATGATGGCCGCGTTTCTCGCCGTGGCCAGAAGGTCCTCCCGGTCCCCAAACAACTCCTGTGGCGTGGGGAAGTCACCTTTCATGGGGCAACTGTCTGGGCCCAGGTCGCGAAACCCGAGGCGACAGGTAAAGTCTGGACATGTCGCGCAATCCGTCTCAATGTTTTGTACCATGACACTCCTAGCTTCAGATCGCCCGCCGCTCCGCGCAATTTCACGCCAGCGGCGGCCCGCCCTGACTCCTGGCATTGCCTAGAGTTGCCCTAGAATTGCATAGAGCCCGTTGCTCCGGGCGCAACCTGGCATCATTTTCATCATTGTAGTTGCGCCTCCGGGCACAGTCAACCGCCCGGCGGTGGCTACCCGGACCCACTTCTCTCCGAGCCGCCGCCGGCGCCGCTGGAAGTGGTGTAATGTCCTGTCGATAGCTTTCCGTCTCAGGCCCAGCCAACGGTCTTCTCGGTTTCTTTTACCGAGGGACCTCGATTGAGCTGTGCGACATTCCCTCCCCGCGATCGTCATTCCGGCGCAAGCCGGAATCCAGAGAAGCATCGGCTAGATCCCGGCTTGCGCCGGGATGACGGGCCGCGTATCGAGCCATCTATGAGACACTCGACTGGGTCTCACCGCCCTGGCGGCCTACCCGCCCGGAGCCTTTGACATTCACTGACGGCGCTGCTATCGTTTAGCCGTCTCGCAGCAGCACCGGTAAGTCAGGCTCAGGCTGGTTGCCGCCGCGGTGTCGCCCTGAACCTGCCGGCGTGGTTTAGCAACCCTGTCCTGAGCCCTTCTCCTAGCTGGGGTTGCCCGCATGTCACTTGGGCATGCCCGGCGCAGGCTCTGAGGTCGGTCAAGGACTTGAAACGACATACATTGGACCTGTTGGACGGGCTCTCCAGGTGATAGATAGTCACCCGTTTCCACACGGGCCTGCCGGATACTCGGAAAATACTTGGAGCGGAGGCGCGGGTTTCCTGGGCGTCCGTCTTCGGCCGGAGGTGGGACCTTAACGATGAACTGGGCTGAAACCATTGTGAAGGCATTGAAAGACTGGAACACTTCCATGATCGTCTACGTGCCGGACATCTCCATCCACCAGGTAACCAGCTTGATCGAAGCCGACCCCTTCTTTCACCTGGTATCGGCCACCCGGGAAGAGGAGGCCATCGGCATCGCCGTCGGCGCCTATGCGGTGGGGCGCAACTCCGCGGTGTTTATGCAGTCCAGCGGGTTTGGCAACTGCGTCAACGCCCTGGCCAGCTTGTGCATCCCTTGCCGGACACCCATTCCCCTTTTCATCAACCTTCGAGGCGGCGTCGGCGAGTTCAACATCGCCCAGGTGGCCATGGGCCGCACCACCCGGCCGATTCTGGACTTGCTGGGCCTGGTCCATTTCACCTTGGAGGATGAGCACAAGATGGACCTGTTGATGGACGGCGCTTTGAAGCTGTGCCACGCCGGGCGCCAGCCGGTGGCCATCTGCATGACCCAGCTGCTCCACGGAGGTAAGATTGCTTAGGTTCGAAGCCACCCAGCTGATTCTACGGCATGCCGGAAACAGTCCCATCGTCGGCAATCTGGGGCCGACCTCCGACGAGCTGAGGCACGCCGGCCACCGGGACCGCAACTTCTACACCTACGGCAGCATGGGCTTGTGTTCCTCCATCGCCCTGGGCATGGCGCTATCCACCACCGAGCGAATCATATCGCTGGACGGTGACGGGTCGCTGCTGATGAATCTGGGCGGCATCGCCACCATAGGGCGGGAGGCGCCCAAGAACCTGGTGGTGGTGGTGTGGGACAATGAGCAGTGGGCCCAGACGGGCCACCAGGTCAGCCATACGGCCCGGGGCACCGATCTGGCCCAGGTAGCCCAAAGCTGCGGCATACAACGCACCGCCATGGTCGACGACCTGGAGGCGTTGGAGTCGGCATTTCGCACCGCCCTCGAGGAAGACGGGCCGTGGTTCATCGTGGCCAAGATTCAGGAGACGGAGTACATGCCCGTTGCCGCCATCGAGCCCGAGCTGACTCTCTACCGGATGCGAAGTACTTTCGAGGGCTAGGCCGGTATTGCGAGGCCCCGGCCTCGGGTGCCTTTCTGTTGGGCCGGCCGGTTCTCCCCCCTTGCCGCAAAACCGCAAAGCAGGTCACCTTGCCAAAGGCCCCAAAGCCCTATTTAAGGGTTGGGAAAACGAAGACGCCGCGCCAGGGGCGCGGCGTCTTCGCGGTGAGGAGTAGAACAGCTGCCGTTAGCGGACGCGGCCCTCTTCGATCTGGTCCACCAGGCCCTCGATTTCACTGAGGGCCTCTTCGACCGTGGCCGGCACCGTGCGCTTGAATTCCAGGCCCTCGCTCTGCGACAGGCCGCTGAGATCGAGATGTAGCTCCACATCCACTTCGCCGGCCTCGTCTTGGAGCTTCATCCCGTAGTAGACGAGGGCCCGGCGCAGGCCGGAGGTGAACATACTGGGTCCATAGGGCAACCGGTATTGCTGGATGAGGGATATGGTCCCATCAGTCCCGTCGAAAGAGATAATGCGGTCGGAACCGTCGGGGTAATAGAGTGTGACTTCGGCGTTGTCCAAGGGCACCCCCTTGGAGTAATCGTCGATCTTCACCGTGCTGGCCAGGGCATTCGACGCAACGTCATACAGGGCGAAGAACACCGTGATGTCCTGGGATTCGGTATCAACCTGGAAGGTGTACCAGGTGTCCAACGGGTCGCCGGTGGGCAACTTTAGCTGAACCAAGCCCTCTTCCAATACCTCTCCAAAGTCCGCGTCGGGCAAGACCCTGGGGATGGTGGCCGATTCCGGCTCCGCGGTAGGCCCCACCGTGGGCTCGGGGGTTGAGGTGGGGGCCAACGTTGGCCTTGGCGTCGGCCTGGGAGTGGAAGTAGGGATTGGAGTGGCGGTGGGAGCCGGTTGAGGCGTCGCCGTTGGTTGTGCGGTAGCAGTCGGCTCCGGGGCAAGTGCCCCTTCATCCGGCAAGGGAGAGGTCTGAGCCGCTTCCAGCGGCTGGGTGGACTGGGCATCCTTCGCGGAAAGGGAACCGGACCCAAAAGGGAAATAGGTGAAAACAACACCAACGATAATTGCGACCATCGCTGCTGCGAAAAATAATATTCGTTTGTTCGCGCCGCGCCCTTCTGGCACCCTTGACGACCTCATGTTGAGCCCCCGTTGTGGTTCGGTCTCTGCTTCGAGCCATGGCTCGGCACCGAAATGGAAGAGCTAGAGGCTAGGCAGGAGGGCCGCCGACTTCGCGGCTTCCTCCCAACGCTTTTCTCTACCTTGCTTCTTTTTCTGCACCGCGTCCATCATCTTCGTGGCTTCGGTGTAGAAGAAATGTATCCGGTCCATGGCGGAGCCGCGGCCAAGGTTGGACACGATGACCGTGATGCTGATAGTGTCCGAAATCCTTCCCGGATAGGTCCCCTTCCGGCGCCCGGCCCCTGGAACTCGTTCCGAGAGACAGTTATCCATCATCTCGACTATCTCTTCGGTGGCTTCTTGGCTGGGTCCGGCGAAGAGGCCGAGGGCGTGCTGGGCATCGTAAGTCGCTTCCCCGTGGTTCGAAAACTCGCAGTCGATAGAGAGTTCACCCAGTGCCCGGTTCAGCACGCTCTGGGCCCTCTCGATTTGAGCTTTGGAAGTGGCGAAGTGTTTGTTATTCGAGCCATCCCGCTTGAACCGGTTGAACAAGGAAGAGGATTTCTTGGGCACCTGAGTCTGGGCCACGCCCAGGGCCGTGGGACCTTTGAGAATCCGTATGACGTCGTTGGCGTCGAGGACCTCGCCGACAAACCGGCGTTCCGTTTCCTCGCCCACGCACAAGATATCCATGAAAGAGTCAGCGATCCGCCGGTTGATCTGGGCATAGTTGTGGCTCATGGTTTCGCTGCCCCGGACAAATTTCTGATTGTCAATCAGAAACACGGCGTCGGCCTGCGAGTTGTCAAGCACCTTCTTCAGGCACGTGGCGGTATTCACCAGGCTATCGGGGTCGTCATACTGATTTGCGAAGGGCAGGATCAGCATGGCGTAAACTGGCTTTTTGAACGCGTCTTTGAGAAGGTCTACGATGACACCCACCGAGCCGGAACCGGTACCCCCGGCGGTGGTGGCGATCACTAGTATCGCGTCGGCAGTGGGGACGTCACCGTTGTCCCGTATGGTTGACACTATCTTTCTGGCGTCCCGCCGGGCCTGTTCCGCTCCGTCAGCGTTGACCTTGCCCGCCCCACGTCCCCGGAACTCATCAGTGGTCCCCAGCAGAATTGCGTGGTCATCGGTGAGAGGGATATGCTGAAGTCCGTACAGGTCCCCCGCCCCGAGATTTACCGCGAACACCCCGCGGTAGATCGGGTCACCTTCTTCTCCGGTAAAGATTCGAATGCGCCTGTTCTTCCACACCCACTTCCCCATCGCAACAAACTCATCGGCGATGTTCGATCCACCCTGGCCGGCGCCTACGACGACGAGTTTCATGCCTTTCTCCTTTCGTGTCGGGCGTGTGATTTAGGTTCTCTCCCAGGACAAAGCCTAGCATGAAAACCCTTTGCTTACGACCATTGTAGGCGACTCTTTCGGATCAACAGCTTTCGACTTTAAACCAAATTTGACCACTTTTTAAAACAACCTCTATCCAATATTCAAAGAGAAACATGCTCGGTGGGCGGCTCCGCCCTCCACGAATTGGGCGAAGCGCACGGCGCCTTCCTGGTCCACCAGGTACTTGGCGAGCCAGAACCGGTTGCAATAAAGGATACGATTGCTCAGAAAACTCAAATGCAGACCGGCACCATTTGGTTGCTTGCCTGCCCTCATTAACTGTCTGAAGGTCCGTGCCTTTGGCTAATGCCTGTGTTAAACTGCATCACCACGAACCCAAACCTGAGGCACCGTATTCCGTGCAAGGAGGTTCCGCTTGCGGGAAGCCGCTCCTTCCTCGGAACTGGCACGGCGCATCGTCGAGAACGTGGCCAAGGTGATCGTGGGGAAGACGCCGGTCATTGAACAGGCGTTGGCCGCACTTATCGGCCGCGGCCACATACTGGTGGAGGACGTACCGGGCGTTGATAAGACGATGCTGGCCAAGAGCCTGTCAACGTCCATCGGCTGCTCTTTCAAACGTATCCAGTTCACTCCCGACCTGCTGCCCAGCGACGTATCCGGCATCTCGGTGTTCGACCAGCGCAGCGGGGAGTTCCACTTCCGACCGGGCCCGATCATGTCGCAGGTGGTGCTGGCCGACGAAATCAACCGGGCTACTCCGAAGGCCCAATCGGCCTTGCTGGAGGCGATGGAGGAGTTGCAGGTCTCAGTGGATGGAGTTACCCACCATCTCCAACACCCCTTCCTTTCGAGCCGACCCCCGGAGCCGAGCTTCCCCCTGCCACTGGGCTTCGCCCCGAGGAATCGTCAGATGAATCCTTGACCGGGCCGGACGGGACCCCGTTCGAGGACGACTGCTTTGACGAAGATGAGTTCTGCGCCGATGAGATCATGATTCCCTCACCGGGCGGCCTGCTCGTGCCGGATGCGGGACTGAGGGGGAGGCTGGTAGCCATGTCCGTCTGGCTGCTTCCCGGTTTCGGGGTAATTGTCCTCTTGGCCGGAGCCTCTTGGCTTTTCTGGAAGCGGTACATGGTCTCTTCCGCGGACCCCCGTGTCGCCTACCGCCGCCTGGCGTTGCTGGGCGCCCTGGGCTCGGCCGGTCCGGCGCTCCACCAGACGCCGTACCAGTACCGGGAGCGGCTGCGCGTCGCCTTGCCCGGCAAGGACGAGGAGGTGTCGGCGTTGATCGACGCCTACGTGCGCAGCCGGTACGGCGCCAAGCAATTGGCCAGCGAGGAGCGCCGGGGGTTGGTCGAGGCCTGGTTGCGAGTGCGCATGCCGCTGCTGTGGCGAGTCTTCCAAAGGAGAGGAACATGAGCCAGTTCAGCTATCACATGATTCAGTCGCCGGTGGGCTGGGTTGCCCTTCTCGGCCGAAAAAAGGGGCTGGTTCGCTTGAGCCTGAAGCCAACCCCCCAAGAAGCCCTGGAAGAGCTGGGGCCGGACGTAGACCAGGCCGACAACGACCCTTCCGTCTTCAAAGAGGTGCTCGGCTGCCTGGAAAGGTACATGGAAGGGGACGCCGGGGCGCTGGATGAAATCAAGTTGGACCTATCGGACGCCCCGCCGTTTTTTGGCAGGGCGTGGGCCGCCTGCCGGCAGATACCGGCCGGGGAGACGAGGAGCTACGCCTGGCTGGCGGCGGCGGCCGGCAGTCCCCTGGCGGTGCGGGCGGCGGGGCAGGCCATGGCCCAGAACCGCTTCGTCCTCATCGTACCCTGCCACCGGGTCATCGCCAGCGACGGAAGTCTGCGAGGCTACGGCGCCGGCGGCCTGACGGTCAAGGCCGACCTGCTCGAGCGAGAGCGGACTGCCGCGGCCAAGCGTGCCTGACGGTCCAGGTATCCCGCGCCCTGCCGCCTCTTGGCATCCCGCCAACCCCCGTTTCGTAAAGGGGACTGTGTCTTTCGCAAACCCACGTGCCGTTATGGGGGGTGGTCACTCAGGCGGGCGGTGGTAAACTGTGGTGGGGCAACGGGACTCTCGCTCAACTTCGCCCCAATCCTGTTCAACTCGTGGGTCCGCCTCACCCAGAAGCGTAGGAGGCTACCATGCCAAAGTTCAAGCACGGAGATAGAGTAATTGCATTGCCGGAGTCGTCCAGCCCCTATGGTGGTAAGACCGGAATCACCTTCAGTAAGCCCCATCAACTGACCGTGGTGCCGGCGACCATGTTGGATGTGGCATCTCACACAGTATATCAATATCGGGTTTATTTTGAGGACCTGGACGACGATGTGCGGATAATGGAATCCGACCTCGCGCTCGCACCCGATTGAGCTTCGCCGGACCAGTGCTAAGTCAACTCAATGCTGATAGTGGTCAGTCAACTTAAATCTACGAATTGTCATCCTGAGCCCTTCGGCTCGGCTCAGGATAGACTCCGCGAAGAATCCCAGCGGAACAATGAGATTCTTCGTCGCCCTGCTCCTCAGAATGACATCCTGTCAAAACCAAGTTGACTGAGCCCTAGTGGTCATTCTGAGCGTTTGTGAAGAAATTTGATTTGACCAGTCCGGAATCCATAACGATACGGCCCGCCGAAGGTTGGGCCGATGTGGGGGACTTGCGGGTCCGCTATCTGGATTGGGGCGGGGATGGCCCGCCTGTGATCGCCCTGCACGGGCTGGCGTCGTCCGGCCACTGGTACGACCTGGTCGCTTCCCTGCTTTCCAACGGCTACCGGGTCATCGCGCCGGACCAGCGGGGCCACGGTAAGACCACCCAGGCGTCCCGCGGGTACGACTGGCCCACTCTGGCCTCGGACGTAGCCGGGCTGATGAACACGCTGGCGTTGGACCGGGCGGTGGTGATGGGACACTCCTGGGGCGGCCATACGGCTATCTCCTTAGCAGCCAACCACCCCGAGCGGGTCGGCGGGCTGGTGATGATTGACGGGGGCTTCCTCGACCCTCACCTGAGCCCCGGCACCACCTGGGAGAGTTTCTCCCACCGGGTCCGCCCCCGGAACGTCTCCGGCACCCGCCGGGAGTTCCTCAATCGGCTTCGGTCCCAGCTTGCCGGGTGCTGGAACGATGAGGTGGAACGCATCGTCCAGACGATGGTGTACGAGGACGGCGACGGTCAGATTCGCGATATCCTGCACCCGGACCACCACGCCCAGGTGATCCGGGCTATGTGGGACTACCCGCCTTCCACCATCATGCCGAAGGTTTCTTGCCCCACACTGATCGTCCCTGCCGGGCCTACGCCCGACCGCGCCGGCTCCGGCTACGCCCGGATGCGGCAGGTGATGGTGGCGGCCGCGGCCGTGCCGGGTTGCCGGGTCCATTGGATACTGAACACGATCCACGATATCGGCTACGACAAGCCTAGGGAGTTGGCCGGGGTCATCAGGGAGTTCCTGGCCGAGGGGTGAGGTTGGGAACGCCTTAGGGGATCCCTCCTGAAGAACCGGCGGCTGGGCGTGATCCGGGCTAGGTGACCTGGTAGACCCACACCTGGTGGTAGACGTCAGGCTCGCCTTTGGACAGGGCTTGAAACCGCCCGGTGGTCTCCACATGCTGCCATTTGCCCTCGGTTTCCAACCCGGGTGACAGTATCAGCTTCTCTCTCAACCTCCGATGTGAACGCTGCTCTTGAACCGGTCCCGGATGTCCGTGGGTGAGTGAGAAACCCTGGAGATTCCCTTGACCGGGGCGATCCCGGCCTTGACCAGGATCAAGTGGGGGCCGCGACTCCGGACGCACTCCAGGAGGGCGCTCTGAAGCTCTTCCACATCGTCAGCCCGGGCCACGGTGGCGTAGCCGGCGGCCTCTGCCACCCGGGTCAGGTCGATCCCGGAGCTGATGGACGGCTGCCCCCCGGTGGACTCGTAGGCCTCATTGTCCAGGATGATGTGGGTCAAGTTGCGGGGGCATTCCGCGCCGATGAGGGGCACCGTCCCGAGGCTCATCAGTGCGCTCCCGTCACCTTCCAACACAAAAACGCGCCGCTCCGGGGAGAGGAGCGCCAGCCCCAGCCCAAAGGAGGACAGAAGCCCCATGGACCCGAGCATGTAGAAGTTCCCGGTCCTGTCGCCGGTCACGAACACCTCCCGGGAGATCATACCCGTGGTGCTCAGGACCAGGTCGGCGGGCTGCACGTGCTCCAGCACCTTCTCGATCGCCAGGTAGCGGGGGATCACTCTATCATCCCCGCTCGGACCAGCAGCGCCCCCGGCACGGAGTGCTCCTCGATAGCCGACAGCAGCCGGTCCAGGGCGGGCTCCAGATTGTCCGGTTCCAGTATTTCGTAGGGGATTCCCAGAAGGTCCAGGATTTCCGGGGCTTTAACTCCCATGATCCAGTGCTCCGGAGCGTCGTTCGGCGGTCCCCCATACCCGCGCCAACCGATCAGGAGTAGCGCCGGTATCTTGTATATCAGGCTGAAGGAGGTCAAAGGGTTGACGAGGTTGCCAATTCCCGAGTTCTGCATGATAACGCCCCCCAACCGCCCGGAAAAGTGAGCGGCGCTGGCGACGCCAAGGGCCACGTCCTCCCGCACGGCCGGGACATAGCGGATTTCCGGGTCGCCGGCCATGGCGTTATACGCTATCTGAAAGGTGGAATCAGGCACGCCGGAGAAGAAGGTCAGGCCACGCTTTTTCAAGATGTCCCAGAAGTCTTGGGCTTTCATCGTTGGGCCACCGGCGCCTTGTCGATCATGTTATCGACTGCCGCGGAGCGGTCCACCGGATGTTGGCGATAAGCTCACAGGGAGGCAGGTCCTATCCCCGCAGCCCGGCGCCGTCCTGAAATGCCACCGCTTCGGGTCCCAACAGCGATTCCAGCCGCTCTCGCAGGCTATCGCAGTAGCCGGTGCTGACCACCGGCAGCTCCATCAACACCCTGCGGCTGCCGGTGCTGATTTTCAGATTGACCCGGTCCCTGCCCGGGTACTCCAGGAGGACCCGGACAACTTCCCGCAGCAGATGGGCGTCCCCGGAGGGGTCGTCGGACTCGGTGACTCCCACCAGCACCGTGCGGAAGCTCCCCCCATTGGAGGTGGCGGCGTCCCCAGCCTTTGGCGCCTGGGCGCGATCCTGCCGGGCGCCGTTATTGGAAGGCGGTGCGGAGCCGTTAGCCGGTGAAGGCCCTTTGGCGGAGTATTCCTGCACGCGATCGCACACCAGGGAAAACTGGTCTGCCCGGAGCCGCAGCTTGCCGGTGACCCGTACCACTTTCCCTTCCTGCCACACTTGATGGGTGCGTTCCAGCACGTCAGGCCAAACGACCACCTCCACCGGGCCGGCCAACAGGTCCAGGGTAATCACCAAGAACCGTTTTTGTTCCTTGGTATGCCGCTCGGTAACGGCGGAAACGTGGCCCAAGAGCGACAGAGACTGCCCTTGCATGCCTTCGTCCAGCTGGACCAACGAGTTGATCGCATCGCCGGCGTCGATGGTGGCCAGCTCACGGAGGGGGTTGTGTGACAGGGGCAGGCCCAAGAGTTCTCTCTCCCAGGCGGCCCTCTGCTCGACGGGTACATCGGTGCTGCCGATGGCTATGCCCGGCACCTGGCCCAGGTCCGGCTGGCCGGCCTGGCCGCCGAACAAGGTGGTCTGGCCGGAGTTGCGGGTCCGTGCTTCAAGCTGAGCGGTGGCGATAATCTGGTCAACGGCGTTCAGCAAGGCCCCCCGAGGCCCCAGGCAGTCGAAGGTGCCGGCCCGCACCAGGCTTTCCAGGGTGCGCCGGTTGAGGCCTCGTGAGTCGGCGCGGCGGCAGAAGTCATCGATGGACAAATAGGGGCCGTTCGCCTTCCGTTCCTCCACCAGGGGCCGGACCGCCGCTTCGCCCACGGTCTTGATGGCGGCCAGGCCGGTGCGCAGCCCCGCGGTGGGGCCGCTATCCCGGTCGATGAGGAAAAGCTCTTCGGACCTGTTGATGTCCGGAAGCAGGACGGGAATACCTAGGCGGAAGCACTCGTTGATGCAGGTGACCATCTTATCGGGGTGGTCCATCCGAGAATTGAGGACCGAACCCATGTATTCCAGGGGATAGTGGGCTTTGAAGTAGGCCGTCCAGTAGGAGATCAGGGCGTAGCTGACGCTGTGGGACTTGTTGAAAGCGTACCCGGCGAAGGGCTCGATGAGATCAAATATGTCCACCGCCTGCTTGCCTTCGAACCCGTTGGCCTCGGCGCCCGCGACGAACCGGTCGCGTTCCTGGGCCATGAGGGCGGGTATCTTCTTGCCCATCGCCTTTCGGACGATGTCGGCGGCGCCCAGCGAGTATCCGGCGAACTGTTGGAGTATCAGCAACACCTGGTCCTGGTACACGATGATGCCGTAGGTCTCATCCAACAAGTCCTTGAGGCTGGGATGGGGGTAGGTTATTGGAACGCGGCCAAACTTGGCGTTGATGAAGGTTTCGATATTCTCCATGGGACCGGGCCGGTAGAGCGCGATCATGGCCGCGATGTCCCCCAGACTCGAAGGCTTCAGCTCTTTGATGTACCGTTGCATCCCGGCGCTTTCCAACTGGAACAGGTCGGTGGTGTTTCCAGAGGAGAGCAGCTCAAAGGTGGGGCCATCGTCCAGAGGAAGGCGGTCCAGGTCGATGCGAATCCCCTGGGTGCGGTCCAGCAGCTTGATGGCCCGGTCCAGGATGGTCAGGTTGGTCAGGCCCAGGAGGTCCATCTTGAGGAGGCCCAGGTGGGCGACCGGCGCCATTGAAAACTGGGTCATGAGCACCGGGCTGTCCTCGTCGCCGTGAACCGGGCGCTGCAGCGGCACCGTTTCCGTCAGCGGCTCATCTGCGATCAGTACGCCGGCGGCGTGGGTGCTGACGTGGTGGACTATGCCCTCCAGTCCCTGAGCCGTGTCCACGAGCCGGTGGACCGCATCGTTGGTTTCATACTGGTTCCGCAACTCCGAATTGATTCTCAAGGCGTCTTCGAGGGTTCGGGCTTTGAAGGGAACCATGCGGGCCACCTGGTCCACCTCGGCGTAGGTCATGCCCAGGGCGCGGCCCACATCACGCAGGGCGGCCTTGGCCCCCAAAGTGCCGAAGGTAATGATTTGGGCCACCTGATCGCGCCCGTATCGCTCGATAACGTAATGGAGCACCTCGTCACGCCGGTCGTCCTGGAAGTCCAGATCGATGTCAGGCATCTCTTTGCGTTCCAGGTTGAGGAACCGCTCGAAGACCAAGCGGTACTCCAGCGGGTCCACGTTGGTGATGCCCAGGCAATAGAGGGCCACGCTGGCGGCGGCGCTGCCCCGGACGCCGTACAGGATGTTGCTGCGCCGGACGAAGTCGATGATGTCCCAGACCACCAGGAAATAATTGGCGAACCTGGTCTGCTCGATCACCTCCAGTTCATACCGCAGCCGTTCTTCAGCCTCGGGGGCCGAGCGGGGGTAGCGGCTTTTGAATCCCTCCCAGCAGAGCTTGGCCAGGTATTGGTCGGCTTCCACCCCGTCGGGAGTGGGGTACTTGGGCAGGTGGGTCTGGTCAAAGTCCAGTTCCACGTTGCACATATCGGCGATCCGCCCAGTGTTCTCCAGCGCTTCAGGAAAATCAGGGAAGAGCGAGGCCATCTCCTGGGGGCTCTTGATGTAGTAGGAGTTGTCTTCCATTCGCAGGCGGTCTTCGTTGTTGATGGTTGTGTTGGTCTGGATGCAAATGTAGACGTCTTGTAACGGAGCGTCGGCCTGCCGGGTGTAGTGAGAATCGTTGGTGACCACTAACGGAATATCCAGCTCCCGGCCCAGGGTTACCAGCCCCTCATTGATCTCCGAAAGCCGGGGCACGTATTCGTGGCGTTGCAGCTCCAGGAAATAGCTGTCCCCGAACAGCTCTTTGTACCAACCGGCGGCGCGGGAGGCCTCGTCCATATTGCCGTCGGCTATCAGGCGGGGGACCTCGGCGGAGGGGCAGCCGGAGAGGGCGATGAGGCCCTGGTGGTGGCTCTCCAGCAGCTCGCGGTCGATGCGGGGCCGGTAGTGGAAGCCCTCGACGTGGGCCTTGGTGAGCAGCCGCATCAGGTTGTGGTAGCCGGTATTATCCCGGGCCAGAAGCACCAGGTGGTGAGGGCTGCGCTCGCCACCGTGTTTGTCCAACCGGCTGCCGTGGGCCACGTAGACTTCGCAGCCGATTATGGGCTTGATCCCCGCTTCCCGGCACGCCGAATAGAAGTCCACAACGCCGTAAAAGGTCCCGTGGTCGGTAATGGCCAGGGCATCCATGCCCAGCTCCTTGGTCTGGGCCACCATTTCCGCGATGCGACTGATTCCGTCCAACATACTGTATTCGGTGTGGACGTGGAGGTGGGTGAAGCGGGCTTCGGGAGTTGGGTTTGCCATGGGACCTCCAGTAGAGGGTATTATAACCCCTGCCTGAATATCCCGTTGTCAAGGCAAAAGTACAAGATGTGGTAATTGTTGGGGAAATAACTACCAGGCAGAGAGAGGGGACCCCCTCTCAACTAGTGAGGGAACAGTTCAGCAGCGGGCCGGAGGAGACGCCGGGCTTCTATTCCTCGTCTTCGCGTTCGACGTGGTCGGCAACCACCCGCGATACCACTTCCGAGGCTACGGTGCTGGAACGGGCGGCGTGCCGCGAATCGCCCCAAGCGGCGGCTTCAACGTAGTTCTTGAATTCCCGGGCCATGCCGCAAGTCTGGCAGATCCCTAGGCTCACGGGCCCGGTAGCCGGCTGAATCACCCAGTGATGCCGGCACTGGGGGATACTTTCTAGTTCCGCGGGCGGAGTAATTGCTGTAGTCTGCGTCATCTCTTTGATCCTCTGATCCGTCGACGATTATCATACCAGGTTTTGCCGAGTTTCGTCAATATTGCCCGGTTCATGTCAGTCAAACATGCTTACACTGAGCGCACTCAGGTGGGAGTGCCAGGAAACATGAACGCTTTCTGACATCAGCCCCGAGCAGCCAAGGCGCCTGCACTTCTTTGGATTGGGCTGACTTGGCATCGGCCAACGGGTGCCGGCCATAATAGGGCAACATCGTCCTCGGGCGTCCAAAGTGAGACGAGGTGACGTTTCAGAGGGGGCCGGACCGGGGGGGGAGGGCGACGGAGGAAGAGGCCCGAGGGACCGTGGAACAGGTTGCCGGGATCAGAGGGGGACGCAGAGAGCTGTCAGCGCCCAAACGGTCAGGCCGGGTGCGTGATCTCTTGGGTCGCTATTCTGGTGACACTCCAGCCGGACAGCCAGGCGGAATGGCGGCCGTCGCCACCAGCGACAACGACTACGATGTCGTTGGCCGACAGGACAATGGGCACCAGGGTATCGGGGTTGGTCTGGTCGATCCACCGAGGCCAGTTGCGGTTGGCGAAATGCCCGACGTCCCTCAGTTCGTGAACCGGCATGCGGGCATTCTGGTAGACGAACTCCCGGACATCGGCTTTGGACAGCCCGGACGCGTGAATGTCGGCGGCGTGCTCGGGACACAGCACCAGCACGATCTGGGTGCCGGTGCCGATCTGGCAGTAGTTGGAGACCGCCGTCCCTTTCATGTTGCCGACGATGGTGCGGAGGACCTCTATGCCGGTGGGAACCGTGCTTTCCATCACGATATGGATGCCCCTGATGCCGGCTACCGTGACGATGCTGGCGGAGGGGTCGTATCCCAGTTCCACGTGGCGCGGCTCCCAAGGGCTGCGGTCCACATTTTCGGAGAAGCAAAGAGTGTAGCGGGCCGGCATCGACAGTGTCGCTTTGTCCATTTCTCCGGGGACCAGCCCGCCCAGGTTGCGGATGATCAGGCGCACCGCGCGGCCGATGGAGGCGTTGGGCCGGTAGCCCGGACCAAAACAGCCGGCATCACCGTTGATGCCCAACTCTTTGACCAAGGGCCCGTTGACAATGATGGCCGGGGCGGCGCCGCCGGTAGTGGCCGAAACTCCAGCCACGTTGAATTCCTTTTGAAGCGCCGCCTTGACCACGGCCACCACCACCGGGAAGTACTCCGGCCGGCAACCGGCCATGACGGCGTTCACCGCCATCTTCTCCAGCGTGACCTGGGCATTGCGCGGCTGGATGACTCCCAGGGAGAAGGAAGGGTCCTCGCCATAGGCCAGCAGCATCCGGCGAACCAGGTCCTCAGTGGGCGGGACCACCGGCAGGCCATCGGTCCAGCCTTGCTGTGAACAGTAATCCTGGATCGCGTCGAACGAGTCCTGGACCTGAACGCGACGCGACTGAAGGGCCAGCGGATTCGCCATGTCAGTCCTTAACGGTTTATTGACGGCCCGGCCCGGTTCAACCCTGGTGACGGGCTGAGTACGCCTGCGCGAAAGGTTTACGAGGGCCATCGCCACAGGCCCTGCTATTACCGGCGAAGATTGAACTTAGGTTGTGTTCACCCACCGAAGGTGTGGGAACACAACCTGCTTACCCTCGTTGTCGCGGCGGCTTTCCGTGGCGGGCTAGTCGCCGGTGAGCAGGCCCACAATTTCCGGGGCGTACTCGTGGGCCATCTGGCGTACCTCGTCAGTGCTGCGGGTTGCCAGAGGGCTGGGCAAGACCACGATGCGGGCGCCCGGCATCCCCAAGAAGGTCACTCGGGCCTGCGCTGCCCGGGTAAAGGTACTGGTTATCACGCTGACTGACGGAACCCCTTTGGATTCGGTTACCACGGTGTCGTGGAGACCCCACGCAGTGCAGGAACCTCAATCCGCGATCCCGTGGATGATTACGTCGCACTCGGCGGACATGGTGTCGATGGTCTCTTCCGCGCAGGGGGCGCTGAAGCTGAACTTTGTGTTATACACTACCTTGCTCGCCCCGTAGTCCTGAACCAAAACAGCCTGCAACTCTTGCAAGAAAGAGTCGGCATGAAACTTGCGGTTTTCCAAGAGGCCAACCACTTTCCCTTGCAGATTCGGGAGCTTCGGGCTGAGGCCCAGTTCTTCTGGCACGTCCTCGGCGGTCGGGTCAAGGATTTGAATGGTGCGAATGTCGACAGCCATTTCAGATACCTCCTTGTCGAAGGTGAGGCTACATCAACCCTTAAAATAGCGGAACCGAGGTCATTTGTCCAGACCCCGTTCTTGGCGGGGGTAGCTACGGAGCCACAGGGACACCGAGGAAAGCCTTTGGGTCTCTGTGCTTCTGTGTCTCTGTGGCCATCATCGGTGGTGGGAGGTGCAGACCCACCTCGGTCCCCGGTTGAAAAAGAAAGGCGGAGGATTGTTCGACTCGGCGGCGGGGGCCGGGGCGCACGGTTCCGAGATGGCCGGCAAGGCCAGCCCCGGCGCTACAGGCCCGACTGGAAGAACTTGCCCTCGGTCTTGATTGACGGGGCGACGACCATTTCAGCCCGGTGCATGTCTCGAATGGTGTAGGCGCCGCACATGCCCATCGCCACCCGCAGCGCGCCCATGAAGTTCTGGGTGCCATCCGTGGCGGACGTTGGGCCAAACAATATCTGCCGCAGGGTGCCCTTGGTGCCCACTTTGATACGGGTGCCCCGTGGCAACTCGGGATGGGGATTGGCCATGCCCCAGTTGTGTCCCCTTCCGGGAGCCTCCTCGGCTTGGGCGAAGGGCGTTCCCAGCATAACGGCGTCGGCGCCGCTGACGAGGGCCTTGCAGATGTCCCCACCGGTGCGAAACCCGCCGTCGGTAATGATGTTCACGTAGCGCCCAGTGCGGTGGAAGTGGTCATCCCGGGCGGTGGCGCACTGCATGGTGGCCGTCACCTGGGGGACTCCGACGCCCACCACCTCGCGGGTAGTGCAAGCGGCGCCGGGTCCTACTCCGACCAAGACCCCGTCGATGCCCGTTTCCATCAGTTCCCGGGCCACCTCGTAGGTTACACAGTTGCCCACCAGCACCGGCACCTTGAGGGCTCTCATCAGCTCGGAGAAGATCAAGCCCCGGTAGCTACGGGACATGTGCCTCGCCGTGGTCACGGTGGACTGCACCACCACGATGTCGGCCCCGGCTTCCACGGCCGCCGGGGACATCCGCTTGGCGTTTTGAGGAGTGAAGGAGACGGCACACACCGAGCCGGACTTCTTGATCTCACGGACCCGTTCCGATACCAGGTTCTCCTGGATGGGCTCGGAGTAGACCCGCTGGAGGTGCTGGGTTACCTCTGCTTGAGGCACGGAGATTATCTCTTCGAGAACGGCGTAGGGGTCGTTGTAACGGGTGTACAGACCTTCGGCGTTCAGCACTCCCAGCCCACCCATCTCATTCATCAAAGTGGCGAACCTGGGGGACACGGCCCCATCCATGGCCGAGGCCAGTACCGGTATGTCGAAATCCTGGTCCCCTATGGTCATCTTGGTGGAGGTCAAGTCTGGATTAATAGTGATTTGACCGGGAACGATCGCGACCTCGTCGAAGCCGTAAGCCCGCTCCAACTCTTTATAAAAGCGTCTTCCCATCCCTGTTTACCTCGGGCCAAGGCTCTAACTATGAGCTTGAATTTATCAGGAAGTGGGGGAAAAATCAACAGAGCGGGCAAGTGGCCTGGGCCCCGCGTGGGGCGAAACAGGATATCTACATTTGCCTCCTCCTGAGCCCTTGCGGCGTTGTGAAAAATAGTTCATACTATCAGGGTAAGAGCTTCCTGGTGGTTCTAGCGAGGCGGCCCCACCCGTTCCCATCCCGAACACGGCAGTGAAACGCCTCAGCGCCGACGATACTACCTTGGTAACGGGGCGGGAAAATAGGTCACCGCCGGGAGGCTTTTTTTCATCGGCCCCCTCCACACCCATAGGCAGCTATCGCCCCAGCGTTACAAGCTCCGACTGAACGAGGCGGCGCTTTATGCGTTGTCCTGCCCCGGCCTAGGGAAAAAGCCACGCCTTGAACGGGGTCTAGTCGTTACAGATTTGGCATGTATCGCACCTAAAGTGCCTTTACATAGATTGAACCGTCACCTATAATTAGGGACAGCTAGGCGGATTCGCGGGCCAGTTACCACCCCAGGGCCGGGCGGTGGAAGAGAAGACGGGATTGGGGCACACGAACCCGGGGCGCGAGGAATGTGAGTGCCCGGGGGATTCAATCTAGCGTGGAGACGCTCAGACGGACGAAATGCCCCACCTTCACCCACCAGGAGCGGCAATATGGGAAGTAGATTCGAAAAGTTCTCCGAACGAGCGAGGCGGGTCTTGTCGCTGGCCCAGGAAGAGGCCCAGCGGTTCAACCATAACTACATTGGAACTGAACACATCCTCCTGGGACTGGTGCGTGAGACCGAAGGCGTAGCGGCGCGCGTCCTGTCCAGTCTGGAGGTCGACCTCAGCAAGGTGCAGTCCGCGGTGGAGTTCATCATCGGGCGCGGCGAAAAGCCGACCCAGGGTGAGATCGGGCTGACCCCGCGGGCTAAGAAAGTGGTAGAGTTGGCCGTCGACGAAGCCCGCCGCATGAACCACACCTACATCGGCACCGAACACCTGCTCATAGGCCTGCTGCGGGAGGGCGAAGGCGTGGCGGCCGGCGTACTGGAAAGCCTCGGTGTCACCCTCGACAAAGTACGGGCCGAGACCCACCGCATTCTGAGTCACAGCGCCAGCAGCGGTGCATCCGGCTCGCGCAGCAGCACCCGTACGCCAACCCTGGACCAACTTGGGGTGGACCTGACGGTGGCCGCCAAGGCTGACAAGCTGGACCCGGTCATTGGCCGCGAGCAGGAAATTCAGCGGGTTATCCAGATATTGAGCCGGAGGACCAAGAACAACCCGGTACTGGTCGGAGAGCCTGGTGTCGGCAAAACCGC
>CAYOAF010000102.1:0-4225 GCA_964401855.1 uncultured Dehalococcoidia bacterium
CCTACTTGTTCGGCGGCAACGTCTTTTGGGGCGCGCTGGCCTGGGCGGTGCCGGCCTCGCTGGCCATGACCGGGATCAGCCGGAGGACCAACCTGCGCCTCGACGCTTCCATCGGAATTATCTTCGCCGGCGGGTTCGCCGTGGGCATCATCCTGATGAGCCGGGTCAGCAACTATACCGCCGACCTGTTCGGCCTTCTCTTCGGCAACGTTCTCGGCGTCTCCTGGAACGAGGTGGCCCTCATCGGCGGCATTACCGGCGGTGTTCTGCTCCTGGTGCTGGCCTTCTACAAAGAGCTGTTGTTCACTTCCTACGACGCCACGATGTCGGCAGCCTCGGGCGTGCCGGTGCGCTTCGTGCAATACCTGTTGCCAGTGCTGGTGGGCATCACCACCGTGGCCTCCCTCAAGGTGGTGGGCATCATCCTGGTCCTTGCCCTCCTGGTCACACCCCCGGCCACTGCCATCCTGCTGGCCCGCCGGCTCCCCGGGATAATAGCTATCAGCGTCGTCGCCGGCGTCGTGGCCGCCATCCTGGGCCTGTACCTGTCCTTCCACGTGGACCTTCCCTCCGGACCCAGCATCGTGGTGGTGGCCACCGGCCTGTTCCTGCTGGCCCTCCTGTTCTCCCCCAGCAAAGGCATGGTCCGGCGGCGGCGTCCTTCCTTCTCCACTTACGATGAATCAACGGGGCAGGCGCCAGGCTAGTACGCAGTCAACCTGATGCTGAAGAATGGTCATTCTGAGTGACGTGAAGAATCTCAGTCTGCAAAAACCAGGTTGTCTGAGTGCTAGACCCGGCCGGGTGGCCGGGGAAAGCGAACGCTATCCATAATGGAAACGCCAGAGCAAAGAGGTAGGACACTATGTACGATCTGAGCGGCAAGGTAGCGATTGTAACCGGTGCCGGGGGACGGCACGGAATCGGCCGGGCCATCGCCGTCCGGCTGGCCAAAGAGGGGGCCGACGTGGTGGTGACGGACATTCAGCGGGGGCCGGACAGCATCCGCGCTGAAGACCGCCGGGACGGGTGGGAAGGCCTGCCCAGCGTCGAGGAGGAGATCGAGGCCCTGGGCCGCCAGGCTCTCGGGCTGGTTTCCGATGTCTCCGACTCGGCCCAGGTGAGCGACATGGTCAGCCGCACCCTGGACCGGTTCGGCCACATCGACATCCTGGTGAACAATGCGGGAGCGCCGCCGCACCGGGACCGGGTGCCGGTGATCGACCTAGAGGACGACGCATTCGACGAGGTGATGCGGGTCAATGTCCGGGGCACCTACCTATGCTGCAAGGCGGTGGCCCGCCACATGATCCAGCGAAAGGGCGGCGGCAAGATCATCGTTATCTCCTCCGGCGCGGGCAAACGGGGACGGGCCCGTTTCGCCGCCTACTGCGCCTCCAAGTTCGCCCTCATCGGCTTTACCCAATCCCTGGCCCAGGAACTGGGGCCTCACTGCATCAACGTGAACGCCATTTGCCCCGGCCTGGTGGATACTGAGCGGGCCGACGGCATCGCGGCCGCCCTGGCGCCCGAGGGCGAGTCGGCTGAAGAGTACCGGGTCAGCATGGTACGGGAGCGGGCGGGGACCTCGCCGATGGGCCGGATCGCGGTCGGAGACGACATCGCCAAAATGGCAGCCTTTCTGGCTTCCAGCGAGGCGGACTACCTCGCCGGTCTATCCATCAGCGTTTCCGGCGGCGCCGAAATGGGATGACTGAGCCGCTCTCCCGTAACGGATGTGCCCCACCTGCCGCCGCCTCAGGGAAGCCCCGCGGTTCCCTCGGCCTGGCTGGCCGCCTCAACCAGCGCCCAGGCTGGCAAGGCCGGGGGCTTGGCCAGGAAGATGAACAGCCCGGAGGTGAAGTAGAGGGCAGCTGAGACCAGATACAGGGCCTCGTAGCCTCCAGTCACCTCTCGCAACACGGAGGCGAAGGACGGCCCCAGACCGAGCATTGTCATCTGGAACGGGGAATAGATGCCTGCGATAGTGCCGTAGGAGTTCCGGCCGAAGTATTGGGCCAGGATCATGTTTTCCAATGGCGTGGCCGGTCCCGAGGTAATCCCGAATACCAGGGCAAAACCCAGGGCCATGGGCAACGACCCTATCGTCATCAAGTAGAGCACCGCTGCTCCGGCTCCGGCCATCGTTAACACCAAGCAACGGCGGGGGGTAACGATATCGGCCAGGTAACCCCATCCCAGGTTCGTTATCGCCAGGAAGGTCCCCAAACTCAAGACGCCGGCCGCCATCCCCTTGGAAAGCCCCACGTCCTCAAAAAGATAGGGGACCAGACTGAATAAAACCGCGCCGGAGGCCAGGGTACCGGTGACCGCGGTCATAACCACCAGCCAGAAGACCCTGGTGCGCAACGCTTCGCGGACGGTCCAGCTGAACTCGGCATCCTCGGCAAGGCCGCGACGCTCCCGGCCAGTCCTGCGCTGGGTCCCGGCTCCCGCCCGCCCGGGCTCATCCGGACTTGCCCCATCGGGGAACAATCCAATATCCTCGGGCCGCCGCCGCATAAACAGGACAATGGGCGCCACCAGCACCAGGGATAGAATGCCCATGTAGCGATAGGCGGCCCGCCAACCGTACCGAATGGCGATAAACGAGAATATCTGGATGTTGATGGCGCCGGTGACGGGACGGTAGGACGTGACCAGGGCCAGGACGATGTTGCGCTGGCGCCGGAAAAAGTTGACGGCCACCGTGCGGGGCACCAGGCCGATGAGCACCGGGTTGGTCACGGCGCGGCCCAGGATGTAGGCCGCGAAGAACTGCCACAGAGCGTCGACGCCGGCCAGCGAGAAGAACGCCACCGCCGCCACGATGACCCCCACCGGCATCAGCCAGCGAGGACCGTAGCGGTCAGCAAGCCGCCCGATGAAAGGGGACAGCAGCCCGGAACTCCAGGTGCCGGCGGTCACCCCCAGCGATATGGTGCTCTGGGTCCAACCCGTGTCCTCGGTGATGAAAACCTGGATTCCGCCCAGCAGCACCTGAGAGACGCCGGTGGCGGCAAAGGTAGCCAAGAAGCAGATGCCCAAGATCAGCCACCCATAGTAGAAGGGCGTCTTGGGCCTCCAGTCGAGAACTTTTTTGAGCAGAGGGTCCACCCTGGAGCGAGATTTATCGTCTACCCGGTACCGTTGTTCACCTGCCGGGTTCCGTTGGCCGCACTTATTCCGACACTCATAATACAGCATTCACCATGCACCCGGCAGCAAAGCCTCCGGCACGGGTATACTCTTCCTCCGCCGCGGGCTGGCGTTCCCGGCCGCGCGCAGATATACTGGCGGGCGCACCCTGAACACAACCGCGGAGCTATGCGGCCGAGGTTCCCGGCTGTACGGTTGGGGTTTTGTGCGGGTTCCAACCTGGGCGGAGCCGAAGGGCCCAGGCTCGCCCATCCGCCCCAGGCGGACCGCCGGGGATGATAATTGACCGGTCCGCCGGGGGGCGGGCCGAGAAGACCGTTTCCCAGGAAGGACAAGAGTCCCGCTGGGAAGATATTTGGAGGCCGTGCCGTGGCCCTGAACCGCTCCGACGTAGAGCATATCGCCATCCTGGCCCGAATCGGGCTCACCGAAGAAGAGGTGGAGACGTTTCGAGAGCACCTCTCCCACATCTTGGAGCAGTTTGAGGTGCTAAGCGAGCTGGACACCGCCGGCGTGAACCCCACCGGCCACGCTGTTCAGCTACAAACGGTGATGCGGGACGACATACCAGACAGCTCCCTGGCCCTGGAGGAGGTGCTGAGCAACGCACCTCAAAGGGAAGGGGAGTTCTTCCGGGTAAAAGTGGTGCTGGAGGAGTAAGACCGGTGGCCGATTGGGAATACTTGACCGCTCACGAGGCCCGCCGGCGGCTGGACCGCAAAGAGGTCAGCTCCGTCGAACTGACCCGCGCCTGCCTGGACCGGATTCAGGACGTGGAAGACCGGGTCAAGGCCTTCGTAACCGTAACCCCGGAGACCGCGGTCCGGCAGGCCGAGGAGGCCGACCGACGCATCGCGGCCGACGCATCGGGTCCGCTGACCGGGATACCAGTGCAGATCAAGGACGTGATGTGCACCAAAGGGATCCGGACCACCTGCGCGTCCCGAATGCTTCAGGACTACGTGCCGGTCTACAGCGCCACCGCGGTCAGCAGGCTGCTCGGCCAGGGCGCCGTACTGGTGGGCAAGGGCAACATGGACGAGTTCGCCATGGGGTCTTCCACGGA
>CAYOAF010000103.1:0-11463 GCA_964401855.1 uncultured Dehalococcoidia bacterium
CCGAGGACCACCTTCTTGCCCGTCTGCTGAAAGTGGTGGGCCAGCTTGGCGATGCTGGTCGTCTTGCCCACTCCGTTGACCCCCACCATCAAGATGACGTAGGGTGCTTCCTCCTGGCCGATGTCCGGCAAAACAGGGTCCGAGGCTTCCAGGTCCAGGTCCTGGATCAGGGCTTTCTTCAGGTCCTCGAACACCTGGTCCGCGTTCTCCAGCCGGTTTTCCTTTACCCTGGACCGCAGGTCTTCGACGATCCGCATGGAGGTCTCAACGCCGACATCGGAGGAGATCAGGATTTCCTCCAACTCTTCCCACACCGACTCGTCCGGCTGGGAAGACCGGAGTACGCTGAGGATGCGCCCGAACCAGCGCTCCCGGCTCGGCTTGACCGCCGCCTCCGTGCGTTTCTTGGTTTCTTCCCGGTTGCGTTTGAAAAACCTCAGCATCAGATGACTCTCAAAATGTTTGACAAAACCCACCTCAGGGCAGGCACATTCTCAGAGCTTCCAACAGAACCTGTAGCCGTCGTTCTGCCGGTAGCTGTCATTCTGAGCGAAGCGAAGAATCTTGGTGTTGCGCTGAGATTCTTCGCTTCGCTCAGAATGACATGATGGGAATGACTTAACCGGGGTTTTACTAAGCGCCCTTATTTCTATTCTCCGAGGCCTCCGGCGATCTCCTCGGCCGGTCTGGAATCCTGACATGGCTTGAGTCTGGCGCCGTGCTCGGGAAGTATTCGGCGCCGGTGGACCTACTCCAGGTCCCCGCCGGACGGGCCGTTGCCGGATTCCGAGGTCAGCCGCACCAGGGCAATCTCGGCCGCCGTCCGCTCGGCACTCGCCTTGTTGCTGCCATGTCCCACACCTATGACCTCGTCATCGACCAATACCTCGACGGTGAAGACCGGCTCATGGTCGGGGCCCTGGCTGAATACCACCTGGTAGCGGGGAGCGGGCAGGCCCTGCCCTTGGACGTATTCCTGGAGGCTGGATTTGGGGTTCTCCGGTGGCTTACCCAGCCGAAAGGACTCTTCAAGCTCTTCGGCCATCACCCGCAGGACCAACCGGCGGGCCTCGGCGTAGTCTTGGTCCAGGTACACCGCCGCCACCATCGCCTCGAAGACGGCGGCCAGGGTAGAGTCCCGGAGACGGCCGCCGGTGGCCTCCTCGCCCTTACCCAGCACCAAGGCTTCCCCCAGGCCGAGCCGGCGGGCTACCTGGGCCAGGCTCTCGCGGCACACCAGGCCGGAGCGGATCTTGGTTAAAGCCCCTTCGCTCAAATCGGGGAAACGCCGGTAGAGGTCCTCAGAAACCACAAGCTCCAGCACGGCGTCGCCCAGGTACTCCATGCGCTCGTAGGAGTCGGTGGGCGACCATCCCTGCTCGTTGACCGAGGACCGGTGGACCAGGGCATGTTCGAGCAGTTGCCGGTTGCGGAACGTCAAACCCAGAGCGGCTTCCAGTCCCTCGGCCGCCAATAATCCCTCCTAGATGACTCCGTGAGGCCAGGGCGGCTGTGGACGCTTGATCTCCCCAACGTAGGCAAACTCACCCATGACCTTGATGAGCGAGTCGTACATCGGCACTGCCTGTTCGTCGGGAGGGATAAACATCTTGAGAAAGGCCGTCTTGCCCCCAGGGAAAACGAAGGTGGGTACCCCGAAGGCCCCGAACTCTTCCACGGCCCTGGTATGACTCTCGCCCAGCTCCCGCAGCAGGTCAGGGTCGGCTACATCTTCGCGGAACCGGGCCAGGTCGATCCCTGCTTTCCCCGCCGCCTCTTCCATCACTGCCGGGTCAGTCAAATCTTTCTTGTCCTCGTGGCGTGCCCGGAGCAGGGCCATGAAAAACGACTTGAACGCCTCCTTGCCCTGGCGTTTGGCCGCCAGCCCGGCCCGGTGGGCCAACAGGGTGTTGTCGGAGCCGTCCAGCGCCCCGGGGTGCTCCCAGTATCTGAGGTCTGACTCCTCCTTGCTGTTCATCTGGGCCAGCGACAACGGTTGCCAGTCCACCTCGATGTCATTTCTGGTGCTTTCCTCCACCTTTGCCAGCCACACGGCGGCATTGTACACGAAAGGTCAACGAAAGTCGTAGTAGGTGGTCATTGCGTTTGCGGCCATAATGTCGCCTCCTGAGGCCTTCCTGATTGGATTGTATCATGCGAAGAATGGTTGTCAAAAAGGCCGCTGGGCCCGCCGCTGCGGCAAGCCCGGCGCGGGTTTTAGGCGTTTCGAATGGCCGGCCAGGAGCACGTCTGAAATCGCCGGACACGCCCCATCCCTATGCTATAATACCTTCGACAGGAGGCCTTTCACGCCGCGACTCCAGCATATCAACGTTCTCCTGGACGCTCTTGAAGGCAGTTTGAGCGGCGGTAACCTGTCCATACTGAGGGCCTTGCGCCAGCGGGCCTCAGGTCAAACGCCGACAGTGTACCTGGTGGGCGGGCCGGTGCGGGACGTTCTGCTGGGTGCGCCGGTCCGGGACCTGGACTTCGTGGTGGAAGGTGACGGGCCGGAAGTGGCCCGCCAACTGGCGGAGGACCTGGGAGGACGGGTGTTGGCCCATCCCCGGTTCGGAACCGCAACCTTGTCCCTGAACGGTTGCCGCGTCGATGTGGTTTCCGCCCGCAAAGAGGTCTATCTCCAGCCGGCGGCCCTGCCTCAGGTCTTTCCGGGTACTATTGAAGAAGACCTGGCCAGGCGTGATTTTTCCGCGAACGCGCTGGCTGTGCCCCTTGGAGAGGCCCGGCCGAAGGTGCTGGACCTGCATGGAGGAGTGGGCGACCTCCGCCGAGGTCTGATCCGCATCTTGCACCCCAACAGCTTCGTGGATGACCCCACCCGGATTCTCCGGGCTGTCCGGTACGAGCAGCGGCTGGGGTTTCGAATCGAGCGCCGGACCCTGGCCCGGCTACGGGACGCCGTCGCCAACGGACACCCGGCGGCCCTTACCGGCGACCGCCTGCGGCACGAGTTGGAGCGGATATTCTGGGAGGACCGGCCTGGACCGGCGCTGACACGCGCCTGGGACCTGGGTATTATCGCTGCCATCCATCCTGCCCTGGGAGGCGGCAAGACCCCGGCGTGGCTCGCGGCGGCGGTCGCCCTGGACTCCGGCGGTGACGGCGGTGAAGAAGGGGACCGGACCGGCGCCGGCCCCCTGGTCTACCTCGCGGCCCTGACGTACCTCCTCTCTCCGGAAGAAGCGGAAGCCGTGATTCGGCGGCTGAGCATGCCGAAGCCCTGGGCGCAGGTGGTTAGGGACACCGCATCGCTGAGGTGGTTGGAGGCGGAGTTGGCAGACCCTTCCTTACCGCGTTCCCGGCTGGTTGCGCTGGTGGAGGGTTCGAGCCAAG
This sequence comes from uncultured Dehalococcoidia bacterium, assembly GCA_964401855.1. Taxonomy (GTDB): domain Bacteria; phylum Chloroflexota; class Dehalococcoidia; order Lucifugimonadales; family UBA3495; genus CAJWBT01. The sequence continues at coordinate 3,355 of CAYOAF010000103.1, forward strand.
AAGCGGTGCTGGCGGTCTGCCGGGTTAGCGGTTCGCCCGGAGCGGCCAGCCGGCTGGCGGAATACCTGGACGAGTTGCGCTTCGTGGCTCCTGCCCTGAAGGGTCAGGACCTGTTGGCGATGGGCGTCCCCGGTGGCCCGATGGTGGGCCGGGTCCTGCGGGGTCTCCGGGAAGCCAAGCTGGACCGGAAGGTTTCCAGCGAAGCGGAAGAGCGGTTGCTGGTGAAGGAGATCCTTTGCCGAGGTGAGGGCTAGGCCGTGGTGGACGAAGAGCTAGAACAAGAGTCATGCGTAATCTGTGGAGAGGTGCTGGACGAGGTGCACCAGACTTCCTGCCAGATGTGCGGGGGGAAGTTCCACCAACCGTGGAGCCAGGACAGCGACATTCCCTATTGCGGGCGCATCGGCAGCCACGAGGAGGCCTTGGCCATCGTCTTTCTTTGCAACGATTGCTACTTCGGACGACGGCCCTAGTGCTCAGTCAACCTCGTTTTGGTAGGACGTCATTCTGAGGAGCGGAGCGACGAAGAATCTCATTGCAACGCTGAGATTCTTCACTTCGCTCAGAATGACAACTCGCAGATTTGAGTTGACTGAGTACCAGGCCGGTGTCTCGTGAACAGCTCGATACCCGGCCCTTCATCCAGGCGGTGGCCGGGAACCGGCTAGCGCTTCTCTGGATTCCCCTTCCGCGGAAGGGTCGGAAAGACCATGGCCGGGAGAGGAGAGGCCGTCAAAAATTTAATCGGCCTCAGCCAGCATCCTGCGCCCAACAGGCTGAAAGCTGACGGCTGATAGCTCAAATACCAAGGAGGCAGTTGCTATGCAGGCAGTCTACATCGAAACCCACGGCGGCCCGGACGTCTTGACCTATGGCGAGCGTCCCGATCCCGCGATGGAGTCCAACCAGGTGAAGGTGCGGGTCCGGGCAACGGCGCTGAACCGGTTGGACCTCTACACCCGAGAGGGCGGCCGGGGGCTTCGCCGCGAGTTTCCGCCGCCACTGATACTGGGAGGCGACTGCGCGGGCGACGTGGTGGAGGCCGGCAGCGGGGTGAGCACGCTCAAGCCTGGCGACCGGGTGGTGGTGAACCCGCGCATCAGCTGCCAGCAGTGCCCGGCCTGCCTGGCCGGCCAGGATGATCTGTGTCCCCGTCCTCGCTTCATGGGTAGCGCCATGGACGGCAGCTACGCCGAACTGGTAGCCGTGCCGGCGGCCAACGCCCACATAATTGGGGACTCGGTCTCTTACGAAGAGGCCGCCGCCGTTCCCACCACCTTCCTACCCACCTGGAACATGCTGGTGCGCCGGGTCCGGCTCAAGCCATGGGAGACGGTGCTGGTCCTTTCCGCCTCCGCCGGCGTCGGCACCGCGGCGATCCAGGTCGCTAAGAACATCATCGGCGCTAGGGTTATCGCCACGACGAGCACCACGGAGAAGGCGGCCAAGGCCCTGGGGTTGGGGGCCGACGAGGTAATCAACTACAACGAAGAGGACATCACCGAGCGGGCCAAAGCCCTGACCGGCGGGGCCGGAGTGGACGCGGTGGTGGACCACGTGGGGGCCGACTTCTTCGCCAAGGCTTTTGGCTCCCTGCGCGCGGGAGGCCGTTACGGCATCTGCGGCGCCACCACCGGCCTGCGCACCGAATTGCACCTGGGCCTGCTGTTCAGCCGGCAGATAGAGGTGCACGGGGTCTTCATGGGCACCAAGGAGGACATGCGGGAAATCGTGGCAATGCTGAACCGGGGCAACATCCGGCCGGTGATCGACCGGACGTTCCCGTTGCAGGAGGCCGCCGCCGCCCACCGGGCAATGGAGGAGACCAACTTCTTCGGCAAGCTGCTTCTGAAGTCCTAAGGCGGTTTCCGCGTCCGCCCAGTCTCCAGGTTTCTTGAAGGGGTCTGGGGGAACTTCTTTGGCCAAGGAGGTTCCCTGAGCGTAACCCCCGGGGGCTGACGTTGTTCGACCCTCGCCCGTCAGCGGGCCTTAAAGGTGGGAGCGCGCTTCTCCAGGAACGCCGCCCTGGCCTCCTGAGCGTCTTCCGATCCGCCGAGGATGCCGCCGGCATTCGACGTCAACACCATCGTGGCTTCCAACGAGCTGTCCAGGGCGGTGCGCATGATCCGCTTGCTTATCCATTGGACCAGCGGCGGTACCCTGATGATCCTGGCGCACAGGTCTCTGGTGGCCTCCTCCAGCTTGTCGGCGGCAACCAGATGGTTCAACAAGCCCCATTCGTAAGCTCTTTGGGCATCCAGTTGCCCGGTGTAGACAAACTCCAATGCCCGGCCCAGGCCGACCATCTTCGGGAGGTAGTAGCTACCCCCGTTCTCCATGATCTGCCCCAGCTGCTGATAGCCGATGAACCGGGTGTTCTCGCAACCCACCCGGATGTCGCAGTGCAGGGCCATGTCCATGCCGGACCCTACGGCGGGCCCGTTCACCATGGCGATGGTCGGCTTCCGGATTTGCGAAATGTCCCTGTGGAGCTTAGTGAACCCATGATAGAAATGCTCTCTGGCGAAATCGGGGCCTTCCACCGATCCCCGGTCTCCTACAAAGTTATCCCCTCCTTTGAGCAGGTCCCCGGTATCCCGCCTCATGTCGGCGCCCGAGCAGAAGCCGCGGCCCACCCCGGTGAGGACGATGACCCGGATGTTTGGGTCGTCATCGCCTGCCCGCATGTATTCTCCAACCTTCGCCACCGTGCCGGTCTCGTGGGAGGACCCGGCCAGGGCATTCATGCGTTCCGGACGATTGAACTTGATCCAGAGGATACCCGTGTCGTCGGGTTCGTACAGGAGGTAATCTACCAGCTTTGGTTCCATCTTCGACTCTCCTTCGATACTGCTTGGCGATCCTGATGAATTTGCGGATGTACCGAAGCCCGCGCCCAGTATAACAGAGCCAGCTTGGCTTTCTTGAAGGGGCCTGTGGGGGCTTCTTTCGCGAAAGAAGTCCCCCCGGAGTTTCATCCCACCCTCCTACCATGGAACAAATACTGCTGGGAGTACCCGCCGAAGTAGCCAAAGTGTTCTTGCGCCCACTCCCGCAGCACCCGGTCAAGTGGAACCTTCCGGTCTTGGAAGTACCACTCGGCCAGGGCCCGGCGCACCCACACGTCCACGGGAAAGGCCTCCGGCTTATCCAACGAGAACAGGCAGATGCAGTCGGCGACCTTCGGCCCAATGCCGGGACATTCCATCAAGCCGGCCCTGGCCTCCGGGTAGGGCATCCGAGCCAGAGCAGCCAGGTCTAACTTGCCCTCCAGCACCATCAGGCTGGTCTGGGCCACGTAGGGGGCGCGAAAACCCAGACCCAACCGGCGGAGACCAACCTCTCCCGCCTCGGCCAGCTCCTCCGGCGTGGGGAAGGCGTGCCACACCCGGCCGTCGAACTGGATAGGAGTGCCGTAACATTCCGACAGCCGTTCCATTGACTGGTGGATGCGGCGGAGGTTGGAATTGGCAGAGCAAATGAACGAGACGACGCATTCCCAGGGCTCAATCCTCAGCAGGCGCAGGCCGGGAAACCGGGCTATCATGTCCGCCACCTTCCCGTCGCGGCCGATCTCCGCGTATATCGCGCTGATGTCGTCGTCCAGACGGAAATAGCTGTGGAGCAGGGGCAGGAGGGACGCCTCGGAGCGAGGCCCGCCGCGGAACTCGATGCAGCGGGCGGTCTGGCGGAGCTTGATGACGTTGCCCCGGACGACGCCGCGATACCACTGCCCTTCCCGCTCCCAGCGGTGGGCCTGGCCGCCCTCCAGGCTGGCGGCTAGGTCGAGAGGCTGGTCAGTGTTTAGCTCCACGGCTGTTATCCACCCACTGGGCAGCCAGCCTGCCCACGGTTGCCAGGCTGCTAGGTTGCAACGTACAAGGGGGTATGGACCGCAGGAAGGACTGACCGTAGGAGCGCCCGGTAATTCGCCGGTCCAACACCACGATGGCCCCCACGTCTCCCTTGCTGCGGATCAGCCGCCCGATCCCCTGCCGGAAGCGTAGCACCGCCTGGGGGATGGAGTACTGCTTGAAAGGGTCGTCGTACTGCCCTGACCGGGCCCTGACCACCGGGTCGGTGGGCACGTGGAAGGGCAATCTGGTCAACACCAGCGCCTTGAGCACACCTCCGGGCAGGTCCACCCCCTCCCAGAAGCTGCTGGTACCCAGGAGAACGCTGTGCGGGTCATCGGTGAAGCGGCGGATGAGCTGTTGTGGCGGTCCGTCCACGCTCTGGGCCAAGACCTGTATCCCGTCGGCCATGAGGGGCGCGCGCACCCGGCCGGCCACCGCCCGAAGGGCTGCGTAGGAAGTGAACAGGGCCATGGTCCGGCCGCCTAGGGACTTGCCCAGGCCGGCCATCACCAGGGAGAGGGCATCCAGGTAGCCGTCCGCGTTGGGGGGCGGCATGTCTTCCGGGATGAGCAGCAGCGCGGCCTTCTGGTAGTCGAAGGGAGACCCGACAAGCTGCTCGTCACAGTCCTCGAACACTCCGGTCCGCTTTCTGAAGTATTCGAAGTTGCCTTCGGTGCTGAGGGTGGCGCTGGTCATCACCACGCACTCTTTGCGGGAATAAAGCTGCTCTGCCAGAGTGGCGCCGACGTCCAGGGGGGCGGAGTGGAAAGTAATCTCGCCTTTGTTCGGATCGTGATTCATCCAATGTATGCTTTCCTCGTCCGCCTCATCCAAGATCGACCCCAACTGGCCTCGCAGCAACTCTAGGTTGTCCTGGACAGTGGCCGCTTCCATGGCCAGGGCGGGTTGGTCGGTGGCCGCTGGCAACGTTGTGGCTTCCAAGAACCGCTGTAACCGGGAGAGGGCCTGGACCGCCTCTTGCATCCGCACGTCAAGATTTTCCCAGGCCAACGCCAGGTCAGACCATATCTGCTGGCCCCGAATCTGCTGGGTGAGCATCACCTGGTTTTGGTCCTCCGAGGTGGCCTGGCGGCAGGCGGCCAGGAACCGCTCCGACGCTGCCCAGAGACGTGCCCAGTTTTCCCGGAGGGAGGCGGCCTGGGATTCTACGCCGGCCACCGCCTGCTCCCCCTCCTGGCGCACGGTCGAGCCTGGGCTTTCGGCCGCCAGCGCCATCCGGGTCCCTGTGGCGAGACGGCCCTGGGGCTCCGATGCCTCGTCCAGACGATCCGCGGGTACGTGAAAGCCCAGCTGCCTGGTGGCCTCGTCCTCCAAGTTGTGAGCCTCATCGATGACCAGGTGCTGGTAATCGGGGATCAAGCCGCCGCCGCGAACCAGGTCCGACAGCAACAAGGCGTGGTTCACCACCACGATGTGGGCCTGTTCGGCTCGCTCCCTGGCGCTGCGCAAGAAACAGGGCCCGCCATCGCGCAGGCCGGGGCACCACGTCTTCTCACCGGCGGAAATCCGGCTCCAGGTAACGCTGTCCCGCCCGGCGAGGTTGATCTCGCCCCGGTCGCCGGACACCGTGTCCTGCATCCAGACGGCGGTCTTGCTCAAGATCCGGGCGTCCTCCACTGTGGGGCTTTCGGTCCTTGCCAGGTAGTTCCAGCGGTGCAGACACAGATAGTTGGCTCTCCCCTTGAGGAGGGCGGCCTTCGCCAGGTCTTCACCCAGCAATCCCGCCTCCTCCAGCACGCCGATCAGCGCCGGGATGTCCTTGCGCAGGAGCTGCTCCTGGAGGTTGATGGTGTTGGTGGAAACCACTACCCGCTGGCCCTGAGAGATGGAGAAAAGTACGGCGGGCAGCAAGTATGCCATGGACTTGCCGACGCCGGTGCCGCCTTCCACCACCAGGTGCCGGCTCCGATAGATGGCCCGGGTCACGGCCTTCAGCATCTCCTCCTGCTCCGGCCGGTACTCGAACCCGGAGAAGGTCCGGGCGAAGGGACCTTGAGCGCTTAGGAGGCCGCTTATCTTGTCTTCGTCCAGGGAACTGAGGCTCAGGTCCGACTGCCGCTTTTCGGGACGCCCCAGCCGGGTGGCCAGGTTGTCCATGTCTAACCCGGTCAGCCCGAACATCGCGGGCTCGCCGCCCTGGCCAGCGCCGCGCTGGAGCCCGGCCAGGACCGGCGTGATGGACCACCGGCTGCGGGTGGCCAGGTTGACTATGTAGGCCAGGAGGCCGCTATCCAACGCCTCGGCCCGGCGCAAGAACTCCAGAAAGATGCCCTGAGTTGCCTTGGCGTCCGACAGCGCCCGGTGCGGGTCGTTGTGTCCCACCCCGAATAGCTGGGACAGCCGGCCCAGGGCGTACTGCCCGACGCAGGGCAGCAACACCGAAGCCAGGTCCCAGGTATCGTACGTGGGGTTGTTCAACGGCAGTCCGTTGGCGGCCAGGAACCCGACGTCGAAGGCCACGTTGTGGCCGATGACGGGATGGACCCCGATGAACTCTTCCAACGGTCCGGCGACTGAGTTGAAGAACGGGGCGCGTTCGACCTGAGCGGGTGTGATGTGGGTCAGGCGTTGAATGAACTCGGGGATGCGGCGGCCCGGATTCACGAAGGTGTCAAAGGTGTCGATAACCTCGTCGCCCCGGAACTTTACCGCCCCCACCTCGATGATGGCGTCGCGGGCCGGCTCCAGCCCAGTGGTTTCCAGGTCGAGGGCCACGTGGACCAGTTCGAAGGGAGAAGTTACAGGTGGAAGCAAAGACATGGCTGGCAAACCAACGATGGCGGTGGGATGTTAGCTATCAGCAGTCAGCTATCAGCTTTGAGCCGGCTGCCGTCTACAAGGTGTACGGGCGGAGTTGCCCGGAGCGGAGCCCCGCGGCTGCGTGGTATCTCCCCGAGTGGAGAGCGGCCAGAAACTCCTGCTCGTTGTTGATTTCGTCGTCGAAGGCGGTTACGAAGCGGCCCAAGCCGTGGGCCGAATGAGCGTCGCTGCCCCCCGTCACGGGCAGGCCCAGCAGGCCCGCCACCCGCAGAGCGAATTCGTTTTCTTCGTCGACGGTGCCTCCGTTGGCGACCTCGACGGCGTGGGCCAGCTTGAATATCGGGTGCGCGATGGCGTCCTCCGGCTTGCCGGGCAGCGGGTCGGGCACCGACCGGTACAGCAACGCGTTTACCCTCCCGGGCTGGCTGAAGACCCCGCGGAAGGGATGGGCCGTCACCACGAACCCGCCCTCTAGGTCGGCGGCCCGGCGCAGCCCGGCCGCCTTGTTGAACCCCCCCTGGTATTGGTCCAGGCCGAAGGCCAGCATGTGGCCCATGTCGGTCTCCACCTCCATGGCTCGCACCAGAACAACGTTGTGGAGGGTGGCGAAGCGTTCGAACTCGTGCCGCTCCCACGGGCCGCTATGCTCGGTGAGGCAGAGGCCGAAGAGCCCCAGCCCCTCCGCCTCTAGCACCAACTCTTCGGGGGTCAGGCTGCTGTCGCTGCTGCCCCTGGTGGTGTGTATGTGGAGGTCGAACAGTTTAGCCATGGTTGTTGGGAGCCATCAGCTTTCAGCGATTAGCAGATGTACCAGGAGGGTGTGGTGGCATCGTGTCCCTGATGGCTAAACGCTGTTGGCTGAGCACTGAAACCCACGTTAGTCTATCTGGGATGGCGAATATCGTCAATGGGGTGGTGTCGGGGGGGCGGGTATTTTCAGAATAGCCTCTGCCTTCGCCCAACCCTCGAGGGTGACGGTACGGGCCGAGATTCACTCCCTCTCTTTGTTCCGGATTTCTTGGGAGCGCGAAAGGGATTTGGGGTCCGGCGGGGCGGTTGACGGGGTTCGGTGGGCACACTAGAATGCGAAATACAGCGGGTAGCACCTTCCTTGATTCCAGGCAGCGTGATACAGGGAGTCCCGTAGCTCAAACGGAAGGCCGGCGCAAGGGTTTCCGCCGTGAATACGCGGCCTGGACCAGCAAGACAGGGGCATGACCGCCCGGAGGCAAGAGCGATGACAACGCGCAAGACGGTAGACCAGCATGAGATCGGCGAGGAGTTCGAGCCCTTCGAGTTCAAGGTTACCCCGGAGTTCAACCAGCGCTTCATTGACGCCGTTGTAGACCACGATCCCCGGTACGTCGAAGGGGGGGACGGCGGCGGACCGCTGGTTCATCCCGGTCTCTTTCTCAACCAAACTAACTCGACGAGGAGCCCATCGTATTTCCTCCCAGAGGGCGTGGCTGGC
>CAYOAF010000104.1:0-4043 GCA_964401855.1 uncultured Dehalococcoidia bacterium
GCGCCCCAATACGGGCGCAGGCCAGCATGGCGATTGGTAATTCCGGGACCATGGGCATATAGATGGTCACCCGGTCGCCTTTCTTGACGCCGAGGCTCTTCAGCCCATTGGCGAACCGGCAGACCTCCCGGTAGAGGTCCCAGTAGGTGTAGACCTTCCAATCCCCAGGCTCCCCTTCCCAAATCAGGGCGGCCTTGTTGCGGCGGGCGGAGGACAGGTGGCGGTCGATACAGTTGTAGGAGATGTTGAGCTGGCCGCCGATAAACCATTTGGCCTGGGGCGGGTCCCATTCCATGACTTTGTCCCATTTGCGGACCCAGGACAGCTCCCCGGCGAACCCGGCCCAGAAGCCCTCCGGGTCCTTGCGGGCATGTTCGTAGATGTTGGGGTCCGAGATATTGGCCTGCTTGCGGAACTCCTCCGGTGGTGGGAAGGTGCGACTCTCCTGGAGCAGTGCCTCGATTCCGCCGCCGCTTTCTACCATACCCATCTCTCCTATCTATCCTTCGCTGGCGGTGAGCCCTCGAGCCACCCGCATTCAGCTGAAGACTGAGTGCTGCGAATCGACTGAAACAAAGCGCCAGCCTTCCCAGCCTTAAGTGGGATTCTTGCACAAGCCGGCCCCGTTGTAAACGGTAATCGCCGGACCGGGGGCCGGCTGTCCGAGCCGGGTTAGCTGTCCTGAACGGCTCCTCCCTCGATACCTTCCCTAGCCGGATAGCGTACAATCGGTAACCATGGCGATTCCGGCCGAAATGCACAACAGTGCGCCCCTGCCCGCCGCCGGGCGCGGGTGGGGGAACCGAATGGTGGCCGCCGCCGCCGGGTTGGGCATGTTCCTGCCGGCGTTGGACATCTCGGTGAACGTGGCCCTTCCGTCCATCACCCGGGATTTCAATACCGATCTCCAGACCGTTCAGTGGATAATCGTGGCTTTCATCGCCACCCGGGCCGGTCTGGTGATGGGCGCCGGCAGCTTTGGCGACCGGTTCGGATTGCGGCCGGTTTACCTGTTCGGCGTATCGGCCTATCTGGCGGCGATGGTGCTCATTGCATTCTCGCCCAGCCTGGAGATCGTGGTGGGTTTCCGTGTGCTCCAGGCCCTGGGCACCGGCTGTCTATTCGCCGTCTCCCCGGCGTTGGCTGCCAGGACGTTCCCGGTCCAACGCCGCGGTCTGGGAATGGGTTTCACCGCGGCCAGCCAGGCCTTGGGAATGGTGGCCGGCACCCTCGGGGCCGGCTTGCTGGTCCGGGGATTCGGCTGGGAGTCGGTGTTCCTGGCTCGGGTGCCCTTCACCTTGCTCGCCCTGTTCCTGGCGGTCAAGTTCCTGAAACGTGAAGAGCGCTCAAGCTCGGGGAAGTCCTTTGACGTCGCCGGAGCGGCAACCCTGATCGCCGGGGTGCTCTGTCTGGTGGTCGCGCTGCGGCTGGGACGATCGGCGGGGTGGACCTCCCTGGAGGTGCTGGTGCCGCTGGCCCTGGCGCCGGTGTTCCTGGCCGCGTTCTGGCGGGCCGAGGGACGAGCGGTTTGGCCGGTGCTGCCACGAGACCTGCTCAGAATCCGGGGGGTCCTCGTCTCCATGCTGAGCATGTTCCTGACTCACCTGGGCGTGTTCGTCATCTGGTTCATTTTTCCTTTCTACATATCCGGCGGCCTGGGGCGTGGGCCGTTCAGCCTGGGGTTGATGTTGGCGACGATGGCGCTATTCAACGCCGGGTCCTCCGGCTTTGGCGGTTGGCTGTGCGACCGGATCAGCGCGCTGCCCGTGGGCGTGACGGGGCTGGCCGTTCTGGCCGGCGGGCTGGCCGCTATGAGCTTTCTTGACGCCAATTCCGGCCTGGCCCAGGTGGTACTTCGTATCGCCGTGGTAGGCACGGGACTGGGGCTGCTCCAGTCGGCGGCCTACGCCTCAACGATGAGCAGTGTTGCCCCGGACCGGCTGGGCACCGCCTCGGCGGCCCTGTCCCTGTCCCAGGCCTTCGGGACGGTGCTGTCGGTGGCGGTCATCGGCGGGCTATTCGCGCTGATCAATGAGCGGCACCTCTCGGAGCTTGCCAGCGTTGGACTCACAGCGGAGGAACTGCAAGGGCGGGCATTCATCCTGGCGTTCCAGGACATCTTCCGGCTGGGAGCGGCCATCGCCTTTTTGGGGGCCGTCGTGTTCCTGCTGACCCCGTGGCGGCAGAAACGGGCCAACGCGGAGTAGAATACCTCCGGAAGCCCCTTCTTAAGGAACCACTCTCTTGACCTCGCCTCTGGCCGTTGATAGACTTCGAATGAGAAAAGGGCGGTTAGCTCAGTTGGTTAGAGTACTTGCTCGACACGCAAGAGGTCAGTGGTTCGAGTCCACTACCGCCCACCATTTGACAAGCAAGCGCACATCTGCGAAGCTAAAGGCAGCCAAACATGGGAGGCTGCCATGGTTACCAAACGGTCTAGGTCGCACGTTTCTGCTCCTAATCACGCTCTTGAGCCCATCTCCGATGAGGACTTGATTCGGGGTTTTCTCTTGGACTTGGGCGCATCAGGGCGGTCCCCCAAAACCCTTTTCATCTACGGCGACTCGGTTAAACGGTTGTCAGCCTTTGCCCGCGATCTCGGCTTCCCTCTTTTGGCAACGATAGGGAGGGACCACGTGCGCCACTGGCTGATGTCATTGCACCAGAAGGGAAACAAGCCTGGCGCCGTCCACGTCAGGTATCGGAGCGCCAACCGGTTTTTCAAGTGGTGCGTCAAGGAGGGGGAGCGAGAGGACAACCCGGTTGACCACATCGACCCCCCACGACTTCCTCAGGTCATCCAGCCCTACTACGAACCCCCGGAAGTGGAAGCGGTCCTAAAGGCCATCGGGCGGAAATCCACCTATGCGCTCAGGGATACCGCCGTAGTGCTCACCTTGTTCGACTCCGGCGTACGAGCCGCCGAACTCTGCGGGATGCAGATTGAGGATCTAGACTGGCGGGGCTTGTCGATCAAGGTGACGGGAAAGGCCGGTAAAGAACGGCACGTGGGGATTGGTCATAAGACCGGAGTGGCCATCGAACGTTACCTGCGGCGTCGCCAGTCGAAGAGCCCCTGGTTGTGGTTGACCACGGGCAACCGGGGGCCTTTCACACCCAACGGCCTTCGTATGATGCTGGAGCGTCACTTCCAGGCTGCCGGTGTGCCCTTCCGAGGCGCTCACGGGTTCAGGCGCGGCTTCGCGATGGCCTACCTGGCCGCTGGCGGCCAAGAGAATGACCTGAAGGAACTTGGTGGATGGTCAAGCTACCAGATGGTCTCAAGGTACGCCCGTGGAAACGCAGGGGAGCGGGCCGTCAATGCCCACAAGAAGCTGAGTCCAGGAGACCGGTTGAATGTCCGCTGAGAGTCTCCAAATCACAGAATTGGGGCGGCGTCTCGGCCTACCGTTAGGGTGGGACACAGGGGACCGTGACCCTTGGGGCACCCCGCAGTTATTCCATAATTGGTTGGTGGCGTGGTGGAAGCCCGAGCTTGACTCCCTCATGTTCACCATAACGGCGCTCAGTCGCGGCTCCACGCATGTAGCCGACTTGTGCTACCGGTCGGTAGGACCCGTCGATTGGCCCGAAGTGACGCCCGGTGAGTTGCTCAGGATGGTTGAGCTGGGCGGCTGGGTGGAGGACCGCATTCGTCGGTTAGGGGTTCCGCCCGGAGGTAACGACGGGGCAGTGTCGGCAACCAGCACAAATGGGACAGTTTTGGACCCGAGAGATCAGGGGCGGGGAAGAGCCTAGGTGAACTCCCTGAGGATCCGGTTATGAAGTCTTCGCCTATCGATGGTTTGAGCCTTCACCTCCCTTCTGCGCTGCAGGATCTTTTCCTTTCTCCCGTTAAGCACGTCCGCAGGTGTCACGTTGCCCAAAGCCTTGTGATACCGCCTGTAGTTGTAGTAGCTAACGAAGGCGGCAAGAGCTTCCTCCAGGTCAGAGGGCATCTCGTATGGGACCTGGTTCACGTCCCGCTTCAGGGTCTGGTGATAGCGTTCTAGCTTGCCATTGGTCTGGGGGTGATAGGGCGC
>CAYOAF010000105.1:0-5255 GCA_964401855.1 uncultured Dehalococcoidia bacterium
AACTCGCCATCGAAGGTGGGATCGTCGCTGGTCCAGAGTTCCTTGAAGGCCCTGATGTACTCATTGGTCACCGCGCCGCGCTTGGCGAAGGGCGGCGCGCCCAGGGCCAGGAACTCTTCCTCCATCCAACCGACGCCCACGCCCACGATGAGCCTCCCCTTGGAGAGCACGTCCACGGTGGCCAGCATTTTGGCGCAGAGGATCGCGGGCCGGTGCGGGACAATCATTACGCTGGTCACCAGCCGGATCCGCTCAGTGACCGCGGCCAGGAAGCCCAGAGTGGTGAGCTGTTCCAGCCACTCCCCGCCGCCCCTTTTTTCGCCCGAGAAGTCGCCCTTGACGGTGTAGGGGTATAGGGAGGTGATGCCTCTGGGCTGGACCACGTGGTCGGGAAAGACCATGTAGTCAAAACCTAGCTGGTCGCCCAGCCGGGCTATTGCCTCCAGTGCATCGGGCCGCCCGGTGGACCCGGAATTGGGCGTGTAGAAGCCGTACTTCATGATTCACCTCCCTGTGGTGTCCAACATTCGCCGGGGGGTTGCCCCGCCGGCCAGAGCGAGGGTCTCCGGCCACTAAACCATTATCACTTCAGCGAACCACTCCATGGCCTTCAGTGTCTGGCTCAAGTCCGGCTTCCGTATGTCGAAGATCAGATGGCCGACCCCCAGTTCGGAGTAGGTCTCGATGTCCCGGCGCACGTCGTCTGCGGTCCCGGCAAAACGGCGGTGGGGCCCACTCGAGGCGATACCAGGGTCCTTGATAGGCGCCTTCATGGCCACCTCGATTTCGGCGGGGTCGCGCCCCGCCTTTTCGGCGTGCATGCGGAGGGTGGCGATGTCCTTAGCCAGTTGCTCCGGCTCCAACGGCGTCGCCGGAGTCGCTCCCACCGGGTGCCAGGCGTCGCCCAGTTGCGCCGCACGCCGGATCGCCGGGCGGCTCTGGCCGCCGACCCAGATGGGCGGATGGGGTTTCCGCACCGGTTTGGGTAGGAATTTCAGGTTGGAGAACCGGACAAACTCGCCATCGAAGGTGGGATCGTCGCTGGTCCAGAGTTCCTTGAAGGCCCTGATGTACTCATTGGTCACCGCGCCGCGCTTGGCGAAGGGCGGCGCGTCCAGGGCCAGGAACTCTTCCTCCATCCAGCCGACGCCCACGCCCACGATGAGCCTCCCCTTGGAGAGCACGTCCACGGTGGCCAGCATTTTGGCGGTGAGGATCGCGGGCCGGTGCGGGACGATCATTACGCTGGTCACCAGTTGAATCTGCTCGGTGACCGCGGCCAGGAAGCCCAGAGTGGTGAGCTGCTCCATCCACTCCCCACCGCCCTCCTCGCCGCCCGCGAAGTCGCCTTTAACGGTGTAGGGGTATGGGGAGGAGATGTTCTTGGGCTGGACCACGTGGTCGGGAAAGACCATGTAGTTGAAACCTAGCTGGTCGCCTTGGCGGGCTATCGCCTCCAGAGCGTCGGGCTGCCCGGTGGACCCGGCGTTGGGCGTGTAGAAGCCGTACCTTATGATACACCTCCCTGTGATGTCCGAAGTAGTGCCCGAAGCGTACTGTCCAGCGTTTGCCGTGAGTTGCGCTGCCGGCTTGGGCGAGAATCTCCGGGTGCGGAAACATCGGCGGCGAAGGGATCTGCCCCCGGGCCCTGAGAAGTGCCCCAATAATACCTTGAAAAGGGCGGCGAGTCCAACCGTACAATGGATACCTGTGGATACCTGATTTACGCTTGCAGCCCGAGCCGGACCCGCCCCCGTCCGGCCACTTCTTGACACCATTACCCGCTCGCTGTAGACTTTGCCCTGCATAGAGAATGGGAGGTTTTCCGTGTCTACGTCCGCTCCTTTCCTGACCGAGGAAATGCGACAGCAAGCCATCGGCTGCGAGAGCCCCCCCGTTACCCTTGAGGTTGAAAAAGGGGCGATCGTCAGGTTCGCCGAGGCCATCGGGGATGACAACCCCCTCTTCAACGACGACGAGGTGGCTCGCCACAGCCGGTACGGCGGCCTGATCGCGCCGCCGACTTTCCTGCGTTCCGCGAAGGCGGGACGTCCGGAGCTGCCCTTCGATATTCCCTTCGAACGGGCCCTTGACGGGGGCAGTGACTGGGAGTATTTCGAACCGGTCCGGCCCGGCGACCGAATCACCGCGGTGGCCCACGTCTCCAACATCACCGAGCGCTCCGGCCGCCTTGGCCCCATGCTTTTCACCACCGTGGTGATCACCTACCGCAACCAGTTCGACCAGGTGGCCGCGACCCAGACCGCCACCTCAATCCGCTACTGAGGGGTATCTTGATGGGTGAGCAAGTATACTGGGAAGACGTTAGCGAGGGTATGGAAATGCCTACCCTGGTTAAACACCCCACCACCCGGCAATTGGTGCAGTACGCAGGCTCTTCCGGGGACTTCTACGAGATCCACTACGACAAGGACTTTGCCCAGGGGACCGGCCTCGACGGGGTGATCATCCACGGCGCCCTGAAGAACGCCTTCCTAGGCCAGTTCATGACCACCTGGATGGGACCGCAAGGGGTCTTGAAACGGCTCACCTGCCAGTACCGCGGGATGGACCCGCCAGGAAGCCCCATCTCCGCCAAGGGGAGCGTGGCCAAGAAGTACGAGCAGGACGGGCAGCACCTGGTGGACTGCGAGATCTGGCTGGAGAACCAGGAGGCCCAAAAGACCACCCCTGGATCGGCGACGGTGGCCCTGCCCTCCCGGAAGCCTCCGGCCTGACCCTGAGTTCTTTCTAGAATCTCACAGAGCCGGCCCGACAGGCCCGCCCTGGCCTGCTTGGAGCAGGCGCATGGCCCGGCTTCGTTGAGGCCTTCCGACAAAGTCGAAGAAGCTTGATGAACCCGGCACTCCCTGGGCTGGTGAGGGGTCGGCGCGGATCGCCTCTGATTTCCCGCGTGGCTCGGACCGGCCTGCCGATGGGTAGCGAACAAGCGGATGGGCAAAACAGCATTGGAAGCCGCCCGTGAAATTTCCAGGTCCGAGGAAGGGCTGCCGTCGAGCAGCCGGCCCATCCAAGAATGGCCGGCTGCCGCTGGTGATACTTCCAAGATGAAGGAGGGGCTATGGTTGACGCGTTGAAAGATAAGGTAGCCATCGTCACCGGCTCCGGCCGGGGTATCGGCCGGAGCGTGGCCAAGCTGATGGCCGAAGAAGGTGCCAAGGTGGTGGTGGTCGACCCCGGAGTGAACGTGGACGGCAGCGGCTTCGACCAATCGATTGCCGAGGTGGTAGTGTCCGAGATCCAGGTGGCGGGAGGGACCGCCGTCGCCTGTACCGAGTCGGTGGCCACCATGTCCGGCGGTGAGAAAATCGTCCAGACCGCTATCGACACCTACGGCAAGCTCGATATCGTGGTCACCTGTGCCGGCATCTTAAGGGACCGGATGATCTTCAACATGAGCGAACAGGAGTGGGACGACGTGATCGCCGTCCACTTGAAGGGCACCTTCACCGTGGTGAAGAACGCCTCCATTCTGTTCCGCCAGCAGCGCTCCGGGCGGATCATCACCTTCAGCTCCCAGTCGGGCCTGGTGGGCAACTCGGGCCAGGCCAACTACGGCGCGGCCAAGTCGGGCATCGCCGGCTTTACCAAGGTCGTGGCCCGTGACCTGGGGCGCTACGGTGTGACGGCCAACTCCATCGCCCCCAGGGCTTACACCCGGATGATCGGCAACATCCCGGACAGCGCGGCGGAAATGCGGGCCCGGGGAGGTGTAGCCAGCCTGGACACAAGTGGTGAATTGCAGCACCTGGACCCCGACGGCATCGCGCCTTTCATCTGTTACCTGGCCAGCGACTACGCCCAAAACATCAACGCCCAGACCTTCCTGGTCTACGGTAACAGCATATCCCTGATGTCGCAGCCCAGGTCAGAAAACGCCATCTACGAGCCCGGCGGCCTATGGAACTTGGATGATCTGGCCCCACAGGCTCGGGACGTGCTCACCAAAGGCATCTACAATCCGGCGCCGGCGCCGGCCCAGCAATAAGACTGTTCGCGGCAGGGGGTATTCAATGGAAAACCTAGTAAAAGATAAAGTAGCGATTGTGACCGGCTCCGGCCGGGGAATCGGCCGTGGTGTGGCCCTGCTGATGGCGGCGCAAGGCGCCAAGGTAGTGGTGGCCGACGCGGGAGTCAACGTCGACGGCAGCGGCCAGGACCAGTCGATAGCCGAACAGGTGGTGTCCGAGATCCGTGAGGCAGGCGGGACCGCCGTGGCCTGCACCGAGTCGGTCGCAACCATGTCGGGCGGTGAGAAAATCGTCCAGACCGCCATCGACAACTTCGGCAAGCTCGACATCGTGGTCACCGTTGCCGGGATCCTTCGGGACCGGATGATCTTCAACATGGGCGAACAGGAGTGGGACGACGTTATCGCCGTCCATTTGAAGGGAACATTCAGTGTGGTCAAGCACGCCTGCATCCTGTTCCGGCAGCAGCGCTCCGGGCGGGTCATCACTTTCAGCTCAACCTCCGGCCTGTGGGGCAACTCGGGCCAGGCCAACTATGGCGCCGCTAAGGATGGCATCGCCGGCTTCACCAGGGTAGTGGCCCGGGACATGGGGAAGTATGGAGTCACTGCCAACGCCATCTCTCCCAGCGCCGCCACCAGGATGACGACCAGCGTGCCCGAGGAGGCCCGGGCCCTCAGGTCGGCCCGGGGCATCAGCTCCGCCTCCGGCACCCTCCGCGGAGAGCCAGGAGACGTGGCCCCCATGGTGGTGTGGCTGGCCTCCGATGAATCAGCCCACGTGAACGGCCACGTCTTCTACGTCAACGAGGGGTTGGTGTCCTTGCAAAACGAGCCGGAGGTGGTGAAGACCATCTCCAAGGAAGGCACGTGGACGGTGGAGGAGTTGGCTCGAGTGGTCCCGGTCACCCTGGGCTACGAGCTGTACAACCCGGCCCCGGCCCCGCCGCCCAGCCAGTAGCCCGCTGGCCTCCTTTTGGGGAGGCTGCCAGGGTTAAAGAACCGTCCCGGGACAGCCGGGCGCGCCACCCTCCCTCAATTGAGAGGGAAGGTGGTTTCTTGTCCTGTCCGGGCCCGGCGGCTGCGGCGGGTAAACGAAATCCCCCTGTATCCCCCTTTACGAAAGGGGGACTGATGGGGCTTTGTCCGTCGCAAGTCTTGCCGATTCAACGTTTTGCGAGCTGTCGATAGGTCAGTAATAGGGCTGCCGGCCGTCCGTCATCGAAGGGAGAAAATCCCCCCTTGCCCCCCTTTGATAAAGGGG
>CAYOAF010000106.1:0-14292 GCA_964401855.1 uncultured Dehalococcoidia bacterium
GTGTCCCAACCCAGGCCGAAACGCTCCATCACGCCCGGGGCGTAGTTCTCCACAACGATGTCCGAATGCTTGATAATCTCTCTGCAGATATCCTGGCCCTTCTTGCTTCTCATGTTCAGGGTTAGGCTGCGCTTGTTGCCATTGAGGAGCAGAAAGAAGGGGCTGGAGACTTCGGCTGTTCCGCCCACGTTGGCGCGGACCTCGTCGCCCCCTTGCGGGCGCTCGATCTTGACCAGGTCCGCCAGCAACCCTCCAGCATTTGGGTGCATGACGGCCCGACCTGGTTGTGGGTGAAATCAACAACCCGGAGCCCTTCCAATGCCTTGCCCATGATACAAGCCCTCCCTCCGAATCATCGGCGATGGACGCTTTCCAACCGGGTGCAATTATATCACCGGGTATTGGACCGGGCCGCAATCAATGTTGCATAGGGATCTATATGAGGGCTTGCACCGGGAAGACGCCATTTTTCCTTTAACACCTCCGATGACAGGTCCGGCGGGTCCGAGACCCAGGCCCAAACGCGGGGAACAGACGCTCCCGGGGGCCGGCTGTCCATGGCCGGGGCATCGGGTCCAGGCAGATCAGGACGCGGCCCAACCGATGCCCAACGCTTGCAGCTTCTCCTCAGTTGGGACCCCCGTCTCTGGGTCCCAGCCCATTAAGCCGTAGAAGGTGTGAACGGCCCGGTCCAGCTCCTCCGGGTCGATGGCAGTGTCTTTGAGGGCGCCCCTGGGGGTGGGCGAAAAGAACCGCTTGGGGAGGGTGTCGTCGGCCGCGGTGAACCCTTCGCGGACATTGAAAACCCGGCCCATGGTCGCCACCCGTTCTCCCAGCTGCAGCGCCTCCACTGTCGTGTATTCCCAGCCGGTCAGCGCCCGCAGCAGCTCCACCTGCTGGTGGATCGTCCACGGCACGAAGCGGCATAACGCCAGCGAGTCGCCGAACAGCCTCCACATATGCTGGCTCTTCACCATGAAAGCCTTGGCCGCGCTGAGGTCGTTGGCCGGCAGGGGTTCCGGGACACCCAGCTGCCGCACGGAATCCATCTCTGGGCCCTCCCGGGCGTACCCTGTATCGTGAATGCCGGCCACATGGTCGGCGCCGAAGGCGGACACCGCATAGGCCAGACCAAGCCCCTGCTTCAGCCGCGGCTCGTGCATCCCGAACTCGAGGCCCTTGACCTGCATGGCGTACTCTTCGGAACCTCCGCCGATACGCTGTGCGGCCTTGAGGCTCCCATCGGCCAGAATGTCGCCGATGCCCTCCCGTCTGGCAATCAGGTCGATCACCTGAAGCATGGCCTCTACGTTGCCGAACCGGAGGTCTACCCCGCCGGTGTCTTTTGGGGTCAATATCTCCTTCTCGTAGCACTCCATGGCGAAGCCGATGGTGCCGCCAGTGGAGATGGTGTCCAGCGAGTACAGGCCGCACAACTCGTTGGCGCGACAGATGGCGTTCAGGTCGTCTATCCCCAGGTACGAGCCAAAGGCCGCCAGCGTCTCGTACTCCGGGCCGCCGTTCCTTCGGTCGACCTTGTAGGCTTCGGTCTCCAGCTCCACCACCTTCTTGCAGCGGATCTGGCAGGCGGGGCATGCCTCCATAGCCACCCTCACCGTGTCCCTGAGGGTGTCCGCCGTGATCTTCTCCACCTCCTCAAACAAGCCGTCGCCCCAGTTACGGACCGGCAGATTGCCGATGGAGTTGCCGCCCACCATGCTCGCGGCCGTCCCGGTGCCCAAACTGTGATGGGACGCCGCCCCGACGTTCATGTAGTTCTTGTTCATCCACTGGGCCATCTCTCGGAGTTTCGCAGCGTCGGCGGCCTGGGGCGCTTTTCGGCCCTTGACGGCCACACATTTCAGGTTCTTGGAACCCATCACCGCACCCAGCCCGCCGCGCCCGGCGGCGTTGCGCAAGTCCGTCATGATGCAGGAGATGGCGGCCATGTTCTCCCCGGCGGGGCCGATGGTCGCGGTCCGGACCATCCGCTGGCCCACTTCCGCCTCGATGGCGTCCTGAGTTTCCAGTACGGTCATTCCCCACAGGGAGGAGGCGTCTCTGATTTCTACTTCTCCATTGTGGAGCCACAGGTACACCGGGGATTCGGCCCGTCCCTCAACGATGAGGGTGTCGTATCCGGCGCGTTTCAGCTCGTAGCCGAAAAAGCCGCCGGTTTCGCTTTTGGCCATGCCGCCGGTCAGTGGTGATTTCGCGCCGATGCAGTTGCGCGCACCTCCCGGGACGGGCGCGCCGGTGACCGGACCCAGGGCGAAGACCAGCAGGTTTTCCGGCGATAGCGGGTCGGTCCCGGGCTTCATCTCATTCAGCAGGTAGTAACCCACAAAGCCGGCTCCACCGAGGTACCTCCGGTAGAAGAATTCGTCCGGTTCTTCCACGGAAATCCGGCGGCCGGTCAGGTTGACCCTTAATATCTTGCCCGTGATGCCCTGTACCATTACATGCTCTCCTTTCGACACCGTGTGGATGGACTGGCTCGGTAGAGCGACGGGGGGAGGAAAAAGATCAGCCAGAATTTCTCATTTGGATCGGCCTCAGTATAATCCAGCCTTTGGATGCCCGCCAACCCTTACCTCTACAGAAAACGACGGGTCATCAGCCATGAATAACCCATCTGCTCCCTTTCGGTCAAGCCCAAGGCAACCCTGGAAGCGTTGGTTGTTGCGGGTGCGCCAACGAGCCTTCTGAGCCTTGCTCCTGTATGTGTGCAAAAATGGAACGAGGTCCGGCAGGGACCTTGAAAAGGTTGCCGCCTGACCGTATCCACACACTGATTGACGTAACCTCCCGGGCGGCCTGGGTATCCGCTACCGGTCTCACCGGCTTGGTGTTCTCCATCAAAGAGGTCCGCCCTTTCCGGCGGCTGTGGCCTACCTCTTGATGATCAGCAGAGAGAAGTGGTCGAAGTCTTCCTCCGAGAGTTGGTGGATGTCAAGCACCACCTCCTCCCGGTGGGTGGTCGCCCGGCGGACGTAAACGGCCCTTCCCGCCAGGCCCAGTTTTTCCAGGTTGGCCAGGGCGTCGATCAAGGCGCGGTTCACCTCCATCAGCACGACGGTGTTGTAGTTGGTGATGGCTTCGCGAAGGTCGTCGATGCCGTAGACCGCGGGCAAGACGGCCAGCCGCTGGCCGTGGGTGACCAGGGGCACACCTGAGCTGGCCGCGGCGGCCATTAATGACGAGACGCCGGGGACCACCTCCACGGCTGGGGCGGGCCCAGCCGAACGTACGTTCTCCAGCAGGCGGGAGAAGGAGCTGTACAGCATCGGGTCCCCTTCGGTGATGAAGGCCACATCCTGGCCCCGGCCCAGACGCTCGCCGACGGCTTCTCCTGCGCTCCGCCACGCCCGCACTGTTGCCGGTGAATCGCCGGCGGGCAGAGATAGCCGCAGGATCTCTTGCTTGGTCTCATCCAACAGACCCTGAACCACATCCATGGCATAGTTCCCCAGTTCCGACTCCGACTGGCGGACACAGACCACCGGGATCCGCCGGAGCAGCTTCGAAGCCTTCACCGTCAACAACTCGGGGTCGCCGGGGCCCACTCCGACCCCGTAGAAGCGGCCGTGCCGGCTAGAGGTTCCCTGTTCGCTCATATGGCAGCCCACCTATAGATGTATCCACAACTCGCTGACCTCGATGAGACGCTGGCCTTGGTCTCTCCTCTTCGGGTTTATATGCACTCAAGGCTGATAACTGACCGCTGGCCGCTGACGGCTGACGGCTGACGGCTACCGCACCACCACATTGATCAGGCGGCCCGGGACGTATACAGTCTTGCTCACCTGCTTGCCCTCGATGTAGGTCTTGATCCGGGGACTTGCCAAGGCCAGTTCTTGGGCCGCTTCCTCCTGGATTCCGGCGGGGACCTCCAAACGGTCTCGGACCTTGCCGTTGACCTGAACCACCAGGGTGATCCTCTCCTCAGCGACCAGGGCCTCATCCCAGGTGGGAAACGTCTGCTGGTGGATGCTGTAGGGACGCCCGGTCCGCTCCCACAGCTCTTCGCAAAAATGGGGCGCCATGGGGGCCAGCATCAGCAGGAACTTCTCCACGCATTCCCGCCAGGTGGCGGAGTCGATGCCGGCGTCCGCCCAGACCCGGTTGAGGTGGTTGGAGAACTCCATCAACGCGGCGATGGCGGTGTTGAACTTGAACTTGTCCAGGTCGTTGAAACACTTTCGGACGGTCTGATGAAGCAACCGCTGGGTATCCCGGATGCTTGCGCTCCGCTCGGCGGGAACCGGGCCGTCCCCGTGACTTCCGTTCAGGTCCGCCGGGTCGCGGACCACCATATCCCAGACCCGGTTGAGCCAGCGGGCCATCCCGTTGATGCCGACCTCGCTCCAGGGACCACCCTGGTCCCACGGGCCGATGAACATGAGAAAGCAGCGCACGGCGTCGGCCCCCATCTGGCCCACCACTTCGTCGGGGTTGACCACGTTTCCCCGGCTCTTGCTCATCTTCTCGTGGTCTTCACCCAGGATGACCCCCTGGTTGAAAAGCCGCAAGAAGGGCTCGTCGATGTCCAGCAGCCCCATGTCGTGGAGGCCCTTGTTGAAGAAACGGGAAGAGAGGAGGTGTAGCACCGCGTGCTCGGCGCCGCCGGTGTACTGGTCCACCGGCAGCCAGGTCTTGCCCGAGGCCGGGTCCCAGGGGCCACCACTGTAATGTGGGCTGATGTAGCGCAGCATGTACCAGGAGGAGTCCATGAAGGTGTCCATGGTGTCGGTCTCCCGGCGCGCCGGGCCGCCGCAGCGGGGACAGGTTGTCCATACGAACTCCTGATTGGCGGCCAGGGGAGAGTCGCCCGTGGGCTTGAAGTCGGCGTCGGGAGGCAGGAGCACCGGCAGGTCTTCCTCGGGCACCGGGATGATGCCGCATTCGTCGCAGAACACCATGGGTATGGGAGTGCCCCAATAGCGCTGCCGCGATATCAGCCAATCGCGCAGCCGGTAGGACACGGTGCGACGGCCCCAGCCGTTCTTTTCGATGTCGCCGGCGATGGCCTCCGTCCCTTCCTGGTTGGTCATGCCTTCGTAGGGTCCCGAGTTGGTCATAAACCCGTCGTCCAGAAAGGCCTCGGTCAACTCGCTCCCGTCCCAGGAGAGGGGCGCGATGACGATGCGGACGGGAAGCCCGTAGTTCCCGGCGAAGACGAAATCCCGGCTGTCGTGGGCCGGGACGCCCATCACGGCCCCAGTCCCATAGGTCATGAGCACGTAGTCGCCGATGAAGATGGGCACCCGTTCGCCGTTGAGCCGGTTGACCGCGTAGGCGCCAAGGAAGACCCCGGTCTTCCCCGTTTCAGTGGACAGCCGGTCGATCTCGGAGGTCCGGCGGGCTTCACTGGTGTAGGCTTCCACCGCGGGCTGCCGCTCCTCGGTGGTCAGTAGCGGCACCAGGGGGTGCTCCGGCGCCAGCACCAGGAAAGTTACCCCGAATATAGTGTCGATCCGGGTGGTGAAGGTGGAGATCTCCTTCTCCGCCAGGCCGTGATGGGCGATGTCAAAGCTGATCTCCACGCCCTCGCTGCGGCCGATCCAGTTGTTCTGCATGGTCAGGATTTTTTCGGGCCACTCCATCAGGCCGCTGAAGTCCAGCAGCCGGTCGGCATAGCTGGTGGTCCGATAGAACCACTGTTCGAGGTCGCGGCGAGTGATGTCCGTCCCGCACCGCTCGCAGGCGCCGCCGACTACTTGCTCGTTGGCCAGCACAGTCTGGCAGGAAGGGCACCAGACCACCGGGGCCCTGCCCCTGTAGGCCAGGCCTCGCTCGTAGAATTTCAGGAACAACCACTGGTTCCAGTGATAGTATTCAGGGGCGCAGCAGATGACTTCCCGGTCCCAATCGTAGATTGCGCCCATGGACCGAAGCTGCCGCCGCATGTTCTCGATGTTGCTCATCGTCCAGATGTAGGGGTGGATTCCCCGGCTGATGGCGGCGTTTTCGGCTGGCAACCCAAAGGCATCGAACCCGATGGGGTGGAGCACGTTGTACCCTTGCATCCGCCGGAACCGGGCGTGGCAATCGGCGGGCGCCATGGCGTACCAGTGGCCGATGTGCAGGTCCCCCGACGGGTAAGGGTACATGGTCATCTCATACCATTTTGGCCGCTGGTCCCCGTCTTCGACCCGGTAGATGCCGTCTTCGGCCCACCGGTCCTGCCATTTGCGATCGATTGCCACCGCATCGAAATGCGGCTCCACCCGCCTCGGGCTGGTCGCCATAAACGGTCACCTCAACGAAGCTACACCCGCCCAATATATTAGCATAGAAACCGGAAGGCCAGACCTGGGGACGGCTGGGCTCTCCGGGCGCCGCCCGCACCCAAAGGCCGGCCATTGCGGTCCCCGGCCTGCGCGCTAACTCGCTGTTAGCGCGAGCCGTGGCTCATTGACACCAACAACACAAAAACCTAGAATCCCTGTGGTCGCATCATGCAATTGGTTCTTGGCAGGGAATTCGGAACGGATGGAGGCCCGGCCTTCCCTCCAGCAAAAGGGCTGGGCAAGGCGGGCATCATGCTTCGTTGCCCCCAAAAAGAGCGCCAGCGAACTTCCAGAGCGGCCCCCACCTGCCGACGGCTCAGCGGTGTCGCCTTCCTCGGATAACCCGGTTACTTCGAGAACTGGACTCATCAGAGCTTTTTCAAAGATGCGCGCATCCCCCTGGAACGCCCTCGAGAGCTATTCATACATTCCGCCACCAATTCCACCGCCAGCATTTAGGCGTCTTCCACTCTTGAAACCAATGGAACAAACTCTCATGCATCCCAGGGGAACGGTGCTCCAGCGGCGGCGCATCCATCCGGTAAACGGCGGCCATGAAGACGCCGGGCCCAGCGGCCCAGGCGCCGGCATCGGGGGATAGCGGTGGCCCAGGACCGGCGTCAACGTTCGCGAGATTCCGTGATTCGCCAGCCCCGGCTGAGCGAGGTGCGGCCGACAGTGGCAGAAATGGCGCCTCTCCGGCGCCCTCGCCGGCTGTACAGCTTTCCTTTTATCCTGCTTCTCATCTTTGTTCTTCTCATAATCGCCGGCGGGTCCCTGCTAGCGCTGCCCGTCGCCAGCCACCGGGGCAGCTTCACCTCACCGGTGGTCCCTTTCTTCACCGCCATCTCCGCCGTCACCGTTACCGGGCACACGGTGGTCAACACCAGCACCTACTGGAGCAGTTTCGGGCAGGGGGTTATCTTCTTTTTGATGTTGGTGGGCGGCCTGGCCTTCATGGCCGTGGCCACCTTCCTGCTGGCCCTGATCGGGCAGCGCTCTACCTTGCGGGAGCGGCTGGTGATGCGGGAAACCATGGCGGTTGACCGGATGGAAGGGCTGCGCCGGTTGACCGGCTACATCATTGCGGTGGTCTTGCTCGTGTATCTAGGCGGCGCCGGCCTCATCTTCTGGCGCATCCAGGGAATGGACGGAATGGGCCTGGGTCAATCCGTGTGGCAGTCCATCTTTCTCTCGGTGTCCTCGTTCAACAACGCCGGGTTCTCCATCCTGCACGAGCTTCCCGATGGCAGCGGCATGTCCCGGCTGGCGACCGAGAGGGCATTGATGGGCATCATGATGTTTCTGATCATTCTGGGGGGCATCGGCTGGACGGTGTTGGTGGACATCTCCCGGCACCGCCGCTTTGCCCGGCTCAGCCTGGATACCAAGCTGGTCATCGTCACCAGCCTGGTCTTGTGGGTGCTGGGGGCGGGGGTCTTCTTCCTGGCCGAATCGACCAATATTGAAACCGCGGGGGGGCTGGCCTGGGGAGACAAGGTTTTGTCCTCGGTCTTCCATTCCATAAGCGGGCGGACCGCCGGGTTCGCCACCGTCGACTTCGGCGGAGCTGGGGAATTCACCAAGCTGATGTACCCTGGCCTGATGTTCATCGGCGGGGCCGCGGGCTCGGTCGCCGGCGGCATCAAGGTCGCGACCTTCGCCGTGATAATCGTCGCGGTGATCTCGTCAGTCCGCGGACGCTCCCAGGCCGAGGCCTTTGGGCGAGAGATTGCCCAGATTCAAGTACTCCGTGCGCTAACCGTCGGTGTGCTGGGGCTGGGAGTGGCCCTCGTGTTGATGCCCACGTTGGCGGCCCTGGAGCCGGACATTCCCTTCCTGGACTTGATGTTCGACAGCGTCTCCGCTTTCAGCAACAACGGCACCTCCACCGGTATCGTGCCCAGCCTGGGCCTGGCCAGCAAGATGATCTTCATGGCCGCCATGCTCATCGGCCGGTTGGGTCCCCTCACGCTGGCGCTGGCGCTGGCTCCGCGAGAGGAAGCCACGGTATATCGCTTTGCCCGGGAAAGGGTTAAAATAGGCTGATGGAGGAGAGTGATGAAAAAACAGGTCTGCGTGATCGGTCTCGGCCGATTCGGCGCAGCGGTGGCCCACGAGTTGTACCAATCTGGCCACGATGTGTTGGCGATCGACATCGAAGAAGCCAAGATTCAGGACATGCTGGGCCACGTAACCTACGCTGTGCGGGCCGACGCCTCCAACGAGTCGGTGCTCAAAGAGTTGGACGTGGCCGACTTCGATGTGGCCGTGGTGGCCCTGGGCAGCGATAACGTCCAGGCCAGCATTCTGACCACCGTCTTGCTCAAAGGCATCGGAGTGCCGTTCGTTATCGCCCGCGCGGCCTCCGAACTCCACGGCTCCACCTTGGAGCGGGTCGGGGCGGACCGGGTGGTCCACCCGGAAATGGAAAGCGCCCGCCGGACCGCCCACGTGAGCTTCGCCTCCGGGGTCATCGATTATATGCCCGTCGTCCCCAACTTCGGAATCAGCAAAGTACGCCCCCCGGAGCGGATGCTGGGCCACACCCTAGAAGAGGTGGGGCTTGGCGGCTACCCGGACCGGCACGGGATCTCGGTTCTGGCCATCCGGCGGGGCCGCACGTCATTCCTCCACCCTGCCAGAGACGAGGAGATCAAACCCGGGGACGTGCTGATTGTGGCGGGCACCAACGAAAACGTAGGCCGCCTCTATGACATGGCGCGTGAACTTCCGTCGCCGGTCGCAGCCGAAACCGGTGAGGCGCGACAAGCCGGGTAATTCGGACCAGTCATGAACCGGACCAGTTGAATTGTGCGCACCCCATCCTTATAATCTCCCCTTGATGCTCGGGGCACTGGTCCCATTTTGAGCGTGGAGGCCGAACCCTCTTCATGCGATTGGACACCAAACGGATTCTAGTCCCCGTAAAGGGGGACCCGGCGAGCGAGCGAACCTTCCGCTGGGCTTGCCAGATGGCGCGGGAATCGAAGGCCGAACTCCACGCCATCTATGTGATAGAGGTCCCCCTGGAGTTGCCTTTGGAGGCCGAAGTTGCCGAGGACATCGAACGGGGAGACCAGATTCTGGCCCGTGTCGAAGCCATCGGGGTCGAGGAAAAGTGCAAAAGCGTGCAAGCCAGGTTCATGCGAGCCCGGCAAGCCGGGCCGGCCATCGTGCTGGAGACCGATGACAGGCACATGGACCTGGTGATTCTGGGGGTCCCCTACCGGCGACGCTTTGGCTCGTGCGATCTGGGAGTAACCGCCGGCTACGTTTTTCACAACGCCGGCTGCCAGGTAATGTTCTGGCGAGACCGCTCCTCCGATCCCGTTGCTCCCAGGGAGTAGCCGGATGCGAGTGCTGGTCCTGGGATGCAACCAGTTGACCACCAACCTGGTGCTGGACTTGGCTCAGGCGGGTTCCCATGTCACCATCGTGGCCGATGACCGCCGGCGCCTGGAGCGCCTGGCCGATGAACCCCGGGTCCAGGTCATCTTGAGCATCGAGCCTCAGATGGAAGATTATTTGCAGCAGGGGGGGATTGATAACGCCGAGGTCTTCCTTGCCCTGTGCGGCGACGACCACCAGAACGCCCTGGCAGCCCAGATAGCCCTCCACATCTTCAACGTGCCCAAGGTGGTCTGCCACCTGGACAACCCCCAACTGCAGATTCTCTACGCCGGGCTGGGACTGGAAGTGGTTGGCTACTCCTTCGGCTTGCTCCAGGATATACGTCAAGCCATCGAGAGTTGACGCGAGGCTTCAATGTACGTGGTGATTGTGGGCTGCAGCGAGGTGGGCTACCACCTCACCAAGGCGCTTCTGGCCTCGGGGCACGAGGTAGTGGTCCTGGAGAAAGACCGTGCCCGCTATCAGCTTCTGAGCGACGAGCTTGGAAGCGTGGCCTTCCCGGGGGACGGGACCGACGAACGGACCCTGCGGCAGGCCGGGGTTTCCAGGGCAGAGGTCCTGATCGCCGTAACCGGCCTGGACGAGACCAACCTGGTCATCTGCCAGATGACCAAGCACATCTTCCAGGTGCCCCGCACCATGGCCTTGATCAAAGACCCCAAGAACGAGCCGATTTTCCATATCCTGGGTGTAGATGTGGTGGTCAACGCCATCCACCAAATCCTGGCGAGTTTCGAGGCAGGGGTCCCCGGCCGGCCCTTGGTCCAACTGATGAACCTCCGGGTGCCCGGCATGGAGTTGGTCAGCGTCTCTGTTCCGGAGGGCGCCGCCATCGTGGGCAACCGTCTGGAAGAGGTCGAGCTGCCGCCCCACAGCTTCATTTCCCTGGTGGTCAAGAAAACCGGGGCGGAACTCCCCTCCGACGGCCTGGTGCTGGAGGCCTACGACGAGCTGGTGGCGGTTACCCCCACCGGCGATGAGCAGACTCTGTACGACATTCTGACCGGGTTGCCGTGATGGCTAACCGTATCGCTTTTCTGGGCCCGGCCGGCACCTATACCGAGGAGGCTACGCTCCTCTACGACGCCAGCGCCGACTTTCAACCCTTCCCAACCATTGCGGCCGTGGGGCTGGCTGTTCTGTCGGGAACTACCGACCAGGGAGTGATTCCCATTGAGAATAGCCTGGAGGGCTCGGTGACCTTCACTCTCGACTTGCTAATTCGGGAGTCCGGCCTGTCCATATTCATGGAAGTGGTGCTGCCCATCAACCACTACTTGATGGCCAAACCCGGTACCCGTATCGCCGACATTCAGGTGGTCTACTCCCACCCTCAATCACTGGCCCAATGCCGGGAGTTCCTGGAGAGGAGCTTCCCCAACACTCAACAGATGGCTTCCCTGAGCAACTCGGCGGCGGTTTCCGACATGAAAGACAGCAGCGTGCCTGCCGCCGCCATCGCGCCGAAACGGGCCGCCGATCTATACGGCGCGGAGGTCCTTGAAAAAGACATTCAGGACGTGGCCAATAATGTCACCAGGTTTGCCGTGTTGGCCCGGCAAGACCACCCCCCTACCGGCGACGACAAAACCTCTATCTGCTTCTCTTTCCAACAGGACGCGCCCGGGGTGCTGTACCAAACCCTGGGCGAGTTCGCCACGCGCAATATCAACCTGATGAAAATTGAATCCCGGCCCACCAAGCAATCGTTGGGGGAGTACATTTTCCTGATCGACTGCGCGGGCCACCGTGAGGACCCTCGGGTACGAGAGGCCATTGAGGCCGTTGGCCGCTCGGTGAGCATGCTGAAGGTGCTCGGGTCTTACCCCCGCTGGGACGGTGGGGGTTCCAAATAATGCTGGCCCTTCCCAGCCGTTGCCGCTAACACTGCAACTCTTAACTTGCGCCCCGCCCACTTAGCTGCAAAACGGTCTGCGAAGGGCCAGCCGAATCAGGCCCTGGTATTGGTCCGGGTGTGCCTTCCATTGCACCTGGGATCCACCCTGGTTCCAAGACCCCAGAGGGTGATTCCAGGACCTGCTCACCCCTGAGTAAATGGGCTTAGCCGGGGGTTCCTACCTGGCGTTCCGTGATCCCTTCAACGGCCTCCCCGCCTTCTTTCTTCCGCATCATCCGCCGCATGGTGCTCTCGTATTCGACTGCCTTCCGCCGTGGCCCGCCAGCCTGGACCACCACCACCCGCCGGTTCCCCTTCCCAAGCTTGGGCGCCCACAACAACCCGGCTATAGCCCCAACCGCTGCTCCCACGAGCAGTCCGGCAACTGGATTATTGGACATCTCCGCCTTCACTCCTGGGCTCCTCAGGCCGGAACCCCAGCACCAACCCCACCACGTACTTCACTATCTCCAAGAGGGCGGGAAGATTACTCAACGGGCGCGCTACACGCTCGGCGAAGACGTCCGAAATCACCTCCACGTTTTGAGCGGTCCTCCGCAGCGGGCGGTACAACCGAAACATCATCAGCCCACCCACTAAGGCCACCACTGTCAACACGCCGGTGGAAACGATTACGAAGATGTCTCGGATTATAGGTATCGTCTCGATGCAACCGCTCTAGGTGCTGTTTTAAACTTTTCTTATACCACACCTAGATTCTAGCAGCCCAATCAAGATTATGTCAATGGTGCTTGGCCCAATCTTTCTACATAAACTCCCCGCCGCGGAGGCGCTCCGGCCGGCTTGCGACAGGGCGA
Source organism: uncultured Dehalococcoidia bacterium (assembly GCA_964401855.1). Lineage (GTDB taxonomy): Bacteria > Chloroflexota > Dehalococcoidia > Lucifugimonadales > UBA3495 > CAJWBT01. Next base: position 12,423 of record CAYOAF010000106.1, read on the forward strand.
AACTTGGATTCCGGCACTCCGGGCGCCCTATCGGACCCAGTGAGAGGGCCCAGTCTAACGTATGCTCCCGCCCTTGACTCGGCTCCCCACCCAAGGCAACCTCGCCCTTGACCGTATTTCTCCGATTCCGTCGGGCCGTGCGGCCCGGAACGGAACACCGGAGAGGTTTCCTTCGAGCACCTTCAGGCGGACCCGTTCACGGCGCAAGGCTCGACCGGGCCTGGACTCCCCAGCGCCCGTCGACACACGTCATGATCCATAGCGACCGGTAGGCCGCGATCTTGCCGCCGTTCTTGTCACACCGGGTGAACTGAATGAAGACATGAACCTTGGTGTCGGAGCTGTGGATCACGTCCTTGGAGTCGAGGACCGAGTGGTCCCAATCAGGCCCCGCGCGGGAGGAGAAGTCGCGCAGATACGACTCCTCCAGGTCAGCCAGGGTAGCGTAGATGGTGACTCCTTCGCTTGAGATCCGAATGTGGGGCAGGTTGATGTTCTCATACAGGGCCTTCGAATCACCCGCGTTCAGGGCGGCGAAAAAGGCATCCAGAGCTTGGACCGCGCCCGCTTCGTTTTCCGGCCGGCGATTCTCCATCATGGGCGCCTCCTTCATAAGTGATGTTGGCTGAACGGATGATGCGAAAGAAACTGTATCCGCCGGCTTGTACCCAGCTTCAAAAACAGCCCCCAGGGGGGAAATCCGTCAAGGACCGGCTGGTCTGAAGGACTCGGCGTTGTCTACCGGGGCGTATCCCAGCAACCGGTGGGCCCTGGGAGTGTCGTATATCTTCCAGGTGTTGTTTGATGCGGCAAAGAAGATGTCATACTTGGTGTCTTTGGCCTCGATGCACAGCTCCACCAGTTGGGCCAGGTCACGGTGGCTGAGCCAGCTGACGTAGTTGCGCGGGTCGGCGCCGGGCCAGTCCTCCCGGCCCATTGTGCCCAGACGAAGGCAGATGACGGATAGCCCGTACCCTTCGGCGTAGTAGCGTCCCAGGGACTCGCCGAAGATCTTGCTGACCGCGTAAGGGCCGTCGGGCCTCACGGCCATCTCGTGGGTCACCAGGGACACCTGGTCTGGCTTGAGGCCGCCGTACTCGCCTTGGGCGATGGCGGAATAGGGTTGATCTTCCTCGTACATCCCGTCAACGTGCATCGAGCTGAAAAAGATCACCCTTTCCGCTCCACCTTGCCGGGCAGCCTCGTATACGTTGGCCGTGGCAATGACGTTGTCGGGGATGAGGATGTCCCACCAGATATCCGGCGTGTGCCTGGGCTCCGCCGCCATGTGGACCACCACGTCCACTCCCTGGAAAGCGGGGAGAATGGCCGGCAGGTCGGTCAGGTCGGCAATAATGGAGTCGGATTGCGGTCCGGCCGCCCGGTCCACGCCCTTCACGTGGTACTTGCCCCCCAGCTCGCGACGCAATATAGTACCGATGCGGCCGGCCGACCCCGTGAAGAGAACCGTTTTTTTATCTCCCATCAAACGCCTTCCCGTACCGGTTTTGATCTTCCCTGAAGACTAGTCGCGGCCCCCTGCCCTGTCAACCTTGGCCCCCAGCGCGGGCCGCCCAAGTGACAGGCCATGCCGGAGACCACTCTTAGCTTAGTGTCCCGTAAATGGCTTGACGCCCGGTCTGTCATCCCGGCGAAGGCCGGGATCCAGCTAGCACCTTTCTGGATTCCGGCTTACGCCGGAAAGACGGTCGTGGAGACGGAGTGTCGCACAGAGGTCATTTCAAAATCCCCCGGGGCCGGGTTCGTCGTCCTTCAACAGGCCCAGGACGAACAGGAAGGAGGCTTTCCCCCGTTCGTGGTGAGCTTGTCGAACCACATTTTGAAACAGCTTCTTAGGAAGGGGTAATTT
>CAYOAF010000107.1:0-9570 GCA_964401855.1 uncultured Dehalococcoidia bacterium
TGGAAGTACAGCTTGATGCTGCCGGTGCGGCCGTGGCGGTGCTTGCCCACGATGATCTCGGCGATGTTCCTAGGGTAGGGTTGCCCCGGGAATTGCTGCTCCCAGTCCTCTTCGGTGAAGTAGACATCCTCACGGTGGATGAAGAGGACCACGTCGGAGTCCTGCTCGATGCTTCCGCTGTCCCGCAGGTCGGAAAGCATGGGCCGGTGGCCGGGACGGTTTTCAATGCCCCGGCTGAGCTGGGAGCAGCACAGGAGGGCCACCTTCAGGTCCCGGGCCATGCCCTTCATGGAGCGGGAGATCTCGCTTATCTCCTGAACCCGGTTCTCGCCGCCGCGGCCCACGTTCCGCCCTTGTATTAGCTGAAGGTAGTCCACCACCAGCAGGTCTAGGCCATGCTCCAGGGAGAGCCGCCTCGCCTTGCTGCGCATCTCGACCATGCCCTGCAACGGGGTATCGTCGATGTACACCGGCAGCTCGGAGAGGTGGCCGATGGCGTCGATTATCCGCTGCTCATCGGCGTCGGTGTACAGGCCGCGCCGGAGGCGGTCGGAGTCGACCTCGGCCTCTGTGGAGAGGATGCGCAGCGCCAGCTGCTCCCGGCTCATCTCCAGGCTGAAGAAGCCCACGGTGGACCCGGTCTTGGCGGCGTTCAGCGAGACGTTCAGCGCCAGGGTGCTCTTGCCCAGGCCCGGGCGAGCCCCCAGGATTATCAAGTCCGAGCGCTGTAATCCTCCCAGCACTTCATCCAGGTCGTTGAAGCCCGCCATTATTGGGCCGCCACCCGGACCGAAGGGCTCGGTGACGGATGCCCGGTCTTCCAGGAACTGGTCGTAGATTTGCCTCAGAGGTATGAAGCCCCGCTCCACCTGGCCGGAGCGGACCTGAATCAGGACGTCCTCGGCCTGGCGAAGGGTGGCGTCGACGTCCTCGGTGTCCTGGTAGCCGATGGCCGAGATTTTGGTGGCGGCGTCGATGAGCTGGCGCATGGTGGAGGTGCGGGATACCGCCTGGGCATAGTATTCCGAGTGGGCGGACGTAGGGGTGATGGACACCAGGTGGCTGAGGTAGGCCATTCCGCCCACCGTATCCAGTTGGTTGGTCCGGCCTAGCTCTCGGGCCAGCGTCACCTGGTCAATAGCCTCGTCGCGCTGGAAAAGGGCGACGCAGGCGGCAAAGCATATCTGGTTCTTCTCCCGGTAGAAGTCCTCCGGCTTGATCGTGTGAGCGACGCGGAGAAAGGACTCTCCATCGATCAGCAGCGACCCAACAACGGACTCCTCCGCCTCCAGATCATGGGGAAGAAGCCTCTCCGCGTACATCCGCCTACTCCTCTACCTCCGCGATGATTCGGATCGTTGCCTGGATGTCGTTGGTCAACCGCAGGACCACCTCGTACTCTCCGGGCTCCCGAATGGGCTCGCCGCCGTCCAACAGCCGTCGGTCGATGTCCCGCCCCACGGCGGCGCTGAGCTGGGCGGCGATCTGGGCGCTGCCGACCGCTCCGTAGTACCTGCCAGTGGGAGTAACCCGCCCCGACACGGAAACGCTGACGTCGTTCAAAGCTGCCGCCAACTCCTCCATGACCTGGGTCTCCCGAATCCGGGTCTCGTTTCCAGTGGCCTTGATCTTATGCAGGCGTTTTAGCACTTCTGGCGTCGCAACCTCCGCCAATCCCCTGGGGATCAAGTAGTTGCGGGCATAGCCGTCGGCCACCCACCGCACCTCTCCGGCGTGGGCTTTGTTGGCGACATCTTGGGTAAAAACAACTTCCATAACTTTGTACCTTCCGTGAATCAAACGTTCTGGTGGATACCATTATAGTCCCAGGAGGCTTGCGGGGAAACCGGCGGCTTTCACTGCAGCCCTACCCTCCCGGCCGCCCGAACGTCTGACCCGCCCACCATAAATCCCCCAACCATTCCGCTGTCAAGGCGGCGAAGAGGAAGTTCGAAAAACTGGACCGGGCCTATCCAAGTGCCAGAACGACGGACCTGCAGCCTCCCCAGGCACGGGTGGGAAGCAGCGCCGGGCCCGATTGACTGCCTATGCTCCTCCCCCTACAATCTAGTACTCAGTCAGCCTTTTGCTGATAGCGGTCATTCTGAGCCCTTCGCCTTCGCTCAGGATAAACTTCGCGAAGAATCTCGTTCTTGCGCTGAGATTCTACGTCGTCCTCCCGCGAAGGGTTCCTCAGAATGCCATCCTGCAATAGACGAGGCGACTGAATACCAGCCTATCTTGAGCCGGAGCGTCACCTTGAGCTTCGCCGATGACATCGAACGCCGGGCATTGCCCTTGCGGCGAGCCATCTTGGCCCACCCCTTTATCACCGGCGTGGGCGACGGGACCTTGGCTGTGGAGAAGTTCCGATACTATGTGATGCAGGACTACGTCTATTTGATCGACTACAGCCGGGTGCTGGCGCTGGCCGCGGCCCGCGCCCCCGGCCTGGAGACCATGGGCTGGTTCGCCGGGCTCCTGGCCGAAACCCTCAACACCGAAATGGAGCTGCACCGGAGCTATTGCGCCGAGTTTGGCATCACCAGGCCGGAGCTGGAAGCCACCGAGGCAGCACCGGCCACCATGGCGTATACCAGCTTTCTGTTAAAGGTGGCCCACCAGGGCAGCTTTGGGGAGCTGGTAGCCTCCCTTCTGCCCTGCCAGTGGGGCTATTGGGAGATTGGAGACCATCTGGCACGCCTTGGGGAACCCCGGCACGCCCCCCTCTACTGCCAGTGGATTCAAATGTATTCCTCGGCCGAATTTGCGGACCTGGCCCGGGACATCCGCTCCCTGGCGGACCGCATCGGCGAGCGAGCCGGACCCGTCGAGCTTGCCGCGATGGGTGAGGCCTACCTGACCAGCCTCCGCCTCGAGCATCGCTTCTGGGAGATGGCATACACCCTGGAGGACTGGGGCGTCTAGGACCGCCTTCCTGCCCGCGCTCTAGGGGTGAGAGCGTTTGCCGCAACCGTGGACCGCCGGATGGCGAGCGATGCAACCAGGTCCAAGCGAAGGCAAGCCTTCAGCAACGTGAGGAAACCCGAAGCACCCGGTCCATGCCAGGTCTTTTCAACACGACGGAATGGTGAAAACCGGGAGGCATCGTATTCCGGCCAGTAGTATAATAGGGAGCGAATGTATCTTGGATGCTGGCGCCACCGAGACAGCTATTGCCCAACATCCAAAGCTGTGGCGGGAGGGGTTTCAAGCTTTTGCTGGAAGATGCCAGCTGAACACTATAGCCTCCGGGCAGCCAATCAATTCGCGGGGAGCCGGCACACGGTCGCGACGGAGAGGCGGGTGTATGGGTATAGGTGGCGACCCCTCTCGTAGCTGAGTGGGGACACTCTAATGAGTTTGCCGCTGGAAATTCAGAGTGGTGTTGTAGGGGCTGGAGCGGGCCATGACTGACGCCCCTTGGTACAGGTAAATTTGAGTGGGGGCAGCAGGTTACTCGCCAAGTCGGTGCGCCTGCGGGAGGTTTACCGGGAGTCGCATTCGGTTGACTTCATGCCGTTGGGAACGTCGCTAAGTCGATAAGCCCCTCGAGGTCACGGCCATTCAGGAAGGGACTTGGCATCTATGGAGTGCCTTGGGAGTGCCTTGCTTGCCGCCAAGCCAACCTGCCGGAAGTTTGACTATTGCCAGTCATGTGAGCTGCCATTAGGTGTCGTATGCCCCAATTACGGCGCCCTGGCCCCCCACGGTGCGTCCTCCTGCGTCGCTTGCGGCACGTCCTTTGAAGAGGCCTCACCTCCCACCGGCCTACATCTGGACAATTCCTCCCCTCCTCCGGCGCCAGGGACGCCCCACCATCCACGCTACAACCCGGCGTGAACCAGGTGTCGATAAGTGTTGTCGCTGAACTGTTGCGCCTGCCAACGGTGGATGGCAGGCCCATGCAACCGACTGATGGGAACCTTCGGGCCAAGATTGGCGACCGGGGAAGGGGATTCGACCTAGGTGCAGAGATCGATGTTGCCGGGGGCGGAAGCCCTGTCAAGGTTGTTTCCTTCCGTGGTTCCTCTGATCTCGACTTCGACCCTCCTGTCGAGGTAGGGCGGGTATACGCCTTGGAGTTTGAAGCTGGCCTGCTGAATCCCAATTCTTTCCCGGTGGTATTCTCCCCGGCTGTTGACTTCAACCTGGATTTCGACGCCGGTTCCCCCGGGATGGAGACCCCTGTTGGAAGCGCCACCAACACCGCGGCCGTATCCTTCGACGCCCGCGGCGCCGCCGGTGAAATGCTTCACATCACCGTTGAAAACCTTTCGGGCGAGAATGTCGGATGGACATTGGAATCGCAGTACGGACCCATATTCGAGGGTCTCGGGCAGTGTTGGGATGGGGTGCTGGCGCGCGCCAAGTAGCGCCTACTTGCAATGATAGGCGTTACCACCACCGTCGACAATCCCCCGGCCGCCGCTGGAGCAGGGCGATCGGCTGAGTACGGGTCGCCCAGGCCCGCCGGTACGGGACCGCCCCGGTCAGCTGGGGAATTGGGCCTGGACCGGGCCGGTTTCGGGAGGGAAAATCAACGGCTCATGCGAACAGTGCCCCGGAGGGCGATTGATCCCGGAGCCGGCACCCGCCACAGAGGTGCCGGCGTCTTGACACCGGTGGCGTTGGAGCATAAGTTACGGGCATCCGTATTGCCGGTCTTGAGGTCAGCGGTCCGGCTGGCTTGGGGAATCCCATCGGAATCTCGCGGGAATGCCGTATTGAAAGGGGGTGGCCTATGTTTACGCTGGAGGTACTGAACCCTGTCGCCCAGAGCCACGGCGAGGCTAACCAGACCGCCGCAGCACAACGGCCCAGCACCCTGGATGGCCTGACGCTGGGGTTGATATGGAACTCAAAACGCGGCGGCGAAGTGGCCCTGATGAAGGCTGCTGAACTCCTCAGCAACAAGTACAAGAACGTCAAGGTGATCCGCTACGATGGCTCCATGCCCTGCGAGAAGGACATCATGGAGAGGGCCAAGCAAGAGGCCGACATCTTCGTCGGCTCCACCGGAGATTGAGGCTCCTGCACGTCGTGGCTTGTCCACGACCTTGTACTCCTGGAAAAGGCGGGTAAGCCCACGGTCGGCATCGTGTCCGGCGGCTTCGAGCGCGACGCCATGGCCACGGCCCGGGCCTTCGGGCTGCCCGAGTTCCGCTACGCCCAGGTGCCCGACGTTATCAGCAGCCTGACTCCCGAGAAGATCGAGCAGGAGATAACGGACTCCTTCGACCAAATCGTGGAAGTGCTCACCACCGGCGCCGGCGGTGGCGGCAACGGCAGCTCAACCGCCCTGAAAACCAAGCCCTCGGACCTGCTGAAGATAGACGCCGCCGACATGTACGACGCCTTCCAGAAGATGAACCGCCAGTTCCTGGAGTACCGGTGGGGCGATGGCTTCCCCATCTTGCCCGCCACGCCGGCGAAGGTGGAGGAGATGCTGAAGGGCACCGCCCGGAGCCCCGGCGACGTGATAACGATACTCGAGCCCGGCAACGGCTTTGCCACCGTGGAGAAAATTGCCATCAACGCCGTGATGGCCGGCTGCGAACCGGCGCACCTGCCCATTCTGATGGCCGCCTGCGAAGCCTACACCGGCCTGGGCACCAACGCCCGCATCATGGCCATGTCCACCGGCCCCCACGCGCCCCTCATGGTAATTAACGGGCCAATCGTCAAGGAAGTGGGTATCAACTTCGGCCGCGCCGCCATGGGTCCGGGGGCCCAATCCCGTCACAACATCGTCCTGGGACGGGCGCTCCGCCTCATCATGATGAACGTCGGCTTCTGTTACCCCGGAGACATGGACATGGACACCATGGGGACCGCGCGCAAGTTCAGCATGTGCATCGCGGAGAACGAAGACCAGAGCCCGTGGGAGCCCTTCCATGTGGAGAAGGGGTTCGACATCAACGACAGCACGGTGACCATCTTCGCCACCAGGGGCGAGATAGACGTGAACGACCTGCAGAACTACACGCCGGAGGGCGTGCTCAACAGCATGGCCTACTTCGGCGCCATCCCCGGCGGCGAGTACCTGACCCACTCCCACGCTGGCTGGGACGATCCCCGGGATCACCTGCTGCTGCTTTGTCCGGAGCACGCCAATATCTGCGGCGACGCCGGCTGGGTGAAGAAGGCGGTGCGCGACTACGTCCACCAGCACTGCACCGCCAGCGCCCTGCGGTTGATGAACCGGGCTCGCTTACTCCCCGACAAGATGCGCCCCCAATGGGCCTGGCTGCTGAAGCTATCCGACTCTGAACTGGATAATCTCATGTTGCCGGTGGTGGAGACTGCTCTCCACTTCGAGATATTGGTGCTGGGCGGGCAGGCCGGAAAGAACCAAATCGTCCGCAACATCGCGCCGCCTTCGACCGCCCTCATTAAAGACCGGGCGTAGGGACCGGGCGCAGGCCCAGGGCAGGAAACTGCTCCACCCACGACAAAAGGAGAGGGCCGAAAGGCCCTCTCCTGGTTTTGATACCTGACAACCTGTTTGCCACGACGAGCCACTGGTGCAACCCAGCTCAACCTCAACCTCACGGGGCTTGCCAATCCTCGGTCTGAGGCGACATTGCGCGGCATTCCCTCCCCACGACCGTCTTTCCGGCGCAAGCCGGAATCCAGAGAAGTGCTTGCTGGATCCCGGCGAAGGCCGGGATGACGGACCGGGTATCCAGGAATTCTTGAGACACTAGACTTAGCATCCGTTCCCGGTCTGAAAACCTACGGCACCGGACTTGGGATCACAGGCCCGCCAGCCGGGTCAGCCGGTCCTGGTGGTAGTTGGTGTCCCCGAAGGTCATTTCCCACACCTTGCAACGGCGGCTGTACAGCTGCAGGTCGTACTCCGTGGTGAGGCCGATGGCCCCGTGGCACTGGTGGCCCAGAGAGTAGAGGCGGCGGATCGCCTCGCCGGTCCACCCCTTGGCCATGGACACGACCTGGTCCGCGGGAAGCCCCTCCGCCAGGTACCAGGCGGCCTGGTAGGTGATGGCCTTGCTGGTCTCCGCGTCCACAGCCATGTTGGCGCAGTGGTGCTGGATGGCCTGGAAGGAGCCGATGGGCCGCCCGAAGGCGACACGCTCCTTGACGTAATCGGTGGTCATGTCCAGCATCACGTCGGCCGCCCCCACCAGCATGGCGCACGATCCCACGGCGCCCCACTGGTTGATCTTGTTGAAGATGGCCTCACCCCCATCAACCTCACCCAAAACCGCGTCACGGTCCACCTCCACGTTTTGGAACGTCACCTCGCTCTGCGGGTCGTGGGATATGGCCGTCAGGGGCGTCTGGGTAACCCCCTTCGCCGAGGTTGGGACGATGAAGAACGTGAGGCCTTCGCCGGAGCCGGCGGTCTTTCCAGTGCGGGCCGGGAGCAGCAGGTGGTCGGCGCTGTTGGCGTAGGGTACCAGCAGCTTGGCGCCGTTGAGGACAAAGCCGCCGTTCCGGGCCGCGGCCTCGAGCCGCACCCCCGCGGCATCGTAGCGGACGTTGGGCTCCAGCATGGCTAGGGTCATGGTTCGCTGGCCGTCCCCGAACCTTCCGAGGAACTCCCGCTTCTGGGCTTCGGAGCCGAACTCCGCCAGGGGCAGCCCGCACAGGACAGTGGTGCTGAAGTAGGGGCCGGGCAGGCAGACGCGGGCCATCTCTTCCAGCAGCAGGCACAGGGTCAGGAAGTCCTGGCCTTCGCCGCCGTACTCCTGGGGAAAGGGCAGCCGCAGCCATCCGACCTGAGCTATCTTCTGCCATAGATCGGGGGTGAATCCCCGTTCATCCTGCTCCATGGCCCGGACGAAGCTCCTGGGGCACTCACTCTCCAGGAACCCCCTGGCGCTGGCCTTGAGCATTAGCTGTGTTTCAGAAAAACCAAAATCCATACTGCTCCTCCTGCCGGCGGCTTCAGAGCGTGCGAGGCAAGTTGGCGGCAGAGCGCGGAGGCGCCTAGCCCCTGGGCAGGCCCAGGCCGCGAGTGGCGACCACGTTGCGGTTGATCTCTGAAGTGCCGCTGCCGAGGGTTCGGGCGAAGTTCTCCAGGTAGCCGTTCTCGACCTTGCCGTAGAGGGGGGCCCACTTGGAACCCGGCTCCAGCAGGCCGTAGGCGCCCAGCATCTGCATGCCCACCCGGTAGGCGCGCTGGATGGTGTCCGGGCCGAAGATCTTGACGATGGACGCCTCCCGGGTGCAGGGCTGGTCGTTGGACTGAAGCCAGGCCACCTTGTAGCTCATCAACCGCAGGCATTCCACCGCGGTCATGATCTCCGCGAGCTGGTTGCGGATGCCGGGCCGGTCTATCACCTTCTCACCGTCGTAGGAGGTCTCCCGGGCGAACTGGACCAGCAGGTCCACGATCCGCACGGTGTTGGCGAGCCGGTCCAGGCTGGCCCGCTGGGCGTCCAGCGATGCCATGACCACGTAGAACCCCCGCTCATTCTCCCCCACGACGTTGGTCTTGGGCACCCGCACCTCATCCAGCGTCACCAAGCCCCGGGCCTTGCCCCACATCATGGGGACCTTGCTCCAGGAGATACCTGGGGACTGCATGTTTATCAGCATGAAGGAGATACCCCGGTGCTTGGGCTGGTCCATGTCGGTGCGAACCAGACCGAACATCCAGTCGCCGTCGGCGTGGGCGGCGTTCCATATCTTGGAGCCGCTGATGATGTAGTCGTCCCCGTCCTCCACGGCATGGGTCTGGATGTTGGCCAGGTCGGAGCCGCCGCTCGGCTCCGAGTACCCCTCCACCCACTTCCACCGGGCTTGGGCCAGGCCGGGCAGGAAGTACTGCTTTAGCTCCTCGCTGGCATGGGCCAGCAACATGGCGGAGAGCTGGTTCACCGGCTGCCCTCCCGTGGGAGCGCCCCAGTAGCTCAGCTCCTCGGTCAAGATCATGTTCTTGAGGGGGTCGTCCTGGCCTCCCCACTCCTTGGGCCAGTGCATCACCAGCCACCCCTTGTCCGCCAGCTTCTTGCGGAAGTCCTGGGCGAAACCGACCCACTCCGGCTCCTCGAAGTCGATGATGCGCTCTTTCTCGTCCCAGTCGGGGGGCAGCTCCCCCTTCATCCAATCCCGCACCTCCTGCCGGAACGCTGCATCCTCGGGTGTTAGGCGTAAGTCCATGTTCGGCCTCCTCGCCGTGTCCCCGGCCGTTCGGGGACACCTTCCTTACTCATCGGCTATCTCAAAACCGTGGAGCCACTGACCTCCGCACCACTTCGGATACTCACATTGGCGAATCTGGCGACGAGCAAATCCCCCTCAGCTCCCCATACGTAAAGGAGGAGACAGGGGGATCAAGTTGCGCCGCGTTTTCAGCCCTGGGCCAGCATAGCTCCGGGAGGTTGGGCTGTCAACGCAGCCGCGGGCGAACGGGTATCCCCAGTCCGAGCCGCGAAAGACCCGGAGAATGGTGGGTTCCAGCCGGGAAACCGCTTCAGATGCGACCGGCGGTGCTACCGGCAAGGTTACGGGCTTGCGCGATGCCGTCACCGGTGTGGCAACCAGCATGAAAGATTCCGAGTTGTCACGGCCTGGTGGGGCGCCACCGGCAGATGAAAA
>CAYOAF010000108.1:0-8888 GCA_964401855.1 uncultured Dehalococcoidia bacterium
TAGGCTTCCATCTTCACCATATTGATCTCGGCGCACTGCCAGCCGATGATGCAGTTGATGAAGGCGCCTTTGCTGGGGTCCTCGGGGTCCTTGAACAGCTCCCAGTGGTCCTTCATGTCGAAGACCGTATTGATCCCGTACTGCTCGTGGACGTAAGTGGGGATAGCGAAGAACTGGGGACCGCCCTCGTAGGTCGCCCCCAGGTTCTCGATGTTCCCCTGGGCTATCTCCTCGTTGTACCAGTCGATGATGTTCTGCTGCCACAGCTCAAGCATGACGTCCACGTCCCCGTTGGCCAGCGATGCCTGCATGATGGGCGTGGTCGTCTCTACAGATTCGACGGGGTTGCCGTACCCGTGCGTGATGATGTATTGGGCTATTGCGTTGTTGATCCAGAGGGACTCGAATTGCGAATCGGCGAACCTGATGATCGGCTTTTCATCATCCCCGCCGCAGGCCGCGGCCACCAAGGGCAATACCAGAAGGGCCAAGAATATCGCGTAGGGTTTCCAAAAGCGTTGAAGCAGTCGCATACAAACCTCCTCGTGTGATGCCGCGTCGGCGCGGCGTTCCGGAATTGCTGACTACCGGCTCTGGGCCAGCGGCGGTCCCGTATGGCAGGAGCCGGTGTGACGAGAGCTGCCCGCGGCGTCAGTCAGTTGCCCGCCGCCGGGGTTTGGCGAAACCCTGAGTTATCCGGTCGATGACGATGGCCATTATGACGATCCCCAAGCCGCCCATAAAGCCTCTACCCACCTCCAAGCGGGCGATGCCGTTAAGCACCTCGATACCCAGGCCCTTGGCCCCAATCATGGACGCGATGACCACCATGGCCAGGGCCATCATGATTGTCTGGTTGACGCCCGCCATGACGGTGGGCAGTGCCATGGGAAGCTGGACCTTGGCGAGGATCTGGCGCGAGGTGGACCCGAAAGACCGCGCCGCCTCCACCACCTCCGGGTCCACTTGCCGGATTCCCAGGTTGGTCAGGCGGATTATGGGTGGAATCGAGTAGATGACCACAGCCATCACCGCGGGCGTCTTTCCCAGACCAAACAGCATGATAGCCGGGACCAGGTAAACGAAGCTGGGCAGGGTCTGCATGCCGTCCAGTATGGGCCGGATGGCGGCATCGAACTGGTTGCTCTTGGCGCCTAGGATGCCCAAGGGCAGCCCCAGCCCCACGGCTATCACCGTGGCGACGAGGACAATGGCCAGGGTCTGCATCGCCAGGTCGAAGAGGCCCAGGAAAGCCAGGACAAGGGTCAGCAACGCGACGATTGACCCCATCTTCCACCCGACTATCTTCCAGGCCAGGAACCCGGTGCCCGCTACCAAAAGCCACCAGGGCAGCCAGAGCAGCAAGTCCTCAATTGGGCCCATGAGGTACCTTAGTATCACAATGTTGATGAAGTCGAAGATCGGGTCTCCATTCACCACCACCCAATCCACCGCATCGTCGATCCACCCGGAGAGTTCGTACCCGAACTCCCAGCTTCTCGGAAACTCCCACATGATTCTCTGTTTGCCTCCAGGTCCGCTTTATGCCCGCGGGACCCGATATGGTTGACTAGAACACCCTGCCGCCACACCCGGATTGTTCGAGAACCGGCCGGCGCCTACACCGGATTCTTTACGCGCTCTCGCTTCCGTTGCCCGTAGCGGCCTCTTCCGAGCCGCTCTCGCTGAGCTTGGCCGCCACGGCGGCGCGGCTGATCTCCCCAACCAGCTTGCCCTGGCCGTCAACCACCGGCAGTGGGTGTTCCGAGGCCAGGCTGAGGGGAATCAACTCCTCGAAGGGTGTATCCAGCGTGACCGCGGCGGCGGCGGCTTCCAGGTTTTCCCCGACGCTGTCGTAGCCCTGGCTGACCGCGCGCTGCGCCCGCTCCAGGCTGACGATGCCGAGATTTATGTAGCTGTTGTCCACCACCGAGCAATAGTTGACGTTATTACGGTTCATGGTTTTGACCGCCGCGTCGGGCGTCTGGTGCTGCAGGATGACGGCGCGGGACTTCTCCATGACGATGGCCGCGGTGAGGATGGACTCCCGGCGCACGTCCCGGGTGAAGTCGCTGACGTAATCGTCGGCGGGTGACAGGATGATGTCTTCCGGGCTGCCTATCTGAACGATGCGGCCCTCGCGCATGATGGCGATACGGTCGCCGATCTTCAGGGCCTCGTTCAGGTCGTGGGTGATGAAGACGATAGTCTTATGCAACTGCTGCTGCAGCCGGAGCAACTCCTCTTGCATATTGCGACGGATCAGGGGGTCCAACCCGCTGAACGGCTCGTCCAACAACATGATGTCGGGGTCCACCGCCAGGGCGCGGGCCAGGCCGACCCGCTGCTGCATGCCGCCGCTCAACTCGAACGGATAGGCGTTTTCCCAGCCGGTCAACCCGACCAACTCGATAACCTCCCTGGTGGTGGCATAGCGCTCGCGCTTCGGTATTCCGCGGACTTCCAGCCCCCAGGCAACGTTGTCGAGGACCTTCCGGTGGGGCAGCAACCCGTAATGCTGGAACACCATGGCTACCTTGCCGCGGCGCATCTGGATGAGCTGATTCTCGTCGTATTGGCAGATGTCTTCGCCGTTGATGCTTATCTGCCCTGCAGTGGGTTCGATCAGACGGATGAGACAGCGCACCAGCGTGGATTTCCCGCTGCCGGACAGCCCCATGACCACGAAGGTCTCACCATAGGCCACATCGAAGTTTACGTCCTGGAGCGCAACCACGCATCCAAGCTCGGCGAGGATATCGGCCTGGCTCTTGTCGGCGTATTCCGGGGCGATGGCCCGCTCCGGCATTTTCCCGAACACCTTATCCAGCGACCTTACAGAGATGGCCAGGGACCCTTTGTGAGCTGGGAAGCCGGTCCCTGTTTCCGGAAGGAACCCTGGGTTCGCCTCTGGCGAGGCAGCCAGGTCAGTGCTATTCATCGATGCCTCCTCGTGATTAAACCGGCCGCAAGCAAATGCGGCAGACCCGTTCCTGTCCTACAGTCATTTCGTGGGGCAATCGTGGAGGGGGGAGCGCGGAGGAGACCTTGGTTTGGACCGGAAGAAAAGGTCAAAATTTGTGGTTGATAACAGCGCTGACGGCTCAATTCCCGATCGCCCGCTTGGGGGGCACGCTACAGGCATTCCGCCGGTTTGTCAAGCTTCGAATCCTGACCATTGAATCTAACCTAACGAATAATTAGGCCGGTTTCCGTAAGCAATCAGCCGGTTATCTCGTGAAAGGCGGCCATAAATGCGATATCAGCTCGCCCTTTGGCCGTAACCTCAGATCATCTTCAATATTGTGCCGAAAACCCTGTATATATGGGCCATTAATTGCTATTACGCCCATATATCACCATCAAACTATTGTTGCGTACACCAAACACAGAGAATGTGGCGTGTTTCCGAAATAAGGCGAATTCACCACTTTGAGGTGCCTCCGGGGACGGGTGGCCGGTGAAATTTGCCCGCAAAGCTGTCACGGCCGGAGGCAACATTATTGTTGTAAAAGGGCGCCCGGATGTCATGCAAGAAAAACCGGAAAAAGACGGGAATGCGCCGGGGTCCCGGCGTTCCCCGGCGGTGCTTACTCCGGCATCACCAGAGTGGCGTCGGACAGGCAGACCAGGGAGCCCCGCTGGTTGGCGCCCTTGACCCGGCAGGTGACAAGCTTCCTGCCGTCTTCGACTCGTTTACCGGTCACCTCTCCCTTGAAGGTCACCGTGTCGCCGGAGCGGAAGGGCTCGATGGCCCGCATCAGGAGCCGCCCTCCGTCGTAGAAAGCCCGGAGCGGGAAGGAAAGCTGCAACATCTGGTCGACGTAGGACATGGTGGCCGGCCCGGAGTTGACCGTTCCGCCGAAGATGTTCTGGCGGGCGAACTCCTCATCGGTGTGGATATTGCTGGGGTTGGGCTTTCCGGCGAGGCGTAACTCGTTCTTTTCGTTGATGATCTCCTGGCTCTCCGAGATCTCAAGGGAGGCCAGTTGATCACCTATGGAGATGGCGTCGAAGCTGGAGAACCGGGCAGACCAAGCTGCTTGGGCCACGGGACCTTTGCCGGCCGGGGGCGGCTGAGCTGATCCCCGGTCCTTGGGGACCTCCTTTTGTCCTTCGGCGTACTCAAAGATGCAGGTGTAGTCGTAGGCCGCCACCTGTTGTCCATGCTGGTTGGTGGCCTCCACCCGGAAGGTTACGAACTTGCTGCCCCGGCGCTCGTACTTGTCCAGGACCCGGCGGGTGCCGGTGATGCTGTCGCCCGCGTGCACCGGAGCCAACCACCAGACCTCGCATTTGGCGAAAGGGGTCTGGCGGCGGGCGGTGCGGGATTGCTCCACGGCGACAAAGCCGCTGGCTTCGGCAATCTCGTCGCGGAGCAGGGGCGCGTAGGACAGCGCCATGGTCGGCATGGCCGTACACGCCCCGCCGTATTCCTGGTTTGCGCCGGCTTGCTGGAACCGGAGGTCTCCGTTCTGGGCCAGGAGCGCGTACCGGGACACGTTTTCTTCCGTTATTTGGACCACGGTGGTATTACCCGCCTGCCCCGGCTCTACCGCCTGATAGTCCCACAATTTTTCCTGTTGTTCCAGCATCTCTAGCTCCCTCCCGAACACGTGTGGCTGAACACCTCAAGTGCCGACACCGAGGGCGGCGAAGCCACCGGCAAAGCCCAAGCTACAGGTTTTTCCCGGGGAAGTCAAACCTCCCAGAAAAGGGGTTTGAGTGTGGCCCCCGGGTCACGGCCCCTACCTCCCCCAGCCGCCTCCCCTTGCGGCGGCCAGGGGCCGGTCCGATAATGGGGGCAAGATACAGGGCGCCGGGAAGAAGAACTTCGCCCTGCTGGAGGCTGCAATGAAGGTAGGATTCATCGGACTGGGCACCATGGGCGGCAGTATGGCTTACAACGCCCTTCAGGGCGGCAACGAGCTGGTGGTCCACGATATCCGGCGGGAGTCCGCGACTCCCCACCTCGAAGCGGGGGCCACCTGGGCGGACACGCCCCGGCAGGTGGCGGAAGCCTGCGGCATTGTGTTCACCTCACTCCCTGGGCCTGCCGAGGTGGAGGCGGTGGCGCTGGGCGAAGACGGCCTTCTCCAGGGCTTGAGCCAGGGAAACGTGTACTTCGACCTGAGCACCAGCACTCCGGGTCTGATCCGCCGCATCAGCCAGGCCTTCGCCGCCAAGGGCATCCATACGTTGGACGCGCCGGTCAGCGGAGGGCCCGCCGGCGCCCGGACGCGGAACCTGGCCATTTGGGTCGGAGGGGATAGAGACGTGTACGACCGGTGCAAGCCGGTCCTGGACGCCATCGGCGACAAGGCCTACTATGTCGGACCCGTGGGCTGCGGCGCCATCGCCAAGCTGGTGCACAACTGCACCGGCTACGTCGTGCAGGCCGCCCTGGCCGAGACCTTCACCATGGGGGTGAAGGCCGGGGTGGAGCCGCTGGCCCTGTGGCGGGCCGTACGGCGCGGCGCCGGGGGGCGGCGGGGCGTCTTCGACAGCCTGCCGGACCACCTGTTGAACGGGAAGTTCGACCCACCGGACTTCGCTCTCCGGCTGGCCCGAAAAGACGTGGACCTGGCTGTCGCGGTGGGCCGGGAGTTCGACGTGCCTATGCGGCTGGCCAACCTGGCCCTCATGGAGATGACCGAGGCGTTGAACCGGGGTTGGGGGGACCGGGACTCCCGGGTGGCCATGCTGCTGCAGGAGGAGCGGTCCGGGGTAGAGGTCCGGGTCCCGGAGGATGTTCTGAAGAAGGCGGTGGAGGAGGAGCGGGGGTGAGCCTAGAGGGGACCCTGGGGAAACCTTTCTTGCAAGCGTGGTTTCCCCAGACCATTCCCAAAGAACTTTCCCTTATTGTTCTGGATGTTTCCAGCGGAGGTCCGGCTGGCGGGCCGCCTGGGCCTCGTTCAGCCGGGACACCGGGGTGGTGTGAGGCGCCTGCCGCACCAGTTCGGGGTCTTCCGTCACTTCCCGGTCTATGTCTTTCAGTGCATGGATGAAGGCATCCAGGGTCTCCCGGGTCTCCGTCTCGGTAGGCTCGATCATCAGGGCCTCTTTGACGATGAGCAGGAAGTACATGGTGGGGGCGTGGAAGCCGTAGTCCAGCAGCCGCTTGGCGATGTCCAGGCCACTGACGCCCCAGGCCTTCTGCCAGTCTGCGGAAAAGATGGCCTCGTGCATGCAGGCCCGGCCGTAGGGCAGATGATATGTATTCTTGAAGGCCTGCATCAGGTAGTTGGCGTTCAGCACCGCGTTGCCGCTGATGGACCGCAAGCCCGGGGAGCCCAGGACCCGAATGTAGGCGTAGGCCCGCACCAGGATGCCGAAGTTTCCGTGGAACCCGCTCATCTTCCCGATGCCATGCTCAGGAGCGGCCAGGCTGTAGGCTGCGGCCACCTCTTTTCCCCCCTCACGAATGGGGGTCCGCCTCACCACCGGCGCCGGAAGATAAGGCAGGAGCGAGCTGCCGGCGCACACCGGGCCGGCGCCGGGGCCGCCGCCGCCGTGGGGGGTGCTGAAGGTCTTGTGCAGATTCAGGTGGACCACGTCGAAGCCCAGACCGCCCAGCCCGGCCCGGCCCAACAGCGCGTTCGTATTGGCCCCGTCGCCGTAGACCAGCCCGCCGGCCGCGTGCACCACCCGGCACACCTCCACGATGTTGGTGTCGGAGAGGCCCAGGGTGCTGGGCAACGTGATCATCACCCCGGCCAGGTCCGGTCCGGGCACCTCCCGCAGCGCCTCAAGGTCGACGTTTCCGTCCTGGTCCGAGGCCAGGTCGACGGCCTCGAATCCGGCCATGACCGCCGAGGCGGGGTTGGTGCCGTGGGCGCTGTCGGGGATCCCCGCTTTGCAGCGAGAGGCGTAGTTCCGGGCCTGGTCGTAGGCCCGGACCATCAGCATGCCGGCCAGCTCACCGTGGGCTCCGGCCAGGGTCGCCGGGCTCACGCCGGGCAGGCCGGTTATCTCCACCGCCGCCAGGGGCGCAAGGGGCGAGCGCCGCCGGTCCGCCGGGGGTGTGGAGTGCGTGCCTACCCGGGTGGCGGAAGAATGGGCGCGGTCTGCCGGGGATCGTAGCCAACCATCTCCACAAACCCTCTGCCGGTGACGGCTGTTCCTCCACGGGTCCCCTCCACCGACACCGCCCCTTCCCAGTAGGCGGCCGACACGAAGCGGCTGCCGGCGAACTCGGCGTCTCGCTGCACGGGTGTCAGGGCCAGGTCCATAGCCAGTGTTCCAACGCTGAGTTCCCAGCCCATGGGATAGACCACCCCGGTGGCCGGGCTGGTCCAGGAGCCCGTCGGCGCTAACCGGAGGTCTTCAGCATCCAGGTGCCGGACGGCTCCGTCGGCCGCGACGTGCGTCCCGTAGCCGGCGAAAGGCTGGCGCCCATCGGGGTCCCAGACCAGGGCCGCCATCAGGTCCGACCCGTCGTCAAACTGGAGGCTCATCCAGTCCCAGCCCACCTGCTGCCCGCTGATTTCGCCCCACTGGTGGTCCATCCAGGCGGCGCCCGTCACCGCTCGAGGTTGCCCGTCGATGTCCAAAGTGCCCGAAGCGTCCAGCCGGGTGCGGGAGTAGTAGTAGGTATACCCGGCGGGCCCGAGGCCGGCCAAGCCGGTCCCCTGGTGGAGCGCGGCGGGTTTCCGGGAGGTCGCTGTCAGATCGAGGGAGTAGGTCCCGGTGTCGCCTCCGGTGTTGAATGAAAGGGCGTAGTCCATGCCGTTGCCCCGCATCGACCACCCGGAATACTGGACATCGAACCTGCCTGGCGAGCGCACCGGCGCGGTAAGGGTGGCCTTTTCCTCGGTCAGGTAGATCTGCCTGGCGTGGTCTGCCCAGCTCAACTGGAAAAGCTGGGCGGTTGCCGCCGCGCCGGCGGCACTCTGGAAGGTGACGAAGTGGAAGCTGTACCGGTTGCCTGCGCCGTCGGCCAGGTGACCGTTGAAATACCACCATTCGATCCCGGCAACGTGGGCCCCCTCATCCTCGGGCAGCTTGAGGGGTGAGGTTGGGGCGTCCGGGGCCGGGACTTCCGTCGGCACCGCAGTGGGAGTGGAGGTGGCGGCCGGCAAAGGGGTTGCCGTGGGCGCCGGGACCGTTGCGGCGCCGCCGCAGGCTCCAAGAACCAGGGGCGCCAGGAGGGCGCACAGGGCCGGCAGCAGTCGCACCCCTTTGCGGCGAGCCTCGGTCTCTTGCAGTTCCTGACGGCCTTTCACGCAACCATTCTATACCAGATACCAGATCGGCATGGGCAATTGCGGGCGTCCGGGGCCGCTCCAGAACCCAGCTCACTTTCGGAGGCTATGCCGGTATGCTATATTGGGGTGCACCGTCGGCCGGGGCCGTTGCGGCGACCGGGACGCGGGAGCGGTACGATCTCGTCGGGTCGTCCAAGGAGGCAAGCCATGTCCACCATAGCCGTTTCCACCTTCTCCTTTGGGCCTGAAGCCGTAGCCCGCGACGCCATGGACTTTGTCACCCGGCACGGGTTTCATGGCCTGGAGCTGGGCTCCTATACCTTCTTCCCCGATGCCCTAGTCCAGGCGGACCGGCGCTATCTCCGGTTGCAATCAGCAGCCCACGGCGTTGACCTGTCGATCCATTTCATCCACCGTGGGGTCGCCCCGGCGTCCCACGACCCGGCGCGCCGCGACCGCCACCGGAAGGAGTTGGAGGAGACACTGGAGCTGGCCCGGGACATCGGCGGCAGGGTTGTGGTGGTCCATCCCGGCCCCATCGACGGCCCCAACGTCGCACCCGATGCGGACATCGAAGAGGTGAGAAGGGAAGCGACGGTCAACCTGAAGGAGTTCCTCCGCGCCGTGCTCCCGAAGGCGGAGGCGGAAGGGGTGGTCCTGGGCCTGGAGAACCTGCATCAC
>CAYOAF010000109.1:0-3028 GCA_964401855.1 uncultured Dehalococcoidia bacterium
CTTCCGCGGAAGGACGACGAAGAATCCCATTGTTACGCTGAGACTCTGAGCGAAGCGAGGAATGACATCCGTCAGCCAAAATGACATTTATCCACCTTACGCTGACTGAAAACATGCTCCGGCCAGTGCTCCCGCGGCCGCCGGGCAAAGCCAGGATTCATTGGTGTCAGGGCAGGAACCAAGCTACGGCTTCACTTCGATGATCTCGAATCGAGACAGGTCGCCGGTGCCCAGGCCCAGCTCTTCGGCATGCTCATGCTGACGGCGTACTATGGTTTCGTTGGTCGGGGTGAACGTGTTGTCGTGCTGCTTCATCAACTCCATGGCGACCACATCGGCGGCGATCATGTCGCCGGTGATGATGAGGCGGTTCACTCCATGGATGATCCGAGTCTCCGGGCTTCGGGACGGTCCGAAGACAGCCTGTAGGGAGCGAACATCGGTAATGGTGAGTTCCGGGCGCACGGCAGAGGCGAACTCAGCCAATTTGCGGTCGAAGTAGTCGCGGTCATTCTGGAGTGCCGCGTGGGCCAGCCAGCGATGGGCACCATAGACGGACCCGACATGGTTCTTGATCGCGCTGGTGATCTGCCCGGCGAAGTGGCGTTTGAGGACGGGCAGGTTGATGATGACCGGCGCTTCCTGGAGTTGGCGCGCGATGCGTATTCGAGGGCCTTCAGTCCTTTGGACCCCGGGCGCGTGCAGGCGTTCCTGCATGGGGCTGCCCTCCATCCCCGGGAACGCCACATCCGGGTCCAGGTCTCCGTGCCAGGCGTGGTGTTCGACCAGGACGTAATGGGCGGCCTCCGGTGCGTGGGAGAGCTGAATCTCCGCGCCCGGCAGGTCCGCGGGGTCATAGAAGAGTTCCAACTCGGCCCTATGGTCCTCGTGCACCACGATCCGTTCGGCCCCGGCGGCGTGGCACTGGCGGGCCACGGCGCGCAGCGTCTCGGTCGCTGTGATCGAAGGGAAAGGGTCGCGCTGATTGGTGTTGGGCTTTAGGACGACCTGGCGGTGACCCCCGATCACGCGTCCCAAACCGCCGATGGCCGCCAGTCCCGCATCCACCATGGCGTCGATATCCTCTCCCTCCACAATAACCAGGAGCGGCTTGCCGCCGGCGCCCAGCACCTGGTTGTCGCCGCCGCGCCGGGCCAGAGAGGTCTCCACCACTGTTGCCATGGCACTCCTCCTTAGAGCCGGGTAGTGGGGGGGATTATATCGGATCAAGGCCCGCTCGGCGACACCGCTGTTGCGGTCAACCGTTTCAATCAACTCTGGAGGGCGACTTGCAAACGACCGGAGGAATCTCGCATAATTGACTTGGCACCAGGGAGCCGCAGAAAGGGGGGCATTGGCAGCAATGGCGTCTGCTTCGCAAACAGCCCAGGCCGCTGAAGCCAAACTGGAAGATCTCCATCGCATCCTGACTGGCATGGGTGGGGTAGCCATCGCCTATTCGGGCGGGGTGGATAGCACCTTCCTGCTGGCCGTGGCGCGAGATGTCCTGAAGAGGAACAACGTTCTGGCGGTGAATGCCATTAGCCCGGTCTACTCGCAGCGCGAGCAGGCCTTCGCCCAGGAGTTCGCCGCCAAGCTGGGCGTGGAGTGTATCTCCCTCCCCACCCGGGAGCTGGGGGATGAACGTTTCGCGGTGAACCGCCCCGACCGATGCTTTCACTGCAAGTCGGAGTTGTTTGGCAGGCTAAAAGATGTAGCCGCCAAAAGGGACCTCCCTTCCATCGCCGACGGGACCACGGCCAGTGACCTGGACGACTTTCGGCCGGGGATGCAGGCGCGAGAGACCTTTGGCGTGCGGAGCCCTCTGCTGGAGGCCAGCATGTCCAAAGAGGAGATTCGCGCTCTGTCCCACCAGATGGGCCTTCCCACTTGGGATAAGCCGGCCATGGCTTGCCTGGCTTCCCGGTTCCCCTACGGGACCAGCATCTCCGTCGATGCCCTGCGCCAGATCGAGAAGGCGGAGGAGTACCTCTTCGACCGAGGCTACCGCCAGGTACGGGTGCGCCACCACGGACCGATTGCCCGCATTGAAATCATGGCCGACGAGATGGTCCGGCTGCTTGAGGAGGCCCCAGCCGTCGTGCGGCGCCTGAAAGAGCTAGGGTACCGGTACGTGTCTCTGGATCTACAGGGTTACCGGACCGGCAGCATGAACGAAGACCGGAGCATACCGCTGAGGCCTCTCCAATGATGCCGGCCGACGCTCCGGACCCGGCCGGGGTCGACCTGGGCTATGCCCGCGTGGACGCCCACCGCAGCAAGCGCCAGGGTGTTCCGGAGGCGGTCCTCTGCCTGGGCAAGATCCCTTCCCAGATAGCCGGGATCCTGGAAGTGCTGATTGAGTCCGAGGGGACAGGTATTGCCACGAAGGCGAACCGCACCGTTTACCGGACAGTAAAGGCCAGGTTTCCAGGGGCTATATATCACTCCACCGCGAAGCTCATTCACGTGGGGAAGAACCTATCACCTCAACCCGCCGGTGTCCTGGTGGTATCCGCGGGCACCTCGGACGCCCCGGCGGCCGAAGAAGCGGCGGTGACGGCATCGATCCTGGGACACCCGGTGGACCGGCTCTACGACGTTGGCGTGGCCGGAATTCAGCGGCTCCTGTCGAAAACAGACCAACTCAGGGAAGCCGCCGTGGTGGTAGTGGTAGCGGGCATGGATGGCGCATTGCCCAGCGTGGTAGCCGGCCTTGTGGACAAGCCGGTGATCGCCGTGCCCACCTCCAACGGATATGGAGCATCGTTCAAGGGGCTGTCGGCGCTGTTGTCGATGCTGAACAGCTGTGTTCCCGGGGTCGCCGTGGTCAACATCAACAACGGCTTCGGAGCGGCGGCGGTGGCCCACCGCATGACCCGGGTTGCCTGACCGGTCTTGCCGCCTCTCCTGTGAAGGCCCTAAACGGCGGCGAACGCCAGGTCGAGTTCCTCCAGTTTCTCCTTGGTAGGCCTGCCGTCGTCGCCCCATCCCCGTAGCTGCCGGTACTCCTGCATTTGCTCCTCGG
>CAYOAF010000110.1:0-6345 GCA_964401855.1 uncultured Dehalococcoidia bacterium
CCAGTTCTTTAGCCAGCATGACCGGGTGGTACAGTGGCACGAGGACGATCCCGGTCATGACCCGCACTTTGCGGGTGGCGCCGGCGGCGGCGGCCATGGCCGGAATCGAGAGGTAGGTGGGCCGGGGAGGGTTGCCGTCCATGACATGCTCGCCCGTGGTTACCCGGTCGAAACCCAACTCCTCGGCCCGCCGGGCGAACTCCGCCACGTCCCAGTACCCTTCTACGCTAAAGCTACAGCCAAAGGTCACTTCTGGTGTCGCCATGGTGGCCCTCCATTGGTAAGTATGGTTCGACCAGCATTGTAGGCGTAGGCGAAGTTCATGGCAACTCGGAGGGGCAACTCGCCGCTCTGACACCAGGGCAGGCCGCCCCACGGGTCTCTCGAAGCCCACCGGTTTCGGATATACTGGGAGGGCTATCCGAAACGGAAATCAGGAATGGCCACGGAGCGCTCATGGAGGGCAAGACCTGCCTGGTCACCGGCGCAACTTCGGGCATCGGCAAGGCGGCGGCGCGGGAGCTGGCCCGCCTGGGGGCCACGGTGGTTGTGGCCGGGCGCAATCCGGAGAAAACCGCAGCCACCGTTCAGGACATCCGGCGGCAGACCGGCAATCCGTCGGTCGATTTCGTGCTGGCCGACCTGTCCTCCCAGCAGCAGGTCCGGCGGCTTGCCGAGGAGTTCCAGAGCCGTTACCGGCGGCTGGAGGTCCTTGTCAACAACGCCGGGGCCATCATGCTGTTTCGCCAGCAGAGCGTGGACGGCATCGAGATGACCTTCGCCCTCAATCACCTGAGCTACTTCCTGTTGACCAGCCTGTTGCTGGATTCCCTGATTAACAGTGGTCCTTCCCGGGTGGTCAACGTCTCTTCCATCGCCCACCAGAAGGCAACGATCGACTTCGAAGACCTCCAGGGAACGCAAAGGTACAGGGGCATGCGGGCCTACGGGCGGTCCAAGCTGGCCAACCTGCTGTTCACCTTCGAGCTGGCCCGGCGGCTAGAGGGCACGGGGGTTACCGCCAACGCCGTCCATCCCGGCCTGGTCGCAACCGGACTGCTGACCAACAACGGCCTGGCCGGCCGCCTGATGAACCTCGGCCTTCGAGTAGCGGGCAAGGGTGTCGCGGCTGGGGCGGAGACGGTGGTCTATCTGGCGGCTTCGCCCGGCGTGGCGGGCGTCACTGGGCGGTACTTCGTGAAGAAGAAACCGGTCGCGTCGTCCCAAGCCTCCCGCGACGCCGCCGCCGCCGGCCGGCTGTGGCGGATCAGCGCGGGGATGACCGGGATGGGGCTTGAAGGCTGACCCCCACGAAACAAAGCTCCATTGACAGCCTCGAGCGCCGGACGCATAATCTGAGGGATTTCTGGCGGAAAGGGAGAAAGAACATGGTAGAAACCGCGGACGTGGCAGTAGTGGGAGCCGGCGTCATCGGCTGCTCGGTAGCCTACTATCTGTCTCAACAAGGCGCCAAGGTAATCCTGGTCGAGCGTGAGGCCATTGGCAGCGGGGCTTCGTTTCACGCCACCGGCTCGCTCCTGATGTTGGGCACCGAGTTTTCCGAAGGACCCCCTTTTCAGTTGGGCATGGTCGGCTATCACCTGTTTCCCGACCTGGTGCGCAGCCTAGAAGAGGATACGGGGATGGACCTGCTATGCCAGCACCGTCCCGCCATTCGGCTCGCCCTCGACGAGGCTGAGGAGAAGCTCCTCAAGGGCCTCATGGCCTGGCAGCAGAATTACGTGCCCATAAAGTGGATCGACGAGAAGGACGTGCACCAGATCGAGCCCCGGCTAACACCCAGCCTCAGGGGAGCGGTCTACGAAGAGGAATCGATCCAGTTGGACAGCTATCGCCTGACCCTGGCGCTGGCCCAGGCCGCGGAGAACAAAGGCGCCCAGACCCTGCTCCGAGAAGTGACGGGCCTGGTGGCGGGCAACGGCCGGGTGACGGGCATCCGCACGGCGGCCGGAGAGATATCCTGCGGCACCGTGGTCCTGTCAGCCGGGGCCTGGAGCTCTCGTTTCGGCGAGGCGCTCGATTTCTCGATACCGGTCCGCCCCTTGAAAGGGGAGCGCCTGATGCTGCGCTACGGTGGAGAGCCTCTGCCGGTGTTGATCAGCTCTCCTGTGCGGGGGCACATGATCAGTCGGATGGACGGCCTGCTCAGCGTGGGCAGCACCGGCGGCCGGGACTACGACCAGAAGGAATGGTTCCTCGGCGAAGAGTTCGACCGGCATCCCAGCGAGATCGCCAAGGTAGAGCTGCTCCAGCGGGCCATCGACGTGTTCCCGGCGCTGGAGCATGCTGAGCTGGTCCAACAGCTAGCGGGCTCCCGGCCTTTGAGCCCGGACCACCTGCCCATCATCGGCGCGGTGCCAGGATGGAAAGGGGTAGTGCTGGCCACCGGCCACGGCACCAAGGGGATCCACCTGGGCCCCATCACCGGCGAGACCGTGGCGCAGTACATCAAGAACGGCTGCGCCCAGGTGCCCAAGGAGATAGAGGCCTTCTCGCCCAGCAGGTTTACCGACGTACAGGAGTCGGATTTCTACGCGGCCGGTCTGAACGCGGAGGAGTAGATCTGATCCGCACCAACCTCCGGCAAAGGGAGGCCTGAAAGTGAAACGCGCGGTCGAGTTCTACAGCGAGGGGTTCAAGCTTCGTGGCGACGTGTTCACCCCGGAGGGCCTGGCCCCAGGGGAACGGCGGGCGGCGGTGGTACTGTGTCACGGGTATACCGGCGTCAAGGACCTCTATTTGCCGGACAACGCCGCGGCCCTCAATCGGGCCGGTTACGTGGCCATGACCTTCGACTACAAGGGCTGGGGTGACAGCGAGGGGGCCCGCAGCCGTCTCGTCCCCTACGGCCGGGTCATCGACGTCCAGGCGGCCATCACCTTCCTGGGCCTTCAACCGGAGGTGGACCCCGAGAGAATCGGCCTCTACGGCACCAGCTATGGAGGGGCCACCGTCTCCTGGGTCGGCGCGGTGGACCAGCGGGCCAAGTGCATCGTCAGCGTGGTGGGCATCGGCAACGGGGCCCGGTGGATGAGCCGGGTCCGGCGGACCGACGAATGGTTCGACCTGCTGGACCGCTCCAGGGCCGACCGGGAGAGAAGGGCGACCACCGGGGCATCGGAATCAGTGGAACGCGCCGAGATACTGCTGCCCGACCGGCAATCGGCCGAGCTGGCCGAAGCCGCCAGGCGCAACAACCCGGCG
Organism: uncultured Dehalococcoidia bacterium; assembly: GCA_964401855.1. Lineage (GTDB taxonomy): Bacteria > Chloroflexota > Dehalococcoidia > Lucifugimonadales > UBA3495 > CAJWBT01. The sequence continues at coordinate 3,226 of CAYOAF010000110.1, forward strand.
GCGGTCGGCGCCATACCCCTAGAGTACGTGGATGATACCCTGGGCTTCAACCCCGAGTGGATCGTGGGCCAGGTCTCACCCCGGCCCATCCTGTTCATCACCTCCGACAACGACCGGCTGGTCCCGCCCGAGGAGTCGGAGCAACTCTACGCTCACGCCAAGGAGCCCAAGAAGCTGGTGGTCCTGAAAGGCTACGGCCACTACGAGGTATACCAGGAACCGGCCTTCGGCGAGGTGATGGCCGCGACCCTGGACTGGTTCAACCAGTACCTGCCAGCCCGGGGTTAGACATGAACGATGACATCGCCCGGGCCCTGGAGTGGGACTGCACCATCGACATAATCACGATGAGGAGGAAGACGGGACGGCCTCGCCGCACCGAGATCTGGTTCCACAACATCGAGGGACGGCTGTATATCACCGGAACGCCGGGCCGCCGGGACTGGTACGCAAACCTGCTCGCCCACCCTGAGTTCACCTTCTGCCTCAAGGAGAGCGTCCGCGCCGGCTTCTCGGTCACGGCCCGGCCAATTCCGGACGACGCCCAGCACCGGGAGATATTCGCCAAAATCCACCGGAAGCTGGAGGCCACCAGGGACCTGGAGGCGTGGGTAGTCGGCAGCCCCCTGGTGGTGGTAACGCGGGGTTTGAGGTCGTAGGAGACACCCCCCCCCCCCAGCGCGCTGTCTCCTTTTTGGCCTCACAATCCAGTTCCCAGGCATTGCGCCCGCGACCCTCGGCGATGCTCTCACCTCAATCCTCTCCCAGTGGGAGAGGAGGCCACAGGAATGGAGGCCTCGCGAGTTCGGGTGTTGTAAACCCATTCCGGGGGAAAGACGGTTAGCCCAACTGCGCCAGCAACTCCTCGATGGCCTTGTTAACCGTGTCGGGCCGCTCCGCCATAGGAAAGTGGCCGGCCCGCTCCAGCTTCAGGTACCGGGAACCGGGCACCGCCTGGTGGATCTCCATCTCGTATTCCGGCGGTTCTCCAGGGTCGTCCACGCCCCGGATGAGGACCAGCGGCGGTTTGAGGCCCCCGATGCGGTTTCGCACGTCGAACCGGTCGATGGTCACCAAGTCGTTGTACTGGGAGATCGGCCCCACCTGGGCGTGGCGCTCGAGGAGGCGGTCCCGCAGCCCCGGCTCCACCCACATCATGGCGTGGCGCTGAAACTCGATCCATTCCTGGTACGCTTCAGGCTCCTTCGCCGCTCGCAGCCGCATATCCAGGGTGCCCGGCTTCCGCTCTTTGGGCCGCATGGACACCGTCATAAGCACCAGCCCCTTGACCTCCTCCGGGTAGTCGAGCCCGTACTGGAGGGCAACGCAGGCGCCCAGGGTGAAACCCACCAGCACCAGGTCGCGGTGTTTGTCCTGGGCCCACAGCCATCCCCGTAGCCAATCGGTGTAGCGTTCCACGTTGGGGCAGGGCTCTCCGGACAGGTGCCCCGGCAGGGTGGGCGCCAGGCTGCCGGGGAAGTGGCTGAGCTGGTTTGCGAAACCCTCGGCGCAGGCTCCGGCGCCGGGCCCGTGGATGAAGACTAACTGGAGCATACGGCCTTTCCTCCTTTTCACGGTCTCGCTCGAGGGCGCCGGATTGAGGGGCGAAATCCCTCTAACTCCTCCTTTACGAAAGGGGGACTAATCGGGTTTTACGCGTGGGCCGGTTTGGCGCCTTGTTCAAGGTTCAGCAAGCATCGACGATGTTCTCGACTGTAGTGCCGCGCCAATTCTAACACGAGCCCTTGACACGTCAGACTGGGAAACTTAGACTGCGGGTGCCTGATAGAACGGCTTACGGCGGGTGCCGTATCGTCAATCGAGAATCTTCGGCTGAGAGCAAGAGTACCTGTAATGGCAGTCAAGAGCCGCTTCTGCGTCATAGTCGATCCAGCGAAGTGTGTGGGCTGCGACCTGTGCCGGCTTCGTTGTTCCTTCAGATTTACCAGGACGTTCCGGCCCTCGGAAGCAAGACTATCGGTCAACTGGAACGAATCGGACCGCAGCTATGATCTCTTTCTGCACGATGACTGCGACCACTGTAGTCTCTGCGTCAAGTATTGCATCTATGATGCGCTCCTGGTGGAGACGGCGGCCCGGGAATAATGAAAGCGGCTTAACCCCCATCCTGACCTTCCTCCACTAGGGGGGAAGGAACAGTCCTCTCCCTCTTTAGGAAGGCGGAGACAAGAAAGGGGGTCCGTCTCCAACCATTGAAACCCAGTCGGCCATATAATCGCAAGCGAGAAGAGTGTTCCCGGTGTCCAGCTCTATGAGGCCAGTACGCCGGTGAACATCCTGGAGGGCAAGGGGGAAGAAAATGGACTTCCGCGGCTACGCCGGAAAAATTCTACACGTTGACCTCGACAGCGGGGCGGTCAACAAAGAGCCGCTGGACCTCGACATGGCCCGGGCCTTCATCGGTGGCTTTGGCGTCAACCACAAGCTGGCCTACGACCTGATCAAGCCGGGCGTGGGCGCCCTCTCCCCGGAGAACGTCATCGTCGTCGGCGCCGGTGTCCTGTCGGGCACCATGGCTCCGGGCTCCTCCAGGATCTCCGCCACCACCAAGTTTCCCCAGACCGGCGCCATTGCCTCGGGGAACGGGGGCCTCAAGTTTGCCGCCGAGCTCAAGGCGGCCGGCTACGACCACCTGGCCATCACCGGGAAGGCCGACCGTCCGGTGTACCTCAACATCGTGGACGAGACGGTTGAGATCTGCGATGCCGGCAACCTCTGGGGACAGGACCTCTGCGATACCACCGATGCCCTGTGGCAAAAGCACGGTGGGAATTCCAGCGTCATCGCCATTGGCCAGGCCGGCGAGAACCTGGTGGGGGTCTCACTGACCCTGGTTGACCGCAGCGCCACCCTGGGCAAAGGGGGCCTGGCCGCCGTCATGGGCTCCAAAAACCTGAAGGCGCTTGTGGTCCGGGGCACCGGCGGCGTTGCGGTGGCCGATCACTTGAGATTCCTCAAGCTTGTCGACCGCCACATGGAGCGGGTCAGGAAATACCCGTTGCGCCCGGAGTGGATCGATAAGGGCATCAACTTCACCATGACCAAGGCCGACTGGGAGAACCCGCGGATCGGCATGGAGATCTACCTGAACAAGGTCAA
>CAYOAF010000111.1:0-2774 GCA_964401855.1 uncultured Dehalococcoidia bacterium
ATTGTTCAAGGGATGGTAACCGGCGCCGCCACCGAGGCTGCCCTGTACCAGGCCGCCGGAGAGCATGATATCATTGCCCGAGATACGGTAGCCCCCGAAGCCTGGGGCGTAGCTTGACCGGGGGTTCCTGCCGAGGAGGAAGAATGGTTAACGGCAACGGCGTCAGCGCCAAGAACGAAGGACCCCTGGTTGGGATCAAGGTGGTGGACCTGACCCGATTCCAGGCGGGGCCCACCTGCACCATGATACTGGGCGACATGGGAGCCGAGGTGATCAAGGTTGAGGAGCCCGGCGGCGGCGACCACGGCCGCCAGAACTCACCCAACATCGACGGCCTCTCCCTCTACTTTGCTGCTTTCAACCGCAACAAGAGGAGCGTCACCCTCAACCTCAAGACGGAAAAAGGGAAGGAGCTACTGCGCGGCTTGATCAAGCGGGCGGACGTGCTGGTGGAAAACTATCGCCCCGGCGTCATGGCCCGGTTCGGCTTCTCCTACGAAGAAGTTTCCAAGATGAACTCCGGTATTGTCATGGTTTCTTCCTCGGGCTTCGGGCAGACTGGACCCTACGCCGAACGCGCGGCCTTCGATACGGTGGCCCAGGCCATGAGCGGCATAATGAGCGTGACGGGCTTCGAGGACCGTCCTGGAGTCAGGGTCGGAGCCGCCATCGCCGACTCCACGGCCGGCCTCTTCGGCGCCATCGGCGCAATCCTGGCCCTCTTCCACCAGCAGAGGACCGGCGAGGGACAGCATGTGGACGTCTCCCTTCTCGAGGGCCAGTTGGTGCTGATGGGCTACTCCCTCATGCGCCAGTACCTGGGCCTGGGAGTGCCACGCGGGGGCTCTCACAGCACCGGCGCCGCACCGGCCGACGCCTTTCCGACGTCCGACGGCAAGTTGGTGTATATCTTCGCCCACGACTCCAACCACTTCCCCCGGCTATGCCGGCTCATGGGCAAACCGGAACTGGCCGAAGACCCGCGCTACAACACGAGAGGCGGGCGCATGGAACACCGGAACGGCCTCAACAATCTGGTGGCCCAGTGGACCGGCACCCTGACCGCCGGCGCCTTGGAGGCCGCCCTGGGCGAGGCGGAGTTGGCCTACGGCAGAGTCAACGAATTGGCGGACGTGCTGGAAGATCCGCAAATCCGGGCCCGGGAGATGCTGGTGGAGGTGGACCACCACGGCAAGGGAACTCTCCCCCTGGTGGGGGTGTTTCCCAAGCTGTCCAAGAGGCCGGGGTCTATTCGGATGCCCTGCCCTCTGTTGGGCCAGCACAACGAGGAGATCTATCGCGGCATCCTGGACGTTTCCCAGGAAGAGTTCGCCACGCTGCAGGCGGAAGGGGTCATCTAGCGCAATGTGCTCACTCTTCGTGCTCGAAGACGCCCTCCCAACCCTCCTTGATGAAGAAGGGGATAAGCGCTAGAGCGGCGACAGGGTCCACCCACCACCAACCCCAGAGGGCGTTGAGCCCAAGTCCTATGAGGAGAGTGAGGTCCTGGAGGTCGCACATCAGGCTCTCGACGGCTTCTGCCCTCAGGGCCTTAGAGGACAGCGCTTTGGCGATGCCTATCTTCCTAAAGTAAAGGGCGGTCATGACCACCGCACTTGTCACGACCAACGCAATGCCAATGAGGCTCTGTCTCGGCTCGGGGAACCAGCCCAACAGAGAGGCTGATGACTGGACCAGGATGTACGCCGACAACAAGAAGAAGGTTGCCCCCACCAAGCGTTCCGCTTTCCGTTCGGCTGCCTCTTCTTCCCTCTGATCTCGCTCCAAGCTCAAGCGCCATATCAATACCGCCCCGGCGAAGAGTTCAACCAGGCTGTCCAGGCCGACCGCCAGCATCCGGCCCTGTCCACGGTCTAGCAGTGCGCTCTGCTGGGCATCAGCAGGTCGAGCGTGTACTATCGGCCCAGGGCCACATCCCAGGAAGACCTAGCCGTCATGAAGCAGATAGACCAGCAATACCTGGCCACGCCCTTCTACGGCTCTCGGCTAATGACGGTCTGGCTCCAGAGGCAAGGGCGCCCAGTGAGCCGGAAGCGGGTCCAGCGCCTGATGCGGATCATGGGACTCCAGGCCATCTACCGGCGACCCCGGACCAGCCTGCGGGCATTGGGCCACAAAGTGTACCCCTATCTGCTGGGTGGTATGGAGATCACTAGGCCCAACCAAGTGTGGGCAACGGACATCACCTACATCCCAATGGCCAGGGGATTCCTATACCTGGTGGCCATCATCGACTGGTACAGTCGGTACGTGCTGGCTTGGCGCCTATCCAACACCTTGGATGCCGACTTTTGCGTCGATGCCTTGGAGGAGGCACTGAGCAAGGGAAAGCCGGAGATCTTCAACACCGACCAGGGGAGCCAGTTCACCGGCGAAGCCTTCATCGGGCTCCTGAAGAAGCATGGGATTAGAATCAGCATGGACGGGAAAGGGCGATACGCCGACAACATCTTCGTGGAGCGGCTGTGGCCGACGGTGAAATACGAGGAAGTGTACCTGAAAGCCTACTCGAACGGATGGGAGGCCAAGGTCGGGCTCGACGCCTACTTTCATTTCTACAACGGCCAACGGCCCCATCAGGCTCTGGGCTACCGAACGCCAGCCGAGGTGTTCGGCCTGGATTCGGTGGAACCACCAAGACGACCCACTACGACGGGGTGGTCACCCAGACAAGCAGTGGTAAACTGTGGCGGGACAGCAGGACTCTCTCTTAATTTAGCCCCGATCCTGTCCAAATGATGGGATCCACCTCA
>CAYOAF010000112.1:0-11756 GCA_964401855.1 uncultured Dehalococcoidia bacterium
GGGTACTGTTTCGGTTGTTCGAAGGTGGCTTTTGCCTGGACCTTGTCCGGGTCGAAGACAACTATGTCGGCCTTCATGCCATCCCGCAGCACCCCACGGTCGCTGATCCCCAATCGTTGGGCCGGGATGGCCGTCATCTTGCGCACGGCTTCCTCCAATCGAAGCAGCCCCTCCTCACGGACGAACTGTCCCAAGACGTAGGGGAAGGTGCCGTAGCTTCGGGGGTTGGGCATCCCCCCGGTAAGCAGCCCGTCGGAGCCCACCATATGAGCCGGGTGGCGGACGATCGTGCGGATGTTGTCCGCGTTGCCGGTGCGGGCCACGAAGGCCACTTCCAGGTTTTCTTCGATGAGCAGATCGCAGATGGTGTCAACCATCCGCTTGCCCTGGGCTCGGGCCAGGTCCGCCAGAGAGCGGCCCTCCCACTCCTTGTTCCCGGCCGTGCCGAGGTGGCTGAAGAAGAAGTCCTCCAGGGACGGCCCCCACAGTGGGTCCATCGCTCCACTGATCTTGTCCCGGGTCCCCGGGTCTCGAATCCGCCGCAGCAAAGCGCTGGGACCCCCGGCGTGCACCCAATAGGGCAGCAGCGGATGCAGGATGGTGCTGGCCGCGGCATAGGGATACTGGTCGAAGGTTATGTCAAGTCCCGAGCTCAGTCCCTCATCCACCAGGGCCAGCATCCGCTCGCCCATTCCGTCGACGGGGTTGTGGTAGTGGGATATATGCGCCGGCACCCCGCTGCGGCGTCCGATGGCGACCGCCTCCCGGAAGGGGTCCAGCAGCCGGTCGCCCAGAGTGTACCGGGCGTGGGTCATGTAGAAGCCGCCAAGGTTTTTAATGGCCTCGCACACGGCCACCAGTTCGCCGGTGTCGCTGTAGGCCCCAGGAGCGTAGGTCAGACCGGTGGCGAAGCCGAAGGCGCCGTCCCGCATTCCCTGGCGGGCCAACTCCTGCATCTGGGCCAACTCCGCGCCGGTTGGAAGCCGGTTTTCCCATCCCATGGCCTCCACCCGAATGGCGGCGTGGGGCACCATGAAGATGACGTTGCAGGCCGCCCGCTCGTCGAACAGGTCCAGGAACTCCTTGACGGTGCCCCACCTGACGCCGGGCGGCGGCGTGCCGTTGACCGCCGCGAGATAGGTGAGAAGCTGCTCCAAGTTGGCCGGGGAAATGGGGGCGTAGGAGAGGCCGTCCATCCCTAAAGCCTCGGTTGTAACCCCCTGGCGGACCTTGGCCTCATGCCTGGGCTCGGCCAGCAGCTTCAGTTCGGAGTGGGAATGCATGTCGATGAAGCCCGGACAGACCACGTAACTGCTGCCGTCGATGATCCGGGCTGCCTGCAACGACGAGGTGTCGCCCCGCAGGATGGTGACCCTATCACCGGAGACCCCCACGCTGGCTTGGAACCAGGTCTGGCCGGTGCCGTCGACGACGCGGCCGTCTTTGATGAGCAGGTCGAACATGACGCCTCCAATACCAGCCCTCAGCTGTCAGCTTCTAGCTTTCGGCAGAGAGGTATTCCGTTGCGGCACCATAATACTACATCGATGCCTTTCCACGAGGGGCCGGGGGGGATTTTGCTTGCCAGCGGCGCCTGTTGAGGATAACATTGGAGGCTAACCGAGGCTCGCCCCAGAGCCGGCGAGCAATCAGGAGCGACAGGAGACCGGAGCCGATGAATCCCACCTATCTCGACTACAACGCCACCACACCCATAGACCCCCAGGTCGTCGAGGCCATGTTGCCGTTCATTCAGCAACACTTCGGAAACCCGTCCAGCGGTCACGCGTTCGGGGCCACCGCCAAGGAGGCGGTTGAAAGAGCCCGCCACCAGGTGGCCGCGACCCTCCGCTGCCGGGCGGATGAGGTGGTCTTCACCAGCGGCGGGACCGAGTCGAACAACCACGCCATCAAAGGAATGGCCGGCGCCTACCGGAGCAAGGGCAATCACATCATCACCTCGGCCGTAGAGCATCCCTCGGTGGTTGAAGTGTGCCGCCACCTGGAGAAGAACGGCTGCCGGGTTACCTATCTGCCCGTGGACGGGTACGGGCTGGTCGACCCGCAAGACGTTGAAGCGGCCATTACGCCGCAGACCGTTTTGGTAACCATCATGCACGCCAACAACGAGGTGGGCACCGTCGAGCCCATCGCCGGCATCGCCGGCATCGCCCATCGCCGGGGCGTGCCGGTCCACGCCGACTGCGCCCAATCGATCGGGAAAATCCCGGTCCACGTCGATGAGTTGGGGGTGGACCTGCTCACCATCGCCGGCCACAAGTTGTACGCGCCCAAAGGGATCGGAGCGCTATACGTTCGGACCGGGGTAAAGCTGGAAAAGCTGATCAATGGCGCGAACCACGAGATGGACTGGCGGGCCGGGACGGAAAACGTGGCTCAGATCGTGGCGCTGGGCGAAGCCTTCGAGCTGATCGACCGGAACCTGTCTAAATACCGCGACCACATGCAGGAGATGCGGGACCGGCTGGAGGGTGGTCTGCTGGACCGGTTTCCCAATGCCCGGGTCAACGGGCATATTGAGAAGCGGCTGCCCAATACGGCGAGTGTTAGCTTCAAGGGACTGGAAGCCAATACCATCCTCTCCGAGCTGAGAGACGTGGCCGCGTCCGCCGGCTCGGCCTGCCACAGCGACCGAGTGGAGGTCTCCGGGGTCCTCGAGGCCATGCGGGTGCCGCCGGAATATGCCTTGGGAACCATTCGCTTCTCGGTCGGCCGGTTTACCACGGCGGAGGAGATAGACCGCGCCGTTGACGAGGTGGCCCGCGTCGCGGGGGGGCATCCGGCGCCTTCTTTTTGATCAGGACCTCGGCGCCAAAAAGCGAAAATTGGGGACGTTAAGGAGGTCCAAAATGGCAACAGTAAGCATCGACCACATCGCCATGCCAACCGTCAATGCAGAGCGCTTGATCGCATTCTACAAGAGTGTCGGCTTTTCCATCAACGACGAAGATGAGTGGCGCGCCGGCAAGGTGAACATTTTCTCCATCCGGGTCGGGGACTCCAAGATCAACATCCATCCCGAGGGTTTCACCGCCAACCTGCGTGGGCCGACCGCGATGCCCGGCTGCACCGACATCTGTTTCGTCTGGGAGGGTACGGTGGAGGAGTGTCAGGAGATGCTGAACAAGGCCGGGGTGGAGGTCATCCAGGGCCCGGTGGCCCGCAGAGGCGCCCGGGGCGGCGGCGGGTTCCCCTCATTGAGCCTGTACGCCCGCGACCCAGACCAGAACCTGCTGGAGTGGATGATCTACGAGGACAAATAGCTGTCAGCGGTCAGCTTTCAGCTACAGGCGGCGCCTTTGAGCTGGCCGGTAGCCGATAACCAATAGGGAAAGGACTTATCTGCCATGCCGGCAATGACCGGGAAACACGCCCTGGCCCAGATGCTCATCGCCGAAGGGGTGGAGTACATATTCGGTAACCCGGGCGCCAGCGATTCGCCAGTCCCCTGGACTTGGCAGACATCGCCAGGGGCATGGGAGTGGCCGGAGAGAAATTGGAAGACCTCGAGGCGCTTGGTCCTGCTCTGAGCAAGGCTTACACCAGCGGCAAGCCTGCCGTCATCGACGTGAGCATAGACGGCGGGCTGTAACGGCCCCGCCGCCGGATTTATGTAAACCAGCAGCGTTCTAATCCGAAACGCGACGTATGCCAGGATAGTCGCTAAAGTTGACACACATAAAAGAAGGGAATATCATTGTACACCAATGTTACCCGTAACCGAACTCGTAAAGGGTTCAAAGCCAACGGCGACTCAGGAGGCCCTATGGCAACTTCAGCGGTCCAAGGCAGCGTTCAAACTAAACTGGGAGGAACAAGGTTGGAGCAGCGGGTTGCGTCTCCGGCCGTGGTCGTGGGCCTTGGCTCGACAGCTTGCCAGATCGGGAGACACCTGGAAGACCTCACCGCTAACTGGAGCCTGACCGATAAAAAATCTCTGGGATTCCTCTACATGGATACCCGGGAGGCCACCCGGGATGAAATCTCCAGAGCGTCGCGTTTCATCCCCCTCACGCTTCCCCATTTCTCCAACCTGCGGGACCTGAGGCCCTGGATTACCGAATGCGTGCCGGAGTTGAAGCACCTCAGCCTCTCCCGGGAGGGCGCGTTGGGGATGCTGGCAAACGCCGGCGTTGCGGGCCGGTACAACTACGCTGCGATCCGGGGCCACCTTGACGCGCTGATTGGGGAGGTTTGCCCGTACTACGAAGGAAAGACCTATTTAAGGGTCCACGTAATCGCCTTCCTCGGCGGCGGGACCATCGGCGCGCTGCCAGTCCTGCTGGCAGCCCTCTCCGAGGCCAGGGGAACGTCCTACAACTTCAGCGTGGTCCTCCATCTGTTGGTACCCCAGAGGGGAATGTCCAGAGACCCGGACAACAGCTATCCCCTCCAACTGAGAAATGCTTACTCCACGATCCAGTTCCTCCGGACCGTGACCGGGGTATCCGCGGGTGAAGGAAACTTTACCGGGTCGGACACCTACTACGTGACCGTTTATCCCGACAAGAAGGTCCAGGCCGCTGGCCCCCATTTCGACATCGCGCTGATGCACCGTTCACCCAAAGATTCCCTCCCCGCGCAACGGGCCCACATCGCCCGAGTCATGGAAACGCTGGTCGCCGAAGCATGGGGGACAGGACAGGACTGGTGGGCCCGCTACCACGAGACCATGAGAGAGGCCAACAACAAGGTGGACGCCCGGTTTGGCTCCATCTGCTCCAAGGAAGTCGGTCTCCTGCAAGGTTTCTTCAACTTGACGGCCCGCCAATATCTTCAGACCAAATGGAACGACGGCTACAGGTAGATAATTATGCGAATAGCTAATTGGCTCAAAAAAATGAAGATGCCAAGGAAGAGAGCATCTTTCAAAGAAGCGTCCAACGTGGCGGTCCAAGCAATGGACCCGTTGGATTTCTTGAGCCCTGACGCGAGCGGGGCCAGTTCTCAGGACGTCCTCTTGCAACTCCACTCGGTGATGCATGGCTCCCTGGAAGAGATAGACAAGGCGGTTCAACTGATATTTGAGCAGTTGAGCCCAGAAGGCAACATCAGCAACCATTTGATCCTTGAGGCTAATGGCCAGATTCGTAACGAGAAGGCGCGTGCCGAGAGCACTGCCGACCTCAAGCGGGACGAGCTCATCCGGGAGATTCGCATCAGGTTCGAAACCCGGTTCCTCTATGACCTCGTCCAGGCGCCGTACCAGGAGCCTTCCGTCAGGAGGTGGGAGAACCTCTCTTATCGCACCACCCATCGGGACCTGCCCCAGGTGGCAGAGTACTCCTTCAATGACCTGGCGGAGCCCACGGACCGCCGGAGGCGCCTCCCACGATGGAAGGCCCAGATGGGCTACTGGCTGGAGGACCTCTGCCAGAACCACGTGGCCGAGATCGTCAAGGCCATGGAAGTTGAGATCAAAGAGTACTTGTCGACATGGGCCGAGGTCACGCCGGCACTGCGGAAGCGCGCCAGCTTGGGCGGCGGTCTCTTCCAGGAAGTGACCAATCCTGAGCTATGGACTTTCGAGAGCGATGACCCCACCGTGAGGAACCTGCTGCGCGGAGAGCAGGCCCTAGCAATCGCCCATCGGATCCTGGAGCGGTTCCAACTCAGCAATCCCGACGCGGTCGACGTAGCCGAGACGGTCAGGCGCGCCATGAAGGGGTTGCCCGTCTATGGCACCAACCGGATGGGTCTGCAACAGATAGAGGACCTTCTGGCCTTGGCGATGTCTCAGAAGATTCAGGACAATGTATCACTGGAGGCCGGTTTCCTTTCGATCATCTCCCATGGGGCTCGGTTCGGCGAGGACTTGGGCGAGTTGTTGGCCGACATGCACCGGGGCGCCTCCGCCATGGAGCAGAAGCTGTGGAGGGTTGGCGAAGTGGGGGTTGGCCACGTTGACTCTGCTTCAGGCGTAGGCATCACCGCCTCCAACGTTCACGACATCGTCGTGAGGGGCCTGGGAGGCGGGCGGAAGTTCGCGGCGGTAGAAGGCCACCCGGGAGACAACCACCGATTCGATGTCCAGATGTCGATAGTCGGTGCGCCGGCGGAAGACCTGACTTTGTTCCGGGAAATGGTGGTCGCCTGGTACTCTTGGCACTTCGCGGAAGACAGGGGCGCGTGCTCGACCGAGGGCGAATGGCTGAAGAGCGTAACCGCTGAATGCTGGAAACTCTACCCTGATATCGGCAATGACACCGGGGTCAGGAAAGCCATAATTGAGCTAATCGACGACGACCTCAAGGCTTTGCGGGAGAGCCGTGAGGCCCTGGTGCCCCGGCGGAAGGTCAGCAATGGGCTGCCCAGCGACCAGGTCTTGCTCCACGGGCTGTGGAGAGAGTTGGGCGTTGTTTTCGATGGGGCGGTTTCGGAGTACAGCCCTCCCGTAAGCTGATTCACTTGGATAGTTGGCAACAGATTTTGAGGCCCGGCTCTTCGCCGGGCCTCATCGGTTTCCGCGGTTTCTGCGATGCCCCTCAGTAAGCGGAGCGCCTAAGCGTCGGGGTTGGTCGTGATGAACCGGCCCGCCCTTGCCGGATCCACCTGGGGCGCCCGCACCTCTACCCCGGCGCTCTCCTCCTGAAGCAGAAAGGTAGCGCTGCTATCCAGGTCCCCCCATCCCCGGTTCAGGGCCTGGATGACTATCTGCTCGGCGATGTTCGCCACCGGCATCGGCACGTTGAACTCCCGGCCCAGCTCGGTTGCCAACCCGATGTCCTTCCGCGACAGCTCCAGGGCGAAGCTGGGCGGCTCGTATTGGCCCCGGAACACCGTCCGGGCCATCCCCTCGTGGAGGACGCGCATCCGGCCCAAGGAGCCGCGGCGCACGCACTGCCAGAGGGCCTCGGCGTCCACGCCGGCCTTGACGCCGAGGGTCAGCCCTTCGGCGATGGCCTGCTTCACACCGTGGCCGATCATGTTGTGAACCAGCTTGGCCACGCTGCCCGCGCCGATTTCACCGGCGTAGAATACCTTGTCGCCGAAGGAGTCCAGCAGGGGCTTGATACGGTCAAAGACCTCGCGCTCGCCGCCCACCATCACCGCGAGGTTCCCGGACACCGCCCCGCTCTTGCCGCCGCTGATGGGCGCGTCCAGCACGTGGGCGCCCTTCGCCCGGAACCGGGGCTCAATCTGGCGAATGAGCGTCGGTCGGCTGGTGGACAGCTCGATGAATATCCCGCCAGGCTTGATCCCCTCCAGCAGTCCCTCCTGCCCGACGGCCACTTCCTCGACTTCCTTGGGGCCGGGCAAGGACGTAAGAGTAACGTCACACAGTCCGGCCACCTCGGCGGGAGAGTTGGCCAGCCGGGCCCCGTTCTCCAGGAAAGGCCGGGTTGTCTCCTCACGGAGATCGTAAGCCACCATGGGATACCCCGCCTTCTGGATATTGGCAGCCATTCCGCCCCCCATGTTCCCCAGTCCGATGAACCCAACGGTTTCCATATCGTTTCCTCTTCTTGCAGGCATCTCCGCCCTTAAACACCTCAAACCCACCGACAGCGCGGAGTCCGCCCAATAATTGGCCGATTCACCAGCGACTACCCGGTTTTCCCACCGCCCGCCCCACAGTCATTGAGAGGCGGGCCAGCAGGTGACGAGCTGGTGCTTACTAGCTGACCGCTAAATTGTCCCCTTGTACGAAGGGGTCCTTTTCTCCACGAAGGCACGGGCTGCTTCCTTGTGGTCTTCGTGACGGGAGCTTCGCTCCTCCAAGGCCAGTCCCAGGTCCAACATCATGTTCAGATCATTCCACAACCTCTTGTTCAGCGTGTGCTTGGTAGCTCGCACGGCCAGGGCGGGGCCAGAAGCCAGGCGCTGGGCCAACTCCATGACCGTCTCCATCAACTCATCGTGAGGGACCACCTTGTTGATCAGGCCGATGCGCTCCGCTTCCTGAGCGTCTACGATGTCCCCAGTCATGAGCAGCTCCTTGGCCTTGGACATGCCGATGAGCAGGGGCCAGATAATAGCGCCGCCGTCGCCGGCCACCAGCCCGGCGCGGACGTGGGTGTCGCCGATTCGGGCCCGGTCCGAGGCGTAGACGATGTCGCAGAACAGGGCGATGGTCGCCCCCAGGCCGGCAGCCACGCCGTTGAGGGCGCAGATCACCGGCTGCTCCACCCACAGCATGTTGTGGAAGAGGCGCCGGCCGCTCTGGGAGACGGCGCCCAGGGGCCGGGCCGCGAGGGCGATGGCGCCGCCCCTTTCATCCATGGCCCGGACGTCGCCGCCGGAGCAGAAGCCCCGGCCGGAACCGGTCACCACCACGGCGCTTATCCCTGGGTCTACGCCAACCGCGGCAAACACGTTCTCCAGCTCGTGGTGCATGGTCTCGTTGACCGCGTTGAGGCGTTCCGGGCGGTTTAGGGTGATGGTCAGGATGCTGTCTCGCTTTTCCACGAGAAGGGTCTCATAGTTGTAGTCCGCCATTTCCTTCCTCCTTCAGGAACCTCTCGGTTCTTTCTAGCCGCTTCGTTATCTCTGCATTCGGAGCAATCAGCAGTCAGCCTTCAGCTATCAGCCAATGGCCGAAGGCTGACCGCCAGGCTCAGCGAATGTGAATCCCGGCCGCCTCCCGGTCGAAGCAGCCTTCGATCAGGTCTTCCCGCTCCTGCCGCAACAGGTCTTTGCGAACCCGGAGACTGGGAGTGCGGGGCAGGTCGTCCCGCATCTCCACGTACCGGGGGACCTTGAAATAGGCCAGGTGCTCGGCGCACCAAAGGACCAGATCTTCCGGCTTCACCGTGACGCCGGACCGGGGCAACACGTAGACCTTGACCTCGTCTTCCCCCAGCTCCGAGGGAACGGCCAGGACCGCGCAGTCCAGAACGTCAGGGAGGCGCTTGATCACGTTCTCCACCTCCTGGGAGGAGATGTTCTCGCCTCTCCGCCGGATAATGTCCTTCTTCCGGTCGACGAAGTACAGGAAGCCGTCCTCGTCCATCCAGCCCAGGTCCCCGGTGTACAGCCAGCCGTCGCGAAGGGCCAGCAGCGTCTGCTCTTCGTTCCGCCAGTAGCCGGGCATCACCGCCGGGTTCTTGATGGTGATCTCGCCTACTGTGTCAAAGCCCACCGGTACGCCAGTTTCGGGGTGGGACAAGCGAACGCTGTTGATGAAGCTGGGGTCGGGGTGTTGCCTGGCCTGCCCGGAAGAGCTGGGGCGGCGCGCCTCGCCGATGCGCTCGATAGTGCCGTAGCAGGTCTCGGTCATGCCGAAGCCGACGATAATCTCGGTGCCGAACCGTTCCTGGAACGCTTCCAAGAACTCGGGAGACGCGGCCGGAGAACCGTAAAAGAGCCGGACTGAATTCTGCCGGTCGGCGGGCGACTCCGGCTGCTTGGCCAACACCGGCATCATCATCCCGATAAAGTTGACGACCGTGGCCTTGGACTCCCGGACCTGGCCCCAGAAGCGGGAGGCGCTGAACCGGTCAGCCACCACCAGCGTGGCGCCGGCTGCCAGAGACCCCATGGTAGAGTAGTACTGGATATTGGCGTGGAAGTAGGGCAGGCAGGTGAAAAACCGGTCCTCGGGGGCAGCCTTGGTCCAGTGGGCGAACCCCTGGCCGGCGGCCACATACATCTGATGGGTCACCATGACCCCTTTAGGGTTGCCGGTGGTTCCGGAGGTGTAGACCAGCATCGAGATATCTTGCGGAGAAACCTCCGGCCGCGCCGCCGGAACATCGGACCTGGACAAGGCCTCGGTGAAGTCGGCCCATCCATTGACCCCCTTTTCATCCCCCCTTACGAAAGGGGGACCATAGGGGGGTTCTTCTCCGGCCACCAGCCGGTGCCGCAGGCTGGGGGCGAGAAGGACTGTCTGTTGGGCCACGGCCAGCAACGAGCCGTGGGCTACCAGGGCTTTGGCGCCGGCGTCGTTGAGGATATAGGCCATCTCGTCCCGCTTGTAGGCGGTGTTGACCGGTACGCTGATGGCGCCCAGGGCCGACAAGCCGAACCAGCAGAATAGGAACTCGGGGCAATTGGGCAGGAACAGGCATACCCTATCCCCTTTGCCCACGCCCATCGACTGGAACATGCCGGCGGTTTGCAGCGCCTTCCGCCACAGCTGGGCATAGGTGAACCGCTGTCCGGACATTTCCAGACAGATCTTATCCGGGCTCCGGGCAACCGCTATGTCCAGGAACTGTCCCAGGGTCAATTCCCAAGGGTTTCTGCCCCCGGGAGCCGCGGGCACCGTCATGTCGCTCATACTGGCCCCTGCCAGGTCAGGACTGCTCGCCGCCGCCGTGGTGACATGAAGGGCAGGTGAGCCCCATGCCTCCGCGTCTGGCTGGCGTCGCGCTTTTTCGGCATTCCCAAACCTACCATGTTCCCGGAACGCGGTCAATGGGGTCGAACACCCCGGGTTGACACCCCCCAAAGGCCGGTTTAAGCTGAACTTCCCAGTATAGAGGAGATTACCCAGCCTATGACCGTTTCCGTCGACACCGCCCGTTTGAAGCTGACCAACGAGGAGGGGACCGAGGGAGTCCTCCTGGGGTTCAGCTGCCGGGAATGCGGGAGCCACGTATTCGGGCCAGCAACCTACTGCCAGGGATGCACGTCGAACGAGCTGGAGCCGGTCGAACTGAGCAAGAGGGGGACCCTGTACAGCTACACCGTGGTTCGGGTGCCGCCGCCGGGCTGGCCGGGGCCCGTTCCTTACGTCCTGGGACAGGTCGAGCTGCCGGAGGGACCCCAGGTGCTGGCCGAGGTGATCGACTGCCCGGAGGCCGCCTTGAGAATCGGGATGGCGGTCGAGCTGGCTCTGCAGCCGGTGAAGGCCGGCGAGGGGGATACCGAAACGGCGGTCTACAAATGGCGGCCGGCGCATGATCCGCCCGAGAGCACCGAGGAGGCAAAGCCGTGACCCAGTTCCGTCCCGGCCGCGAGGTGATGGTCACAGGGGTGGGATTGCACCCATTCGGCAGGTTTCCGGACAAAGACCTGGCCGCGTTGGCCTTGGAGGCGGTGGTAGCCGCCCTGAAGGACGCGGAGGTCCGTTGGAAAGACATCCCGGTGGCCTACTTCGGCCACGTCTACTACCACGGAATGTCGGTGGGTGAAACCGCCCTGGGCAAGCTGGGCTTGACCGGGATACCTATAATAAACGTGGAAAACGCCTGTTCCAGCGGGTCCACCGCCTTCTGGCAAGCCTACTGGGGCGTCGCCAGCGGGGTGTTTGACCTGGCGCTGGCCTTCGGGGCCGAAAAGGTGCCCCGGGGGCCGGTCACGGTGACCGCCGAGGACAGTCCCGAGCGCAACATCGGTGCGGACCACATGATGGCCGGGTACGCCCTGCGGATGCGCCGCTACATGGAAGAAACGAGCGCGCCGGCCTCAGCCCTGGCCCAAGTGTCGGTGAAGGCCCGCCAGAACGGCGCCCTCAACCCCTACGCCCACCGCAAAGAAACCCACACTCTGGAGCAAGTCCTGGGCTCGCGACTGATCTCCGACCCCCTCACCCTTTTCCAGTGCTGCCCCACCAGCGAGGGCGCGGCCGCCGCCGTCCTGTGCACCGCGGATGCCATGGACCGCTACGGAGTAAATAAGGACCGGGCCGTCCGCGTGGCCGCGGCAGTGCTGCGCTCGGGCAGCTACAACGGGCGGGGCAGCGACCATTCGGCGTTCAGCCCCTACCGGACCGAGCCCGCGGCCCTGGAAGCCTACGAGGTGAGCGGGATAGGGCCGGAGGACGTGGACCTGGTGCAGGTCCACGA
>CAYOAF010000113.1:0-27359 GCA_964401855.1 uncultured Dehalococcoidia bacterium
AACACGCTCGGAGGGTGGTGCCAGAGGGGCCACCCGGCACCAGATCGACAGATCACATGCAAGGCAACACGCCTGTCCCATTATGAGTCAGACCCAGCCTGGGATGACCCTGGCTTATTATCGCAGTCCCATTATCGCTGATGGTCTACAGTCAACTTCGTCTCGGTACAGGCTGCCGTCGCAAGGACAGCGCCACCTGATCTAGCACCACAAGTTTGCCAGAATTACGGTATGCGGCGATGGCTTATCTTCAAATTGACCGTCACTGTGTTGTTGGTTTCGGTAACCGCGTGTGCAAGGCGCTAAACGACCGCCAATACACGTCAGGCCTGGTTAGCGCCCACGTGGACGAACTCAGGCGAGCGGTAGTCTCCGCCTCTAGACTCGAGGGGTAAGGCCCAGATGTGATGAACCTCACGGTCCCATGATGACCAAGGTTACAGAGCCTTTTCCTTTCCTGTGTAAGCATTGATGCAGGCAAGTCAAACTCATGATACAGGAGGAAAGGAACATGTTCAGAATCAAGAGTGTGAAAACCAGGTAGTAGCAGTGGCGCTCATGGCAATAGTGGCTCTTTCCAGCGCTCCAATGGAATCAGCCTTGGCTGATGGACCTAACTTGGCTCCTAACCCCTCCTTTGAGAACGGCTGGGCTTGTTCTCAGAATTGCGGAATTCCTTGCACTGAAATAAGCGATGACCTAAGTTTCGGCTGGAGGAAGTAAAGCAACGGCACTGACGTTGCTTTCGGTGTTAGCTATCCCGAGTTGGCCTTAGATAAACGCGTGGCTGTCCTGTTGATGGCCAGCCAAGGAAATGATCCCCGCAGACCTCCTGGTTACGAAACTATCCAAAGAATCCCCATCGACTCCGGTAAAAAGTACACTTTCTCGGCTCATTACTACGCTCCTCAGGCCCATCCATTGCCATTCTGGCAAGGGATACCATGGATGGATATCAAGCTATTCGACTCGCAAGGGAAATATGTAGGGACCGTAACCACGGGAGACAGTCCACTTGAGGCCCCAAATGAATGGCACGAGAAAATCTATATCTTCAAACCTTACGCATTGAAGAAACACTACCCGGATATCGCCAGCATAACACTCGGACTACGGCGGGCCCTCAATTATGGCAAAGTCGGATATGAAGCCGGCACATTAACATCCATCGCCTTTGACGACGTCCACTTTAAGCAAACCGACTAGACGAGCTTCCTTTCAGTCATAAATGGCCGGCGGTCGGTAAACAGAAAGCCCTCTGATTTCTCGTCAGAGGGCCTTCCTACGCCTAAAATAGAACAGGGCTATCCAGGACTACTACAAGGCCATCCACCTAGACCCGAACTTTGCCAGTGCCTACGCCAACCGGGGATTTAATTATTCCGCCTTGGCCGAACACAGTCCCAGCCCTTGTCGGACTAACGTAGGGAGTGGTACAAATACTGGGGGCAGGTCACTAATAAAACACAGATTCATGCGATCAGTTGATTGTAGTTTATGTGGCTAGCTGTCAACAACTTCAGCAGGGTACCCCGAAACAGCCAAGGGTTATCGCGGCTGTTGAACCGCCATTCGAATTCGTCCAGGTGGGCGTCAAGGCACTTGAGACTGTCCTTGAGATAGTTACCCCCTGAAGGAGACGCACATGGAGCGAAGGATTATCAACCCGTGGACGTGGCAAGACAGATTTGGCTATGTCCAAGCCAACGAAGTCAGCGGTGTGCAGCGCCGCCTCATCTGCGCCGGACAGACTTCCTCCGACGCCGACGGAAAGCCGGTATTCGTTGAAGACATGGCCGGCCAGATTAATCAGGCGATCGACAATCTGGAAACCGTGCTGCGGGAAGCTGGCTTCAGCCTATCGGACGTGGTGCGGCTGAACTACTACACAACCGACGTGGACCTCTTCTTCGCGTCTGCCA
This sequence comes from uncultured Dehalococcoidia bacterium, assembly GCA_964401855.1. GTDB lineage: Bacteria > Chloroflexota > Dehalococcoidia > Lucifugimonadales > UBA3495 > CAJWBT01. Next base: position 1,923 of record CAYOAF010000113.1, read on the forward strand.
GGGGGGCAGGCCGCCGCCTGGCCGCGGCCAACTGCCGGCCCGCCAGCACCCTCTTGGGTGTGACCCGGCTGGCGTCACCCGAGTTTATGATTGAGATCGAAGCGACGGCCGAGGCGTAGCCGGGAACCAGCCTGACCAGAACCAAGGGCCGATTTCAAAAGGTGGTTCGACAAGCTCACCACGAACGGAGCAAGAGCCCCCTATCCGTTCGTCCTGAGCCTGTCGAAGGACCGCTGGAGCCGGCGCACTCGAGGTATTGGGATACTTACCAAGAGCCTATCCTTCGATCTGGGCGGGGGTCAGGAAGAGTTCAGCCAGTCCCGAACGGTGGCCGCCACCTGGTTCGCGGCCACCGTCGCGGCCTCGGTTTCCTGGCGCCCCTTTACCTCCACCATCCCTTTGCTCAGGTTGCGCGGGCTGACCACCAGACGCACCGGCAGACCAATAAGGTCGGCATCGTTCAGCTTCACCCCGGCGGCCTGGTCGGGCCGGTCGTCGTAAAGCGTCTCAATGCCCTGTTCCCACAGCTCCCGGTACAGGCCGTCGGCGGCGGCGGCGACATCTTTTTGAGCCAGGTTCAGGCCCACCAGGTGCACCTGGTAGGGAGCGAGGGGGGCCGGAAAGACGATGCCTCGCTCGTCGTGGTTCTGCTCGATGGCCGCGGCAAGCAGCCGGCCCACCCCGATGCCGTAGCACCCCATGGTCATCGGCTGCTGTTGGCCGTCCCGGTCAAGGTACAGCGCGCCCAACGTCTCGGCGAAAAAGGTGCCCAGCTTGAATATGTGCCCAACCTCAATGCCCTTGGCCGCTTCCAGCCCATGGCCGCATTGAGGGCAAAGCTGGCCGGGCTGGGCTAGGGCGATGTCGGCCATGATATCCACCTGGAAGTCCCTGGGATAGTTGGCGCCGCGCAGGTGGGTGTCGGGCTTGTTGGCGCCCACCACGAAGTTGCTGCCCTGGGTTATGGACCGGTCGGCTACTCGCTTGACGCCGGTTAGCCCGATGGCCGACGCGGAGCCGGCCACCAACCCGGCGGCCCGCACCTCATCATCGTCGGCAAGCCGCAGATGGTTGGAGTGCAGGGCGTTCCTGAGCTTGACCTCGTTTACCGCCAGGTCGCCTCGGATAGTCACGAAGGCCAGCTCACTGTCGGACATGTAGAAGACCGCCTTGAAGGTCTTCTCTTCCGGGATGCCGAGGAACTGGGCCAGCCCGGCGATGGTCTTGATCCCGGGGGTGCTCACCTCCTCCAAGGGCTGCTCGGGCTCATCGGGAAGCTTCTCGCAGGTGGCGACGGCTTTTTCGGCGTTGGCGGCATAGCCGCAACCGGTACAGATTATTACCGTGTCCTCGCCGGACGCGGCGGGCAGGATGAACTCGTGGGAGTCCTTGCCGCCGATGGCCCCGCTGTCCGCTTCGACCATCAGCACCGGCAGTCCGGACCGGCGGTAGATGTTGCGGTAGGCCTGGGCCATCGCCTGGTAGCTCTCCTCCAGGCTATCGTCGTCTGCGTTGAAGCTGTAGGCATCCTTCATATCGAACTCCCGCACCCGCACCAGGCCGGCCCGGGGCCGGATCTCATCGCGAAACTTGGTCTGTATCTGGTACAGGATCAGCGGCAGATCGCGGTAGCTCTGGATGTGGGCCTTGACGATGCCGGTGACCACCTCCTCGTGGGTCGGGGCCAGGACCATCGGGCGGCCCCGCCGGTCCTCAAGGGAGAACAGGTTGTCACCGAAAGCGGCTTTACGGCCGGAGTGTTCCCACAGCTCCACGGGCTGCAGGCTGGGCATCATCAGTTCTTGGCCCCCGGCGGCGTCCATCTCCTCCCGGATGATGTTATCGATCTTGCGCAGGGACCTCCAGGCCAGGGGCAGGTAGGAGTAGACCCCAGAGGCCACCTGGTGAATCAGGCCCGCCTTCAGCATCAGCCGGTGGCTGGCCGTCTCAGCCTCGGGGGGATCAATCCGGAGGGTTTTGGTTAGCAGGCGGGTAAATCTCATGGCGCCTCCGGCGTATTTTCCACTTCTTCCATCAGCGCCGTAAGCATCTCTTCGCCGGGCACCACCCGCACCTTTTCGCCCTTGCGGAAGATGACCGCCCGGCCCGCCCCGGCGGCGATGCCCACGTCGGCATCCTTGGCTTCTCCGGGGCCGTTGACCTCGCAACCCATGACCGCAACCTTGATGCTCTTGTTACCGCGCTTGAGCAAGGCGTCTACCTCGTTGGCCAGCTTTACCACGTCGACGTCGGCCCGGCCGCAGCTGGGGCAAGCCACCAGGACAGCGCCCTTTCGCCTCAAGTTGAGGGATTTGAGGATTTCATATCCGGCTTCGACTTCATCCTTGGCGTCACTGCTCAGGGACACGCGAATGGTGTCGCCGATACCCTCGTAGAGAAGCACGCCCAAACCGGAGGCGGTGCGAATGGACCCAGCCTGGGCCGTGCCCGCCTCGGTAATGCCCAAGTGCAGCGGATAGGGGACCATCCCGGCCAGGCGCCGGTAGGCTTCCACGGTAGTCGGCACGTCGAAGGCCTTCATCGAAATCTTGATGTGGTCGAAGTCCTGTTGTTCCAGCAGGCTGATCTCCCATAGGGCCGTGGCCAGCATGTGGTCGACGACGCTATATTCGCTTTCCCGTCCTTCTCCGGCCTTGGGGAGCCTGTTCACCAGGTCCAGGTGCCGGGAGAACCCTTTGGTGCGTCCAATGCCGCCCACGGGGGGCAGGCTGCCGAAGTTCACGCCGATGCGGATAGGAATACCACGCTCCCTGGCGGCCCGGATCACCTCCCGCACCTGCCCTTCGTCCCTCAGGTTGCCGGGGTTGAGGCGCAGACAATCGACGCCGCCCTTCACGCACTCCAAGGCCAGCCGGTAGTGGAAGTGGATGTCGGCGATCAGCGGGATGTGAATCCGCTTTTTGATCTTTCCGATGGCCCGGGCCGCCTCCATATCGGGCACGGCGCTCCGGATGATCTCGCAGCCCGCCTCCTCCAGCTCGTGGATCTGGCGGACAGTGGCGTCCACATCCCGAGTATCCGTCTTGGTCATCGACTGGACGGTGATGCCGGCCCCGCCGCCGACCTTGACGCCACCCACGTAGACCGGCCTGGTAGGACGGCGGTTATTCATTACTCATTCTCAACTCAATCCCACAGTCCGAGGGCGAACGGATGATCTTAGCGGCTATTTCCGAAACCGGGCACAAGTGTCTTGGAAATGGCTTGATACCGGATCCGTCATCCCGGCGAAGGCCTGGATCCAGCCAACGATTCTCTGGATTCCGGCTTGCGGCGAAAAGACGATCGCGGGAAGGGAATGTTGCACAATGCCGCCTACATAGAGCTTTCACAAAGACAGTACGCCAGCCAATGTCGCCGTCATGCCAGGCCACCGGTGTCGCCTGACGCCGGATGCCTCCTCCGGTCGGACACTGAGTCCCCCCACCGGGAATGACACCAGGGTAATGTTACACGAAAGCAGGGGAGAGTGGAAAGTGATGAGAAGAGGGAATCAACGGGGCCGGTCATCAGCCCAGCCGGCTCTCTCCCTGGATCAGCCGGTTGATGTCGTTGGCGCTGATCACCAGGATCGCCGCGAGCAGAAGGGCGAAGCCGATCAGGTGTACCATTCCTTCCTTCTCCGGAGGCACCCGCTTGCCCCGGCGCAGCCACTCCAGCACCACGAACACCAGCCGTCCTCCGTCCAGCATCGGGATGGGCAGGATGTTCAAGATGGCCAGGTTGATGCTCAGCAGGATGGTAACGGCCAACCAGCCGGTCAGTCCTCCCTCTCGGGTAACCTCCCCGGTCAACTGGGCGATACCAATGGGGCCGGACAGCTCCGGGGTGGAACCCTCGGAAACCGCGCCGAATATCGTCTGCCTTACCAGTACCAGCAGCTCCCAGGTGGCGACGAAGCTCTCCGGAACCGCCTCCCATACCGGCTTGGAGCGGCTCACCTCTCGGGTATCGGTAAGGGTAGGCAACACCCCGACAAGCCACCGCCCCTCGTTGGGTTCGAACCGGGGCGTTATCCGGATGATCTGCTCCACCCCATTGCGGATGATCACCCACTCCATTTCGGAGCCCCCGTTGAGGGCGATGGCCCGGGTCAGGTTCAGCCGGGTCTCGATCTCGTGTCCGCCGACCAGAACCACCACGTCGCCGGGTTGGACCGCGGCCTCGGCTGCGGCGGACTCCGCCACCACCTCGGATATGAGTACGCGGCCAACGGTCAGGTCCTGGGGGATCATGAAGAGCACCGTGAAGATGACCAGGGGAAGGAGGGCGTTCATCAAGGGTCCCGCCACCAGCACCAGGAAACGGGTTCCAACTCCCTTGCCGGAAAGGCTGCGCGGCACGCCTGGATTGTTCTCCCCCGCCATCCGCACGAACCCCCCCAGGGGCGTCCAGTTCATCGAGTAGAGCATGTCCGCCAGGATAAAGGAGCCGGCCTCCACGGCCCGCACCTTACCCTCGTGCTTGAGCAAGCCCTCGGGCTCGGGACTCTCATGGAAGACGTCCGCGCCGGAAACCCGGCCCGCCAGGCCATGCCGGGGCAGCGGCGCCTCGATGACGCGGGCCACGAGGTTGCCGTGGGTGTCTTCGGTGGAACTGACCTTAACAATCTGGCCCGGCCGCAGGCCGGCCAGGCTCTGCAGGTTGACGAAACGGGTATTGGGGTCGATCAACACCCTGGTCCGGCCAGTGTAGAAGCCGAAGGCCCTGGGCGGGAAGCCCATCCCGAACTCCAGGACCTTGACACCCATGGCGCGAGCCGTGACAAAGTGGCCAAGCTCATGCACGACCACCAGGAACAACAGCATTGGGACCAATGTCCCGATGGCAATGAGAGCAGTTTCCATTCCGCTAATGTCGGATGATCTCTCGGGCTCGCACAGTTGCCCACCAGTCCGCTTCTATCAGTTCCGCGGCGTCCCGGCCCGGCTGCGGCCGGTGTTCGGAGAGGACCATATCGACCACCCGGAAAATCTCGGTAAACCCAATCTTCCGTTGCAGAAAGGCTTCGACCGCCACCTCGTCGGCGGCGCTCAGCACGGTTGGCAAAGTGCCCTCTTTGCGCCCGGCGGCCAGAGCCAGGTCGAAGCACGGGTAGCGCTCTGGGTCCATCGGTTCAAACGTAAGAGAATGGGGACTGGCGATATCTAGCTTTGGGATCATATCGTTGGGAACGCGCTTCGGGTAAAAGAGGGCGTACTGGATGGGCAGCCTCATGTCAGGAGGGCCCAATTGAGCTTTTACCGAGCCGTCCTCGAACTCCACCATCGAATGAATTGTGCTCTGGGGATGAATCACCACTTCTATTCTATCCCAGGGGACTTTGAATAACCAGTGCGCCTCAATGACCTCGAAGGCCTTGTTCATCATAGTCGCCGAGTCGATGGTGATCTTGCGTCCCATGCTCCATGTTGGATGGTCCAAGGCACGGTCCGCCGTAACCCGGGCAAGCTCTTCCAAAGGAATCGTCCGGAACGGGCCGCCGGATGCGGTGATCATCAGCCGGCGTATGGCGTTGTCTTCACCTTGCAGGCATTGCCAGATGGCGCTCGGCTCGCTATCCACCGGCAGCACCGCGCCGCCGTAGAGCGCCTCGTACTCTTTGATCAACCCACCGGCCATGACGATGGGCTCTTTGTTCGACAGGGCCACAGTTTTCCCATGCTTCAAGGCGTTGAGCGTGGGAATCAGGCCGACGCTGCCTGTCGTGGCCACCACGACGATGTCCACCTCTTCCAGGCTCACCATATCAGCCATCTCAGTAAAGGTCGGGTCTTGGGGTGTATTCTTGGGGGGGACCAGGCAACAAATGTGCTTGGGGCGGAACTCCGACACCTGCTGGGCGAGCAGCTTTGAGTTCGATCCCGCAGCCAGGCCGACCACTTCGAACTCGTCCGGGAAAACCCTCACCACGTCCAGTGTCTGCCGGCCTATGGAACCGGTTGAGCCGAGAATTGCTATCTTCTTCATGGCTTGAAGACCGTGGCAAGAAGATAGTACACCACGGGAACTGACACCACAACGCTGTCGAGCCGGTCCAGGATGCCACCGTGTCCCGGGAGTATGCCGCCGGCGTCCTTGACCTGGGATAGGCGCTTGAGCTTGGACTCAAACAAGTCGCCCAACTGGGAGACCACCCCCACCGCGGCTCCGATGATCGCCTGCTGCCAGCGAGGTATGGCCAGATCAAATATCAGGCCCAAGGCCACGGCGGCAAGCACCGCCCAGGCAAATCCGCCAACGGCTCCCTCCCAGGTCTTGTTGGGGCTGATGCCGGGAGCCATGGCGTGCCGGCCCAGCAGGCGGCCCGTAAGGAAAGCGCCGGTGTCGGTGGCAAAGGTCACCAGAAGGGCGAACAGGAGCCAGTCCCGGCCCAGGTCGCCGCCGCCCCCAATATCCCGCAAGGGCAAGGCGTGGCCCAGCAGGAAAGCGAGGTAGACCGGTCCGCCCACCAGGAAGATCCCAGCGGCCAGGTACCTGCTCCCGGAGTAGAAGGCGATGAACCAGAGCAGAGCGGCAAAGGCGCCGGCAGCAAGGATGACTGAGGAGGTTATCAGGAAGTTGCTGAGGCCGGACCCGGCTTGGGCGCCCAGCATCAAGGCGATGGCCCACAGGGCCCCCAGACCGGCGGGGAGGGGGCCCGCGCCGAGGGGCAACAGGCGGTAGGCTTCACGGATGCCCAGGACCGCCACAACCGCCACCAGAACGGTGAGCCAGGGCGGCCCCCACCAGATGGCGCCAACCACGATCGGAATGCCTACTAGCGCCGAAATCAGCCGGTGGAGCAACAATCAGCCCTCGGGATTTATCCTGCCGAAGCGGCGCTGGCGGCTGCTGAATGCCTCCAAGACCTTTTCCAGTTCAGCCGTATCCAGGTCAGGCCAGAGGGTGGGGGTATGGTAGTACTCGCTGTAGGCGGACTGCCACAGCAAGAAATTGCTGATCCGCAACTCGCCGCCGGTGCGGATTATCAGGTCGGGGTCCGGGGAGTGAGCCGTAAAGAGATAGCGGCTAAACAGCTTTTCGTCCACCTCTTCCGCCGGCAACCCGTCCCGAATGATCTGCTTTACCGCCTCCAGGATTTCGTCGCGCCCGCCGTAGTCGAAGGCCACGTTCAGGGTGATGCCGGTGTTGAGCTGGGTCAATTTTTGGGCATGGGATACCGCGTTCCGCAGCGCCTGGCTGAGCCGGTCCACCTTCCCGACGTGAACTATATGGACGTTGTTTTCGTGCAGGGCCTTCGTCTGCTCTTCCAGAGCGTCATAGAGGATATCCAGTATGCCTTCCACTTCTTCCGCGGGGCGGTTCCAGTTCTCGGTGGAGAAGGCGTACAGGGTAAGAAACTTCACACCTTTGACCGCCAGGGTCCTCACAACCTCTTGAATGCAGTCCACGCCTACCCGGTGCCCCGCCAGGCGGGGTAGGCCGCGTTTCTCGGCCCAACGGCCGTTGCCGTCCATGATTATGGCCACGTGGACAGGGACCTTTGGGGGCTGTGGTGACGGTGATTGGGATGAAGCAGTCCGGACCTGCATGGCTAAACCTGCATTATCTCCGCTTCTTTGGAGGCGCCGACCTGATCAATATCCTTGGTATGTTCGTCGGTCATTTTCTGCAATTGCTCCTGGGCCCGCCGGCTCTGGTCCTGGGAAACGACCTTATCTCGCTCCAACTTCCTCAGGGTTTCCAACCCTTCCCGGCGCACGTTTCGCACGGAAACCTTCCCGTCCTCCAGCTTCCGCTTCAACAAGCGCACTATATCCTGGCGGCGCTCCTGATTGAGGGGCGGTATCGGGACCGTGACCATATTACCGTCATTGGAGGGATTGAAGCCCATCTCCGATTTCATCAGGCTTTTCTCGATCTCGCGCAGCGACTGCTTGTCCCACGGCTGCACCAGGATTGCCCTGGCGTCGGGTACGGAGATGGAGGCAATCTGCTTCAAGGGCGTTGGGACACCGTAGTAGTCTACCGAAACGTTCTCGATCAAAGAGGGGGTCGCCCTCCCGGTCCGCAACATGTTGAGGTCCCGTTTCAGGGATTCATTGGCCCGGTCCATCTTGCGGCCCACTTGCTCCAGGACCGACTGAGAGGTTAAAGCAGTTTCGCCTTCCTTGCCGACAGGCATCGTTGTTCCCTCCCGCTGATGAATGTTCCCAACGGTTCGCCGCGCAGGATGCGGCTCATGTTACCACTCTGGAAGATGTCGAATACGATGATCGGCAATTGGTTGTCCATACACAGGGATACGGCGGTGGCGTCCATGACCCCCAATCGCAGGTTCAGGGCGTCCATGTAGTCCAATGACTTGAAGAGGGTGGCCTCCGGGTTTTCGTGGGGGTCCGAGTCGTAGACACCATCGACGTTATGCTTGGCCATGAGCAGAACGTCCGCGCCTATCTCCAAGGCCCGCAACGCCGATGCGGTATCGGTGGTCATGAAAGGGTTCCCGGTGCCGGCGGCGAACAGCACCACCCGTCCCTTTTCCAGGTGACGCATGGCACGGCGTCGGATGTACGATTCGGCCACCGCTTGCACTTGAATTGCGCTCTGGGTACGGGTGGTGATTCCCCGTTTCTCCAACCCGTCTTGGAGGGCCAGGGCGTTTATCACGGTGGCCAGCATTCCGGCGTAGTCGGCAGTTGCCCGGTCCATTCCTTGGGATTCAGCGGATTCGCCTCGCCAGATGTTGCCGCCGCCGATGACCAGGGCCATCTCAACGCCCAAGGCGTTGGCCTCGCCAATCTCCTGGGCCAGATATTTGACCGCATCAGGCTCAATGCCGTAGGGAGCGGAGCCTTTGAGAGACTCGCCGCTGATCTTCAGCAGGACCCGGTGATAAGAAGCCTGACTCATGGGGCCTGACGCTGGCTACTCCCCGAGAGCCAGCCGGGTGAACCGGAGCACCCGGACATTCTCGCCCATTTTTGCCGCCAGTTCTTGCACAACCTCTCCCACCGAGGAGGAGTTGTCCTTGATAAAAGGCTGTTGGAGCAGGCTCACTTGGGCCACTGGACGGGTATCATCCGCCACTATCTCGCTCTCATCCAGGTAGACCGGGGCCATCGCCGCCACCTGCATCGCAATAGTGTGGGCCAGGTCCTTGAACTCATCGGTGCGGGCCACGAAGTCCGTTTCGCAGCCCAACTCCACCATGGCGCCAACGCGGCCACCGGTATGGATGTAGGCATCAACCCGGCCCTGGTTGGTGGCCCGGCTGGACCGTTTCGCCACCTGGGAGAACCCCTTCTGCCGCAAGCCTTGGGCCGCCTTGTCCAGGTCGCCTTCACTGGCTTGCAGGGCTTGTTTACATTCCATAATTCCGGCGCCCGTTTGTTCCCGCAGCGTCCGGATCATCTCGACGGTGACCTCCAACTTTGCCCTCCTGACTTACTCTGTGCCGCCCTGGGTAGGGCCTGGCTCAAGGTCATCCGCCTCAATGTCATCTTCCGCCGATGGCGAAGCGCCGGCTTCCGAAACGGGTTCGGTAGGGGCCTCTGCCTGCGGCTCCACAGCTTCCTGTACCGGCCCTGGAGCAGCTACCGCAGCGTCGGAAGGCGCCGGGTCCGGCACGCCGGCGGCCGCTTGCGGCGTCCCCTGATCGAACTCGGCCGCTTCATATTGCCCCGCCGACAGCAACTCATCCTCCAGGCGGTCCAGGCCTTCCTGTCCCATCTGCTCGGTCAGCGCCGCCTCTTCCCGTTCCGACAGGGCCAACTCTTCCGCCTCTTCGGCCTCTGCCGCTTCAGCAAGGGCCAGTTCTTCTCGTTCGGCTTCGAGCAGGGCTTCCCGTTGAGCCAAACCCTCCAACACCGCAGTGGCCATTCTGCCGGTAATGAGCCGGATAGAACGGACGGCGTCGTCGTTGCCCGGCATCGGATGGTTGACCTTCGCGGGGTCGCAATCGGTGTCCACGATGGCAAATATCTTCACGCCCATGCGCTGGGCTTCGGCGATGCAGATGTCTTCCTTGCCTATGTCGATAACAAACAAGGCGGCGGGTATCTCGTTCATCTTCCGCATGCCCAGGAAGTACTTCTCAAGCCGGGCCAACGTATCCCGAAGTTTTACCCCTTCTTTCTTGGGCAAAACCCGGAAGTACCCTTGATCCCGCTTTTGTTGCAGCTCGATCATGTAGTTGATCCGCGTACGGATGGTCTGGTAGTTGGTGAGGGTGCCGCCAAGCCAGCGTTGGTTGACGTACCACATCCCGCACCGCTCGGCTTCGGCCAGCACCACGTCCTGGGCCTGCCGCTTGGTGCCGACGAAGAGGACATTCCCACCGTCGGCCACCAGTTGCACCATGGCCCGGTAGGCATCATTTATCATGCCCAGCGTTTGCTGCAGATCGATGATGTGTATGCCGTTGCGCTGGGTGAATATGTACCGCTTCATCTGAGGGTTCCACCGCCGGGTCTGGTGCCCGAAGTGGACGCCTGCTTCCAGAAGGGATTTCATGGTCAGCGGTTCCCTGATAGGGGCAGGCCGAGGCTCCGCCGGCCGCTCTAAGGACTGCACCATAAGACCTGCCTTTCCAAACTCACATACCTCGCTCTAAATACCGATTCCGGCCGGGCGTACCGCCAAACCGGACCTCATGACAAACCTAGAACCCTGCAGCACATGGCCCACACAACAAAAACCCCCTCGTCCACTGGGAACCGCCGCCTTTACAACTGCACCCGGCCAGTGGTTCCCGACAAGGCAGGCTATTGTCAGGTGGAGTATATCACAGCCGCCGAAGCTGGGCAACGCTACCGGCCTGCTCGACGGCCTCCTCGGGAGGCCAAGAATCACCGCTTGGGCGGCGGCAACTCAATTGAAGAAAACCAGCCTCACTCCGTTGATCAGGGCCGCGCCAAACAGCCCCGCCAGCAGGTCGTCCGCCATTATGCCCAGCCCTCCGGGCAAGCGCTCCAGCCGGCGGATGGGCCACGGCTTCACGATGTCCAGAACGCGAAAGCAGACGAAGGCCGCGGCCAGCCAGGGAAGGTCCTTGGGAAGAAACAAGCAGGTGGCCCACATTCCCACGAACTCGTCCCAGACAGCCCGCCGGGGGTCGGGGTCAGCGGGTCTAATCAGGCTCCCCGTTGCCCAAATCCCGGCAAGAAACCCGGCCCCTATGATCAGGCACAGGGCCAGCGAGTCCCCGTCGATGGGGAGAAAGTAGTATATGACCAAGGCCGCCAGGCTGCCCGCCGTGGCCGGCGCAACCGGAGCCATACCCGATCCCAGTCCGGTGCCGGCCAGCCATCCCAGCGGGCCCATGAGGGAAGCCAGGCGGTTAACCACGGTAGACGCGTTGACGGGCTACCAATTGTCCATTCCGCGCTTGCTCCGCCTGCGTCGTTGCCGGGTGGCCGCAAGAAACATCGACCATCCACGGGGACCCGTTTTCACGGATTGCCGGATTACACATGACATGACAGGTAGCGGCACCTCACGCGCCACTCGGGGTAGTTGAGTGGGGGGCGGGGGTGCCGCGCAGCAGTCCATCGGTGCTCAAATCTTCATCGATGTCGGGCCAGTGAATCCCATAGCCGCCGCCACACATCCGCCAATTTGCTCGTTGCCCTGGAGTAGCGTGAAGCAGCCTAGGATACCAGGTCAACGGCACGATGATAGTACGCCCGTCGAGGAGGTCTACGCTCAGCACGTCGTCCGTGCAATGAACATCTTTTACGCGTTCACCTGGTTTGATTTCTGAAGTACTCACCCCATGCCTCCAAGAGTTCCTGTTGGTGCTCTGCCACCAGCCGCTCTATCCTGCGGAGCTCCCGAGCGCTAAACCCAAGATTGCGAGCCAATCTGACCGGTCGGAGCCAGAACTTCGTTGATTGGTCATCCCGGTCTATATGCACATGCGGCGGCTCATTCGGCTCGTGGCTGTAGAAGTATACTCTATACGGACCAACCCTCAGGATTGTCGGCACGCTTCAAAGCCTCTTGTTATTGGATGGCCGGGCGTTTCCCGTCACGGCAAATAACGATATCGACGACCCTTTTCTTGTCCAGCGCGTACACGTGTGGATACCTCGCCGTCACGTTGCGCGCGACCAATCCCCGCAAACGGAATTTAAGCGCTTTTTCGCTGGCGGACATCAACTTGATCTCCCCAGTGTGTTTCTATTTAACCAGACATCCACACCCCCGAACCAGAGCTACCCACAAACCCCACCCTTCAATTCCCTTCAACCATAGCCCAGCCGGTCTAGGTCTTCTTCGTTCATGCCCAAGTAGTGACCCACCTCGTGCAGCAGTGTGACTCGAATCTCCCGCACCGCCTCGGCACGGCTGGGGCAGGTCTCCAATATAGGCCGCCGATAGATAACAATCCGGTCGGGTAATGGCGGCTCGCCCCCTTCCCGCTCGGGCAGCGGCACCCCGGTGTACAGCCCGAACAGCGTGCCGTTGGCGCCGGTCAGGTCCAGGTCCTCCGGGCGGGGCCGTTCCTCCACCACGATATCAACGTTGTGCATAGCCTCCCGCATGGCCGGCGGGACCTGCCGGTACGCCTGGCGCACCAGGCGAATGAACTCGCGTCGGGACATGTGAATCATCTGTCAGACTCTAGCCTTCGGCGTATGCTTTTCAAGATGTCGATGTTTTGCCGGTCCGGGCCCTTGCCCTCAAAGCCGGGCACTTCCAGCAGGAAAGGCATCTCCCGGAAGGCCGGGTTTGCCATGATCGCCGCGAAGCCCTCTTCGCCGATGAAACCCTCACCGATGTTGTCGTGGCGGTCGACGCCGGAACCGCAGACTCGCTTGGAGTCGTTGGCGTGTACCGCCACCAGATTGGCCGCGCCGACGTCCTGATCGAACTCGGCGATCATTGCTTCGATACCCTCGCTGGTGGTCAGGTCGTAGCCGGCCGCGAAGCAATGCTGGGTATCCAGGCACACCCGAAGCCTGGGGCTGCCCACGCCTTCTAAGATGCGCCCAAGCTCCCCGAACTTGGCGCCGATGTGCCAGCCCATGCCTGCCATGTTCTCCAAAACCAGCGTGGAATTCTCCGGAGAGCGCCCCAGCACCCGCTGGATGGCCGACACCGTCTGAGGGTAGATGGCCTCGTACCCGGCGCCCCCATGGCTTCCCGGATGAAAGATGACCCCCGAAGCGCCGATATCCGAAGCCAGGCTCATGTAGTGGACCAGCGACTCGATCCCCTTTTCCAACAGGTCCGGCTTGGACGTACCCAGGTTAACCAGGTAGATCGCGTGGAGAAACACCGGCCCTATTCCCGCCTCGGCAGCGTTCTGCCGGAATGCTTCGACCTCCTCCCCTGGGATTGGCTTGAACGCCCAGGCCTGGGGCGATGACCCGAAGATCTGAATGGTCTCGCATCCGATTTCCACACCGCGGCCCACCGCCTTGCTGATGCCTCCCGCGGTTGACACGTGGGCGCCGATTCTCATGGGATACTCCTCCCTGTTAGCTCCCTACTCAAGATGCAGTTCTTTCGGAGGGGTCTGGGGGGCCCTCTCAAAGATTATAAGCCACAAGGCGCCTGGACAACCAACAACGCCGGGCTATAATACCAGCAGCTATGCGCGCGTTGATTGTCGAAAAGCCGGGCAACCCTCCGGTACTGTCCGTCGTCCAGGCGCCTGACCCGGTACCCAGTCCCGGTGAAGCCCTGGTTCAGGTGGCCGCCTGCGGGTTCTGCCATCACGACCTGCTGGTCATGAAGGGGGTGCTCCGGCGGGGCGTCAGACCCCGGTTGATTCTGGGGCACGAGGTGGCCGGCATGGTGGTCCAGGTGGGCGAAGGCGTCAGCACGCTTCAGGCCGGAGACCGCGTGGTCAGTATTCTGACCAACGCCTGCGGCAATTGCGACCGCTGCAGCCAGGGCCGGGAGCACCGGTGCCGGCAGGGAGAGGGAATCGGCCACGGCCGGGACGGAGGGTTTGCCGAATACGTGGCCGTCTCCGAGCACAGCCTGGTCTCCGTTCCCGACGGCGTAGACCTAACCACCGCCGCCCTTTTCGCCTGTCCCATGGGGGTATCCCTACAGGCGGTCCAGCAAACGGCCAAGGTCCGTCCGGGTGAGACCGTGGTGGTAACCGGCGCGGGGGGCGGCCTGGGCGTCCATGCCGTGCAGATCGGCGCGGCGTTGGAGGGCCGGGTAATGGCCGTTACCTCCTCCCCGGAAAAAGAGGCGGCCCTGGCCGAAATGGGGGCGTCGCAGGTGCTGGAAACCGCGCCGTTGGACTTCGACGAAATGGTATTGGCGTTAACTGAGGACGAGGGCGCCGGCGTAGTCATCGATACGGTCGGCTCTGCCCTGTTCCCGGCCACCTGGCGCAGCCTGGGCCAGTACGGACGCCTGGTGCTGCTTGGGGAGGTGGCCGGGGGGCCGGTGAGTCTGGACCTGGCGGAGATAATCTTCCGCGACGCCCGAATCCTGGGCTCGTCCGGGGTCTCCCGCGACCTGGTCCGGCAAGTCGCCGGAATGGTCGTCCGGGGCGTCCTCAGGCCGGTGGTAAGCCAGAGCTTTCCCCTGGAGCAGGCCGCTACCGCCTTCGACCTCCTCTCCAGCCGCAGCGTCCTGGGGCGCCTGGTTCTTCTGCCGCGCTAGCGGCCGATGAGGTGAAGCAGACCGGTGGCCGCGGCGGCCGGTCCGCGCCGGCCCCGGCGCAGCAGCTTTCCAATCTCGCCCCGGTCCCAGATGACCAGTAACTGGCTGGCGATGAAGACGGAGCTGTAGGTCCCCACCACCGCCCCTAGGGCCACCACCAACAGCATGCCCCGGATGCTGGGGCCGCCGATCAGCAGCATTGCCAGGAGCACGAACAGGGTGGTGAAGCTGGTGTTCAATGACCGCCCCATGGTATCCAGAATGCTCAAGTTCACCAGCCCGTCCAGGGGACGGTCCGGATGCCGTGCCACATTTTCCCTGATCCTGTCGAACACCACGATCGTGTCGTTGACGCTATAGCCGGCCACGATCAGGAGGCCGACGATGAACATGGAGTTGACCTCCAGGTTGATCACCCTCCCCAGGATCGAGAACACGCCCAAGACGAACAGGACGTCGTGGACCAGGGCCATTATCGCGCTGACCCCGTAGCGGTACGCCTTGGGGACCCGGCGAAAGGCGTACCAGATATAGAGCATGATGACCACCGATGCCGCCAGCATCGCGTAGAAGGCGTTCTTGACTGTTTCCCTCGCGATTATCGGAGAAACCGAGGCGAAGTCCACGCTTTTGACGGCGCCGACGAATTTGTCCAGGTCGTCCTGAATGCACTGGCGCTCGGACCGGCCGTCTTCCATACATTCGGGCCGGTAGGGGCCCCGGTCGCTGGACCCCTCATCATCCAGCAGCTTGGTGCGGATGAAAACGGACCGGCTGCCGATCTTCTGGATCAGCGATTCAGGATAGCCCAGCTCATCCATGCGCGCCTGAATGTCCGCCTCGGCGACCCGTTGCTCAAAGGTGACGTTCAACACTGATCCGCTGGTGAAATCGATGCCGGCGTTGAGCCCTGAGCCCAGCGAAAGCCAGCCGGGCGGATAGACTAACGAGATAAATCCTGGAAAAAGGAGCAGGGCGGAGACCAGGAAGTACCAGCCCCGCTTGCCTACGATGTTGAGCACGCCTACCTGCCTCCTCCGGTAATCTGGGCGGGGCGCTGCACCCCTTCAGGTGTGAACAAGCCGAGGCGCCGGCCCAGGCCGATCCAGGCCAACAACTGGAGCAGGTTGCGGCTCAGCACCACCGCCGTGAACATGCTGGTCAACACGCCGATGCCCAGGCTGATGGCGAAGCCGGTAACCAGCCCTCCGCCCAGGCGGTCACCGAACCAGAGAAGGACGCCGCAGGTGAACAGGGTGGAAACGTTGCCGTCCCTGATGGCCGGCCACGCCCGGTTGAACCCCACTTCCATCGAGGAAGCGAGGGTCCGCCCGATGCGCATTTCCTCTTTCATACGCTCGAATATCAGAATATTGGCGTCCACCGCCATGCCGATGGACAGGATGAACCCGCCGATATGGGACAGGGTCAGCGTGACCGGGATGAGTTTGAACAAAGCCAGTACCACTATCGAGTAAAAGATCAGCGCCACGGCCGCGACCACCCCGGCCATGCGGTAGTAGGCGAGCATGAAGACGATGACCAGCCCCAGCCCAACGAGACCGGCGATAAGGCTGGTGCGCAGGGATTCCGAGCCCAACAGGGCGTCCACATCGTTCTCTTGTATGAGCTTCAAGGGCACGGGCAGGCGGCCCGCTTCGAGCTGGATCGCCAGGGTCCGGGCCTCTTCCCGGGTAAAATTGCCGGTTATCCGGGTGACTCCATCCCGTATCCACGCCTGGGCTACCGGGGCGAGAAGCTCCTCGTCATCCATGAAGAAGGAGATCCGCTTGGAAGGCTGCCCGACGATTCGGCGGGTCAGGTCGGAAAATATCTCGGTGCCCCGGTCGTTGAAGTGGATTATCACCACCCACCCGAACCCCACCTGATCGGTCCTGGCGAAAGCCCGGGACAGGTCATCTCCGGTCAGGCCGATATCGGCATCGGTGAACTGCACGCAGTTAAGGTCGGTACAAGTCCTTTCTTTGAACTCCAACCGGGCCGTCCCCCCGATGAGGGCTTTGGCCTGATCGATGCCGCTGGAGACTTCGAATCGAGCGAGAGCCCCTAGCCGCTCTTCAAGTGCCGTTCCGGCTGCCTCGCGTTTCCTACTGCCCACGGTGGCGGACCTGACGGTGAAGGTCCGGTCGTCCTGCCGCTCGACCTCCAGGCTGTCAAGCCCCACGCCGGCCAGTATGCTTCGCACGGTTTCCGCAACGGGTTCTTCTTCGGCAACGTCCGGCACCGGCTCTAGGAACTCCACCTTCGTCACCGAGCCGCTGGCCCCGGGAAGCTGCACCACGATTCGGTCCTCGCCAAAGCGCTGGATGATTGGCTCATCGGTGCCAAACAGGTTCACCCGCCGGTTGATTATGTCCAAGGCCCCCTGCATCTGGTCGGTATCCGGGGCCTCAACATCGGTTATCGCGACGGACTCGATGAACCCCAGCCTCGTTACCAGGGTTTCCTGGAATGCGGTCCGCCTTGGGTCGCTTTCCTCCAACAGGCCGGTCTTGATCCGGACCTTGTTGCTGTCCAGAGTCGTGACGGAATAATCCTCGAAGCTCAACTCCTGTTCACCGAACTCCAACTGACCCAGGGCATCATCAACTTCCGGGGCGGTTATCGGGTCCAAAAAGGTTACGTCAAACCGGGTCCCGGTATCGGCCTGATAGACCAGGTGGGCCCCTCCACGGAGGTCCAGACCCAGCTTGAGACCCAGGGGGCCGGTGCCGCCCCGCTTCAGTTCGGGAAATCCTGGGATATCGACGTTTATGTTTTTGAAGCCCAGGGAAAGGAGAGCAAGGCCAAGAAGAAGAAGGAGGAATATTGACAGCCGGATGCTCCGGGTTCGCATTGATTACTTCCGTTCCCGGTGGCATTCAAGCGCCTTTGCCGCCGAGGCCAGAGCTTCTTCGCGGGTGGCGATCTCCCCCGCTGCCCATGCCTCTTCGATGCTCGCTAGAATCATGCCGATCAGGGGACTGGGTTCAAGGTTGAAATGTTTCATCAGATCGTGCCCGTTGACCGGGCGGCTTGCCTCCTTGGATGACGGTGGCTGCATGCCCACCTGTAAAACGTGTGCAACCATTCTAGCATGGTTGCTCCAGTCGTCCAGATCAAGTTCAGGGCCTTTTGCCCCTAAATAGTCCGCCAGGGCGATGTATAGGGTGTCGATGGCCGCATCGCCTAGGTCCCGAAAGAACCGGTGGATGGCCCGGTTGGTGGGCTGCTCGACTCCCTGCATCATGTGGTTGGGGCGCAGGTGCCCTTCGATGATTTTCGTCACTGTGGCGATGCCGCGGGACCCAAACCGAAGCTGGGTCAGGCGTTGGGCGGTTACGGCTGAGCCCAGTTCGGAATGGCCTGGAAACCGGGTGCGGCCGGTCTCGTCTTTCTGCTTGGTCTGGGGCTTGGAGATGTCGTGAAACAGGGCCGCAAGCTTGAGAAGCGTCTTGCGGGTGTGGCCGTCGCTGATCTCCTGGCTGAAATGGGCATTCGTTTCCGCCGTCCAATAGACCAGGCTGTAGACCGGCGAATTCTGGTGGCCTTTGGTGATTCGCTCCGCCGTCTCCACCGTTTGAAGAAGGTGGCCCCAAACGTCCCAGTAATGCTCCTTGGGCTGGCCCACGCCCTTGGTCTCGGCCAGCTCTGGGATAATGCGGCACAGAAGGTCCAGGCGGTCCAGCACCTCCAGGTGACCGCGGGCGCCGTCCAGGGAAAGAATGGCCAGCAGCTCGTCCCGCACCCTCTCCCCGGAAACCTGGGTCACCCGGTGGGCTTCCCCGCGCACCAGGCGCGCCGTCTCCGGCTCCAGCCGAAACCCCAGGCCCGCCGCCAGCCGCACCGCCCGCATCAACCGGCCTGGATCATCCTGAAACGCCCCGGGGGTGACCGCCCGGATGCGTTTTTGTCCCAGGTCTTGCCGCCCGTTGAACGGGTCGATGACCTGGTCCAGAGGCGCCGGCGACGCCCAACCCTGAACCGGAAGGGCCAGGGCGTCGATCGTGAAGTCCCGCCGCGCCAGGTCCTCTTCGATGCTGCCGGAGAAGCCGGCCAGGTCGACGGTCCACTGGCTGCCCATTGCTCCGGACTCGGGGTCCGTCAACACCACCCGGGCGATACCGTGAGCCGGGCCAAGGGGGACGAAAACCCCGCCCATCGCCTGGGCCAGCTCCCGCCCGATTTGCTGGGAATCCCCCAGCACGGCGATGTCCAGGTCCCGCTCGGGAGGCAGGGACAACAGGGAGTCACGCAGGTAGCCGCCCACCAGAAAGGCCGGGTACCGGTGGGCGGAAAAGAACTCTTTCAGTTTTGCAAGCACGTTGAGCAGCCCGTCCACCCGTCACTCCGCCCCGTCACCCGTTCCAGGGGCGACCGCGGTGTGGCTGGCCTCCTCCTCATCTGCCGTTTCTCCGGCCCCATCGTCCTCGCCCTCGTCGTCGGCCGGATAGGTAATTTTCCAAAGGCTGTCCGGAGTAAGTAAGTGGTCTATGTACAGAATACCGTTGAGGTGATCGGTTTCATGCTCCAGGGCTTGGGCCAGCAGGTCGTCGGCCTTGATCCGGATAACCTTACCGTCCAGGCCAACAGCCCGAGCCTGCACGCTCACCGAGCGCGTGACCGTGCCCCGATACCCTGGAATGCTCAAGCAACCCTCTTCAACCTCCCGTTCCCCCTCCCGCTTCACGATCTCCGGGTTGATCAGCACGATGGCCTTTTCCCACTCCGGCAGCTGGATGACCGCTACCTTTTGAAGCGACCCCACCTGGTTGGCGGCCAATCCCACGCCGAACTCGGCGTGCATGGTCTCGATCATATCTTCGGTGAATTTCTTCATGGCCACGGGGATCTTCCCCACCTTCTTGGCCTTCCGCCTCAGGACCGGATCGGGCAAGATCCGCATGCGCAATACCGTCACTCTGGCGTACCTCCCCTGCACCTCAGGCAGAACCTTATCCAGGTATCTTCTGGCGGCCTATTATATTCAAGACACTTCGAGGGTGTAAAGCCGGACTACGACCGGACTCCGATTGGACTACAAGAGGTGAGCCGGGTCCACGTCCACCGTACAGCCTTTGGGAAAGCCGCTGCCTTCCAGGAAACGCTGGAGGTTCCGCCCCCGGAGGACCAGGTGCCACCGGTAACGGCCCCGCAAACGGGCGGGAATACCCGGAGCCGGGCCGATAACCTCGATGTCGGTCAGTCCCTCGGCATAGGCTCGCCGCCGTAGCTGCCTGGCAGTGGCGGCGGCCTGCTTCTGGCAGAAGGAGGCGCTGGCGTCCTGGTAGACCAGGTGGACCATCTGGTTGAACGGCGGGTTGCCCAGCTGGCGGCGGGCCTGAATCTCCCGCTGGAACATGGCGGAGTAGTCCTGACCGGCCGCGGCGGTGATGGCGTAGTGTTCCGGAGTGTAGGTCTGAACGAATACCCTCCCGGGTGCGGCGCCCCTGCCGGCCCGGCCCGCCACCTGGCACAGCAGGCTGAAAGCGCGTTCACCGGACCGGAAGTCGGGCAGATACATCCCGATGTCGGCCAGCACCACCCCCACCAGGGTCACATTGGGCACGTCCAAGCCCTTGGCCACCATCTGGGTACCCACCAGGACTTGAGTTTCACCGTCGGCCAACCGCCGCATGGTGTCCTCCGGACCGGTCCCCGACCGGGTGGTATCCGCATCCCACCGCTCGACCCGGACCCCGGGCAGCAGCTGGGCCACTTCCTCCAGGACCCGCTGGGTGCCGATTCCCAACTGGCGGATGTGTCCGCCGCCGCACTCACGGCAGCGCCGGGGCAGCCGGTAACGCCGGTTGCAGCGGTGGCAGCACAGCCGTCCGTCGATGGAGTGATAGGTCAACGATACCGAGCAGCTGGAGCAGCCCACGACGTAGCCGCAGTCGCGGCACTGGATGATGGAAGCGCTGCCCCGCCGGTTGAGGAACAGGATAGCCTGCTGGCCCCGTTGAAGGCACTCCTTCAAAGCCTGGGCCAGCCCGCGGCTGAAGATGCTCCGGTTTCCCTCCCTCAACTCGCGCCGCATGTCGCAGATTTCCACCTGAGCCAGCCCCGGTCCGGCCCCGGCGGCGGCCCCTCGGACCCGGTGAGGCATCTCCAGCAGCCGGTGCTGGCCCCGCTGCGCCCAGTAGTAGGTCTCCACGTCCGGGGTCGCGCTGCCCAGGAGCACCACCGCGCCGTTGAGGCTGGAAATCTCCAGTGCGACGGTCCGGGCGTGGTACAGGGGCTGGGCCTCTTCCTGCTTGTAGGTCCACTCGTGCTCTTCATCGACGACGATCAGGCTCAGCTGGGGCAAGGGCGCGAAGAGGGCGCTCCTCGGGCCCACCACCACGTCGTAGTGGCCGTCCCGGATCTTCCACCACTGGTCGAACTGCTGCCGCGGCGTCAGGCCGCTGTGGAGGACCGCTACCCGTCCAGGGAACCGGGCGTTGACCCGTTGCAGCGTTTGGGGGGTTAGGGCGATCTCCGGCACCAGAAAGACCGCCTGCAGTCCTCTCCGAACGACTTCCTGGATAGCTCGGATGTACACCTCGGTCTTGCCGCTGCCCGTTACACCGTGCAGGAGGAAGCTGCGGGGTGTTCGTGCCGGGTCGTCCAGGGTCTCGGAGATGCGGGCCAGCGCGTCGCCCTGCGCGGCGCTCAAGGTGACTGGGAGGCCTGCGTCTCCCCGGGCCGGATCGGCGGCCGGGGCTGCTTCCACCCGGACCCACTCCTGACTCAGCAGCCCTCTTCCGACCAAGGCATCGGCGACGCCATGCCCAAACTGTTTGTTCGCCTCGGTGGTAAGGTACGATCCGGTCCGGTCCCGGATGGCGCCGAGCAACTCCCGTTGCCGGCGGGGAAGCGCGTCCAACGGGCCCGGCCAGTCACCGGTGGCGCTCCGCTGGCTAGAGGGCCGCAGATAGCTCCGGTAACGGGGGACGATCCTCGCCCGAGGCAGGTCTACCCAGCGGCGGACCAACCCCTTTGCGAGCAACTGTTTCAGCTCACGCTCTCCACCCTTTCCCAGAAGCTTGACGAACTCCTGCTCCCGAAGGTCCCGCTTACCCTCCAGGACCTGTAAGGCATCACGAGTATGGGGATGGACGGACGCCAGGTCTTCCCTGGTGGCGGGTAGAAGAATAACCTGAGACCGGACCTGGGCCTCGAAACCCGGCGGCAGCATGGGTCCCATGGCGGCGAAAAGGGAGCACAGGTAATGGCGGCTCAGCCACCTGGCCAGGTCGATACGAAGAGGACTGATGAGGGGGGCCGGCTCAACCGGCTGGAGAATGTCGCGGGTTATCTCCACCTGAGGGGAAGCCGCCAACTCTACCACGACCCCCTGGGTCACCCGCCGACCGAAGGGTACCCAGACAAGCTGTCCCGGTTCCACCGAGAACCGCCTGGGAACACTGTAGGAAAACGTGCGAGAGTGGGCGACCGGAGCGTCCACCGCCACTTCCGCGTACCTCATGCCATCCACCGTCTTCCGGAACCCTGCGGGCATCTGCGGACCGTGACCCTGGGCAATGGCGCCGGAGGTGGAACCCTAAACAGGCCTGGCTAGGCCTGGTTACGGGACTGGCCCTTTGGGCGGCGGGGCATGGCCTTTTCTTTGATGCGGGCCGCTCTTCCCTGGAGGCCTCGGAGGTAGTACAGCTTGGCCCGCCGGACTGAACCGCGGCGGGTAACCTCCAGGGAGTCGATCAGGGGTGAGTGAATCGGGAAGATCCGCTCGATTCCTATGCCGCTGGAGATCCGCCGGACGGTAAAGCTGGCGGCGGAGCCCTTGCCGCTTTGCAACCGGATCACGACGCCCTGGAACGCCTGAACGCGCTCCCTTTCACCTTCCCGGATGCGAAAATTAACCCGGACAGTGTCGCCGGGGCCGAAGGGGGTAATATTCGGATTCGTCTCCGTTTTTATCAACCTGGGGGCTTCCATACACCAATGCCTGTCCTGAAATGATGTGCGCTACGAATTGTAAACCAGGTGGGAAACGCTCTTGCTGCGACTGGGAAGGCCGCAAAGGGGGCCTCAATCAACAAGGATAGCACACCCCCGGAGAATTTGGTACTCTCGCGCGGTCATCGTGTTCTCTATTGGTGACCTCACGGGCGCGGCATCCAGTGACCCAGACACTCTGACGCCCACCCGCTAGACCACGCCATCCGCCTTGAGTTGCTCTCGCTGGTCGCGGTTGAGCCCCAACAGTCCGCCCAGGACCTCATCGTTGTGCTGGCCGAGGGTTGGCCCTAGGTTCTCCACGGTGAGGGGGGTGCGGGAGAATTTGAGAGGACAGCCCAGAATCCGGTGCCCGGAACGCCGGATGATGGCCTCCCGTGCTTCGGAATTTGGATGCTCCACCACCTCTCCAATCCCCTGAACCGGCGCCGCGGGCACCCCCGCGGCTTGGCAGCGGCTGACGACATCCATGGCCTCCAAGGAAGCCACCCAGCCCTCTACGAGTTGATCCACCTCTTCCACTCGACGGACCCGGTCCTCCGAGGTGGCGTAACGGAGGTCTCCCAGGAGGTCGTGCCGCCCCATGGCCTGAAGCAAAGACTGCCACTGCCCGTCCTTCTCCACGCCCACGGCGACCAGCCGGTCCTGAGCCTGGTAGGTGTTGTAGGGGGCGTAATACCAGTGGCGGTTCCCAACGCGGGATACCTCCTGGCCGGCCAGCGGCAGCGGCCAGACCTCGGCGGAGAACCAGGCGGCCACATCGGACATGGCCACGTCCACCAGCTGGCCTTCGCCGGTGTCGGCTTGGTGTTGGAGGGCTGCCAGGATAGCCACTGAGGCAAAGGAGCCCGCGGCCAGGTCCACCAGAGAGACTCCCACTTTCACGGGAGGGTTCTCCGGGAATCCCGTCAGGTCCATCACCCCGCCCAAGGCCTGGAGGACCGTATCCAAGGCCCGCCGCCGGCGCCAGTTTCCCTCCGTGCCGAAGCCGGTGATCGAGCAGTATACGAGGCCGGGATGGACCTTCTTCAGCGAAGCATAATCTATTCCGACACGGGCGGTGAAATCTGGGGAGAGGTTCACCACGAAGACATGGGCGTGCTTGATGGTCTCCAGGAAGAGTTCTTTGCCTCTGGGGGAGGACAGGTCGAGGGTCATGCTCTTCTTATCGGTGCTGACCAGGTGGAACACGTAAGAGTCCCCGATTTCCCCTACAAGGGGGATCGGCAACCGGCGCATGGGCTCTCCACCGAGGGGCTCAACCTTGATCACCTCGGCGCCCAGCATGCCCAAGAGCCGAACGCCGTAGGGTCCGGCGGTGTACTGCCCGACTTCCACCACCCTCACCCCCGATAGCGGTCGGCCGCCCTCGGGCGGGGGCGCAAGCCCATCCTGGGCCCGAGCCGTCGGCGCCTCGTCCCGAACGGTGGGCAGACCCCCGGCGCGCCGCCCCAACTCCGGGGCGCCGCAGTCCACCCTGCCGGGGGTGGCGCTGAGGTTGAACATAGTGCCGATGGCCGGTGCGTTGCCGCCCTCACCCTTGGGCACCTCTATCAGCATATTCCGCTCCCGGAAGTAGGGCTGCTGCAAGAGCTGGTGCACGGGCACCACCGGGCCACTGGGCAGATCGCTCTTGGCCAGCGTGGCAACTACCTCCTCAACGGTGCGCGAGCGGACCCACGCCGAGATCATTGCGTCGATCTCATCCACGTGCTGGAGCCGCAGGGGGGCGGTCTGGTACCTTGCTTCCTCTTTCAGGTCGGGGCGGCCGATGATCTCCAGCAGGATGGGCCAGAGGCGCTCCCCTGCTGTGCAGACCTGGGTCCATCCGTCACTGGCCTGGTAGGCGTTCCACGGAACGAGCAGTAGGTGGCGGTTGCCCACCCCATGGGTGGATTGGCGGTACCGAAAGTAGGAAACAACGGGGTTTACCAACGTGGTGATCGCCACGTCGTTCCCCGCCACGTCAATTGCCTGGCCCAGCCCGGACCGCCGCCGCTCGTACAGCGCGGCCTGAATTGCCGTCGCGGTGTAAAAGGCAGTCATGCCGGAGATTATGGGGACCCCGCAACGGGTCGGCGGGTCTCCCGGAAAACCTGTCGTGGCCATGATCCCGGTCATGCTTTGAAGTATCAGCTCGCCCCCTGCCCACCGGCTCAAGGGGCCGTAGAGCCCGAAAGGGGAGGCGACGCACAGTACCAGGCTGGGGTTGACCTCCAACAGCCGTTCCTCGGCAAGCCCCTTTGAGCGGAGCTTCCACCACTCCTCCCCGTCCACCAGCAGCACGTCCGCCTGGTGGGCCAGGGTTTCCAACGTCTCCCTCTCTTTGCCGGGAGGAAGGACCATGCTGTCTTTCTGGGCCGCGGCCAGCTGAAATGAGTAGCTCGATCCGGATGGGTCGAAAGGGCCTCGAGAGCGGAGCGAATCACCCGTCTCGGGTTCCAGCTTCAAGACCTCCGCCCCCAGCTCGGCTAGAAGCCTCCCGGCAAGGGCGGTTGCGGTCCAGCCCTCGCCGATCTCTAGGACTTGTACCCCGGAAAGTGTCCCCATGGCAGGTCACCTCTCGGCCGAATGTGTTCCTCCGGTAAGGGACGGTCGCGGTGGCGATGAAGCGCGCGAAGAAACTACCAAACTAGACTCATCAGGAAATGAATGTCGGCAAAATGTCGGCAAATTGGCAAACACAAGGCCCCTGGAACAACCCAGGGGCCTATTTCCGTGCCTGATCTTGGTGGGCCGTGTGGGGCTCGAACCCACGACACCCGGATTAAAAGATGTGGGCTAGGTATCCCTCACCGTCCCGCCAGATACTTTTTCGTACCTATGTGCTAAACCGTTAGCGAAGAATTCATAGCTGCCGTCTTAACCTGTCACGAC
>CAYOAF010000114.1:0-4245 GCA_964401855.1 uncultured Dehalococcoidia bacterium
GGGTACTCCCCTGCATGCTCCAGCACCAGGCGAACCGTCCGCTCTCGGATCTCCACTGGGTACTTCGTTGTCTGTCTCATGCTCCAATCCTCTCATGTCTCTCAAGGTTTGGAGCCTCCACTTTTCCCGGCGCAGTTCAGACTCACAGAAAAGCATGGTGGTGCTGGGGGGCAAAAAGGCGATAACCCGGCTCATTGAGGAATAGGCCAGGGCTCAGATTATTAACCCTGGGCGTGAAGCAAAACTCCTACTATGTCATCCTGAGGCCGCAGGGACGAAGAATCTCCCCACAGAGGCGGGTGCAGCATATGCGGCCCTGGTGGGAGATTCTTCGCTGCGCTCAGAATGACTGTTGCCGGTGTTGCTAGACGTTCTAAGCCCGGAAAGGATGGGGGACCGGCTTTCCGCCTTTGAGGGGCAAGATCACGGTGGCGTTGCCGGGGATGGGCACGGTGCCGTCGTCCTTCCTCAGTCCGATGTCTAATTCCACATAACCTACACCGTCTTTCTCGAACCGGTTGGTGACCCGTCCGAAGAAGGTGACGACCTCCCCAGGGTGGACCATGGCGGCGTTCTTCTGGTAGGTTTTGTATACCCAGCCGTCCGAGCCCACCCAGTTGAACAGGAGACCCCACAGGTACGCCTGGGAGAAGGACCCTGAGAGAACTGCGTCAGGGATGCCGTCATGCTCAATGGAGTACTTGCTGTCGTAGTGATCACGGCGAAGGGTCTCGGTGGCCGAGCACCACCGGGTCAATATGGGGATGGTTATCAACTGCCTGGTCTGGGGCAGCTCCATCCCAACTTCTGTGTCCTCGTAGAATATGGTCTTTGTCGCGACCATGTTGCCCTCCTCTGATTGCGATACAATGCCTACTTGTGCCAGGCCTTGCCCTGCATTTCCCGTGCGATGCTGGTATGGTGGTTGATAGCCAGGATTTCCCCTTTCTGATTGGTGTAGGTCCGGTCAACAAAGGAAATCCCTAGCTTGCCGCTTCTCCCCGTCTTCTCGATAATGTTCATGATCCTGCTCTTGACGGAGATGATGTCTCCAGCCCGCGGCATCTGGAAGTACTCCACTTCGTCTCCGGCGTGGAATTCGGCCATGCCAGCGGGCCAGGGTATGCGAATCTCGTTCTCGGTTTCCAAATCACCTCTCACGTCATCATCCGCGCCTTTGGACCGCGGAAGGTCGGGCGAGCCCATCGGTTTCCTATAAAAGCCTACGGCGCGAAGGGCGTAGGGCACGGGTACGCAGCCTGTGCCGAACTTGGTTTTCTTGGCGAATTCTTCGTCGTACCACAGCGGGTTGTCGTCCATGGTAGCCTGTACCCAGCGCCGTGTTTCGCTCTTGCACACCTCATCTGGACCCGATGCGGTTGAGCTTTCCTTTCCTATCATGGCGAGCACTTCCGGTGTTAGGACTTTTTCGATAACCATGCCTCGTCCTCCTTCTTCTTTTACCCTTCAGAAAGATCCAGTAGCAGCCTGTTTGGGCCGGGTTTCGTCCACCCTTCTCCACACATCCATTGAGACCTGGGCGAGCTAGACGTGCCAAGTCCTTGACGATGGGTTCTTGGTAACTGCGGCCGTGCCCGAATGAACCCGGCTAACTCCTTCCGAATGAGTGTAGCACCAGCACGGCTCACGTCAAGACTGGATGCAACCTTCATCGGGTTCCGATTGTCTCAAGTGCATAACAACTAGCATGAAGCAATCAGTGATTAGGAGCACGGCCGGCCTATGGGCTTGCTGTTGACCGGAGCCATGCTTACAATGGCTCTTGTCCCGACCGCTGCCGGTATCTAGGGGCGGTAATGGGCCCTAAGACCTTGATCGGACTGGAGGGAGTTGCTATGAGAGGGGTGGTTTTCGTCGGAGACCGCGAGCTGGAGATCAGAGAGTTGCCGAACCCGAGGCCCGGCCCGGGTGAGGCGGTAATGGCCATGAAGGCCTCGGGATTGTGCGGTAGCGACCTGCGGCAATACCGCATGAGCAAAGAGGAGAAGGGGGACCCAGCCCAGCTCAAAGTGAACGGCCATGAGCCCTGTGGGGTGATCTCCGAGGTTGGCGAGGGCGTGTCCACCGTCAAGGTGGGTGACCGGGTGATGATGCACCACTACACCGGATGTCGGACCTGCCACATGTGCCGCGTTGGGTACACTCAGATGTGCCACAACGGGTCACAGACCTACGGAAGGGCCCAGAACGGCGGACACGAAGACTTCCTGGTGGCTCCCGCCTACACTTTTGTCGCCATGCCCGATGCCCTCAGCTTTCCGGAAGGCGCGGCCTGCGCTTGTGGCACAGGCACGGCGTTCTTTGCTATCAAGCGATTGGGAATCTCGGGCACGGATACCCTCGCCATTTTTGGCCAGGGACCCGTCGGCGCCAGCGCCACTATGACCGCCGTCGCCATGGGCGCTAGGGTCATCGCCGTCGACATGATCCCGGAGCGGTTGGCAATGGCAAAGAAGCTTGGCGCCGACGTGGCCATTGACGCCTCAAAGCAAGACTCCGTGGCGGCCATCAGAGAGCTGACCCACGGTGAAGGCGCGGACGCCACTCTGGACGCCACCGGCATCCCGGCGGCGCGGATCAATGCCGTGGACAGCGCCATGCTATGGGGAAGGGTCTGCTTCGTCGGCGAGGGCAACACCACTACCTTCGACGTCAGCCCCCAGATCATTCACAAGCAGCTCACCATACTCGGCTCCTGGACCTTCAGCCTGAGCGGGCTGGCGGAGGTCGCCAACTTCGTGGTGGAGCGGCGGCTACCGTTGCTGGACCTGATAACCCACCGGTACACGCTGGACCAGGCAGCCGAGGCATATCAACTTTTCGATACTGGAAAAACCGGCAAGGCTGTCTTCCTGTGGGATTAGGGGCACCGGCGGCAGTTGGCGTGCCAGCGGTGAATCCGAGCGCACAATGGATCATATCCTGGGTTTCTTGTCCCGGTCACTGCCGGGACCAGGGGCCGGCAACCGGCCCCAAAACTCGACCGGACCGCAGGAGGTTGCCATGAAAGGGGTGGTTTTCCTCGGAGACCGCGAACTCGATATCAGAGATTTGCCGGACCCAACGCCCGGCCCCGGTGAGGTGGTCGTGGCCATGAAGGCCTCGGGGTTGTGCGGCAGTGACCTTCGGCCCTACCGCCTCAGCAAGGATCAAAAAGGAGACCCCGCGCTTCTGAAGGTCGGCGGCCATGAGCCCTGCGGGGTGATCGCCGAGATCGGCAAGGACGTTCACAGCGTCAAGGTGGGCGACCGGGTGATGATGCATCACTACACGGGATGCGGGACCTGCACCATGTGCCGTGTTGGGTACACCCAGATATGCCTCAACGGGTCTGAGGTCTACGGAACCCATCAGAATGGCGGACACGAAGACTTCTTGCTGGCTCCCGCCTCCACCATGGTCGCCATGCCTGATGGCCTGAGCTTTGCTGAGGGAGCAGCCTGCGCCTGCGGCACGGGCACGGCATTCCACGGGATCAAGCGGTTGGGAATAACCGGTACCGATACCATTGCCATCTTTGGCCAGGGGCCGGTCGGCGCCAGCGGCACCATGTTCGCCCGTTCCATGGGCGCCAGGGTCATCGCAGTCGACATGGTCCCGGAGCGGCTGGCACTGGCAAGAAAACTTGGCGCCGACGTGACCATCGACCCCTCCAAGCAAGACCCCGTGGCCGCCATCAACGAGCTGACCCACGGCGAAGGGGCGGATGCCACTCTGGACGCCACCGGCAAACCCGACGCGCGTAACAACGCCCTTGACAGCGCCATGATTGGGGGAAGGGTATGCTTCCTGGGAGCGGGCGGCGACACCACCTTCAACATCACCCGCCAGATCATTCACCGGCTGCTGACCATCCACGGCTCCTGGACCTTCAACGTGATCGGGTTATCGGAGGTCGCCAACTACGTGGTGGAGCGGCACGTTCCGCTGGAGGATCTGATAACCCATCGGTACACCCTGGACCAGGCCGTCGAGGCCTACCAGCTATTCGATGGCGGAACAACCGGCAAGCCGGTTTTTATCTGGGAGTAGGGGTGCTGGTGGGTCAACTGCCGGCGCTTGCAACCCCCGGAATTAGTATCTAGTGTAGACCGTCAGCGATAATGGGACTGCGATAATAAGCCAGGGTCATCCCAGGCTGGGTCTGACTCATAATGGGACAGGCGTGTTGCCTTGCATGTGATCTGTCGATCTGGTGCCGGGTGGCCCCTCTGGCACCACCCT
>CAYOAF010000115.1:0-5356 GCA_964401855.1 uncultured Dehalococcoidia bacterium
ATCTCGCCGAAGAAGACGCTCCAGAACTGCCGGTGGTCGTGCATCACCACCCCTTCGCCCTTTATGTCCAGCACCTTGGCGCGCATCTCCTCCACCAGCCCCCTCTCGCTGCCCAGGGCCTCGGGGAGGGCCTTCGTGCCGCCGGCGAGCTTGGCTCCGATGCCCTCTCGGCGGACGGCCCGGTCGATCAGTTCCATGGCCGACTCCCAGTTGCCCCAGGTCAGGTCCAGGCCGTCGGTATCCTCCAGAGTGAGGAGGCCTTCGTTGTACGCCTCGTACAACGCCCCCAGGAGGGTGCCAAACTGGCCTGACTCCAGTCCGATGGCGTCGTAATAGTCGGTCATGATCACGATGCCGTTGGGGTCGTCCACGCCGATGATGGCGGCGGCTCCCTCCATGTTCTCGGCGCCTCCGCAGGGGCTTCCAATAAAACCGGCGTAAGGCCCGTCGGTAATCTCCACGTCATAGGCGCAGGAGATCTTGCAGTTGTAGGAAGGTTGGGGGGTGATCTTCCACCGGGCGCAGGCGTCGACGTACTGTTGGGCGAACTCCCTGCCCCACGCCGGGTCGGTCATGTTCTTGGCCGCGACCCTCAGGTTCTTGCCCCACGGGTCGGCATAGCCGCGGGTGATGCCCCCGTCCTGGAGCCAGGGGGCCGAGAGGGCAAGGTTCTCCTCCCACTTGGCCGAGGTTTCCACCAGTCCCGCCGGGTCGAACAGCGGCACGGCGCCGGCGCCCCGCACCGCGATGGCCTTGAGGTTCTTGCTGCCCATCACCGCCCCCGGACTCCCTTTCCCGGAGCCGTGGTTGCGGTCCGCCTTGACCATGGCGCCGGGGAGCTGGGCCTCCCCCGCGGGGCCGATACAGGCCACGCTGATGTTCTCTTCGTCCCCCAGCTCCAACTTGAGGCGGCGCTCGGTCTCCCTGGTGGTCAGGCCCCACAGGTGGCCGGCGTCGCGCAGCTCCACCCGGCCATCGTCGATCCAGAGATAGGAAGGCCTTTCGGTCCTGCCGGTGAAAATGATGCCCTCATGCCCCGCCTGCTTCAGATAAGCCCCCCAATAGCCGTGGCCATGGCCCACCCCGGCGGAGTAGGGGATACTCAGATTGAAGCAAATGGTGGTCCAATCAGAAGAGTTGACGGCGGGAGTCCCGGTCAGCGGTCCCAGCATGATGATGAGGGGCGCATCGGGGTCGGTGGCCTTGGCCTGCTGGGGAGCGTCGCGGAGCAGATAGTACAGACCCAGTCCGGTGCCGCCCACGTACTTGCGCAGGACCTCTTCGCTGGGGAGGGGTTCCTTGACGATGGTCTCCTCCCTGAGGTCCACGCGCAGGATGTGAGGCCGGTATCCTCCTCGAATGGCCATGATGCCCCTCCTTGTATTCGCCGCCGGAGCGCCTTCCCGGCCATGACAGTGGAATGTTAGCGTTGGTGGGAGGGTTTGTCTACCGGCGGGGTCCGCTGGGGAAACTTCTTTTTCGAAAAGGAAGTTTGCCCTAAGCCCCTTCAAGAAAACGATGCCCCAAAACAACCGGCCGCAACGGGTGGCCATCGCTGCTGCACCCTTAGAAACCGGTCACTCATGCTATAATGCCACTTAATCGCAACGATAAAGGAAAGGTTATGGCGACGGAGCCGATCCGGCTGACCAGCCTGGCCCACAGCGCCGGTTGAGCGGCCAAGTTTAGCCACGAGGACCTCGTCGAGGTCCTGAGCCGGGTGCCAGTGGTAACCCACCTCGATCTCCTGGTGGGCATCGGGACGGGGGACGACGCGGGAGTCTACCGCCTTGGCGATGACACTGCGCTGGTCCTGACGGTGGACTTTTTCCCTCCCGTCATCGACGACCCTTTCAGCTACGGCGCCGTCGCCGTCGCCAACGCCCTCAGCGACATATACGCCATGGGAGGCAAGCCCCTCCTGGGTCTGAACATCGTGGGCTTTCCGGTGGATCTCCCCAAGGAGATCCTCGGCGAGATACTGAGGGGCGGCCACTCCAAGGCCCAGGAGGCGGGGTGCCTCATCATCGGCGGCCACACGGTTGACGACCGGGAGCCCAAGTACGGCCTGGCGGCCGTGGGGCTGGTGGAGCCCGGCAAGGAGGTCACCGTCGACGGCGCCAAGCCCGGGGACCGGCTGGTCCTGACCAAACCCCTGGGCACTGGGATCATCACCACGGCGGGCAAGCAGCAACGGGTGTCAACGGAGGTGATGGAGAGGGCGGTGGCCGTAATGAGCGCGCTGAACCGGGCCGCCTCGGAAGCCATGGTCAAGGTGGGCGTGAACGCCTGCACCGACGTCACCGGCTTCGGCCTCATCGGCCACCTCAACAACATGATGGAGGCCAGCGGCGCCGAGGCAAGACTCGTGGTGTCGGACATTCCGGTGATAACCGGGGCGCGGGAGCTGATCGCGCAGGGGGTCGCTCCAGGAGGCACGCACCGCAATCTGAAGGATGCCGGAAGCCAGGTGCGCTGGCATCAGGACGTGTCCGAGAACGCCAGGCTACTTCTGTGTGACGCCCAGACCTCCGGCGGACTTCTCATCTCGGTGCCGGAGAAAAGGACCGACGCGTTGCTGAAGGAGCTGGAAGCCGCCGGAGTCGAGGGCGCTCGGGTGATCGGCGAGCTGTTGACCGGCGGCCAAAAGGGGATTCAGGTCGTACCCTGAAGCGGCCGTCTAGCCATCGGGGCCGTCACGCCAGGACGCCGGACTGTTCCAGCCCCCTGATCTCTTCCTCCGACATGTTGAGCAGGCCGCCGATTACGGCCAGGTTGTCCTCTCCCAGGGCGTGGCATCGTTCCACTCTTCCCGGCGTTTCCGACAATCGCACAAAGGTCCCCGGGTATTCGACGGGGCCGGTTTCCGGGTCGTCCACCAAAATGAGGAAGCCCCGCTCCCGCAGGTGGGGGTCCTGGAACAGCGCCTCTCCATGCTGGACGGCGCCGGCGGGGACCCCGGCTTTCTGAAGAGTGAGCATCACCTGGTGGGGCGTGTGGTCCCGGGTCCACTCAGCAATGCGCTGATCCAACTCGTCCTGATGCGACAGGCGTTGCTCCATGGTCGAGAACGTTTCCTCCCGGCACCAGGCGGGGGACCCGAGCACCCCGCAGAGGGCCTGCCATTCATCCTCGTTTCGTACGGCGATG
Organism: uncultured Dehalococcoidia bacterium; assembly: GCA_964401855.1. Lineage (GTDB taxonomy): Bacteria > Chloroflexota > Dehalococcoidia > Lucifugimonadales > UBA3495 > CAJWBT01. The sequence goes on from CAYOAF010000115.1 coordinate 3,151, forward strand.
GTGCACCAGGCGTCGTTTCCTTTGCAGGGGTACGCGCCGTGGGGGGCCAGGTACCGGTTCCGGTTGCCCATGGGTGGCGGGAGGTAGTCATTGACGGCGTAGTCCAGGTACACTTTCCCCATGGCGAAAGCTGTGGCGTCCACCTGGCTCAGCTCAATGAGCTGCCCCTGGCCGGTGAGGTCCCGGTGGCGGAGGGCCGCCAGCACCGCCACGCTGCCGAAGGCGGCGCTCAGGTAATCGGGCGTCCAAACAGGCGGACCCGCGGGCTCTGGGCTGTCCGGGTATGACCAGAGATGGTACATGCCGGTCATGCCCATGGCCACCGCCGCCAGGCCCACGTTGTTCCGGTAGGGGCCGGTTGTGCCAAACCCCGGGAGCCGCACCATCAAGATGTCGCGGCGCAGCGTCCGTAGCTCCTGGTAGCCGAGGCCCCAGTTGTCCATGACCCGGGGGCTGAAGTTCTCCAGCACCACGTCGCAGTGGGGAACGAGTTTCTTGATGACCTGACGGCCCTCCTCCCTGCTCATGTCCACCGCGATGCTCCGCTTGTTGCGGTTCATCTCGTCGAAGGTGACCCTCTGCTGGAGGATGATGTGGGGGTCCAGGCCAGGGCTGATGCGCCCGCGTTGCTGACGGGCCCGGGACTCGACCTTGATGACCTCGGCGCCGTTCTCTGCCAGGAGCCGGGCCAGGTATGGGCCCGCGATGGCCAGAGTGAAATCCAGGACCCGGACGCCCTCCAAAGGCGCCGAGGGTGCGGTGGAGCGGCGGGCGGGCGGGCGTTGCGCCGCCCCAAGCCGCGACGCCGGACCGGCCGGCCCTGGCTTCAGCACCTCTGGGTTGTGCTGCCCCAGCAGAGGCGCAGGTCTGAAGAGTTCCGCCGGGGTGTCGCTCAACCTGAAGGGAGAAAGCAACAGCCGGTGCCGGCCGATCACGGGATGTCGGACCTCGGCGTCCAGGTCCCGCTCCCGGAAGTGGGGGTCGCGGGTAAACTCGTCGGGCCGGTTGATGGGGCCCACGGTGATGTGGTGAGCTTGACCCTGGCTGAAGAGTTCAGCCTTGGGGACCTGTTGAGTGAACTCCATGGTAATGGGCTCGATGATCTCGTGGTTGGCGATACGCAGATGGCGGTTGTCCCACATGGGGTCGGTGAACAACTCCGGGCTGCCCATCCACTCTACGAAGCTCCTCCAGTGGGAGGTGGCGATGACCACCAGGTGGATGAACCCGTCGTTGGCGGGGTAGATCCCGTAGGGCATGCCTCCCCCCACGGGGGTGCGGTTGCCGGCCCGTTCAAGAAGCGTGGCGTTGGAGCTGTAGTTGACGATAATGTGCTGCTGGGCCGCCGACACTTCTTGACAGGAGACCTCCACCCGCTGTCCCCGGCCCGTGGCTTCCCGGTGGCGCAGCGCCAGCAGCGCGCCGTAGGCCGCGAAGGCGGCGGCCAGGTCGTAGGGCACCTCTTGGACCTCGGCAAGGGGCGGCCTGTCGGGAAAGCCGCACAGGGACATGACACCCCCCATGGCGGTGCAGACAATGCTGGGAGCCTTGAAGTGCCGGTACGGGCCCGACAGTCCGAAGCCGGTGATGGATACCATGACCAGGCCCGGGTTGTCCTTGCTGAGAGTGTCGTAGTCCAGGCCCCACGCCTCGAGGGTTCCCGGCGCAAAGGCCTCGACCACGGCGTCGGCGTCGCGGACCAAGGTTTGAAAAGCCTGACGCCCGTCTTCGGCGCTCAGGTCCAGGGTCACGCTTTTCTTGTTGGTGTTGAGGTTGATGAAGGCAAGGCTGGACTCGATGCCGGAGCCGTCGCCGGCGAAGGGTCCCACGCGGCGCGACGGGTCGCCCTCCGGCGGCTCGATCTTAATCACATCGGCGCCCAGGTCGGCCAGCAAACGCCCGCAGAGGTGTCCTTCCCGCTCCGTCAGGTCCAGGACGCGCAGTCCCTCCAAAGCTCCAGGCATCCAGCCCTCCTCACAAGCTACCCGGCCTTGCTGAAATCACGCCCAAGGAGCGGTTCTTTTGGAGGGGTCAGGGGGACCCTTCGAGAAGAACTCCACTTCAAAGAAGGCGGATAGTTTCGCGGCCGCTACACGACCCCCTCTTGCAGGAGTTCCGCATACTCCTCGTCGCCGATGTCCAGGTAACGGGCCAGCACCTCGCGGGTGTGTTCTCCCAGCAAAGGCGGCGGGCCTTGCAGTGTCAG
>CAYOAF010000116.1:0-3786 GCA_964401855.1 uncultured Dehalococcoidia bacterium
CTCTCCCGGGGAGGAAACGTCACGACCTCGCTGTCGAACGGTCTACCTGAAACTGGGACCGAGGCTCACACGGTCTGTCACGTCTATATTGTAAGATACAAGGCTCAGGACGAACGGATTGGGCGCTCCTGCTCCGTTCGCGGTAAGCTTGTTGAACCACATTTTGAAACAGCCCCCAGTCATCGACAACTTGCCACCATTCGCCGCACCCAGGGCGGTTCATTAAAACACTATCGGCCTTTGCGGCTATTGGGCAGTGGCTGTCTTTAGCTACGTCGTCCATGTTGCTCATCGGATTCAACGCAAAAGTCACGAAACGCGGGCCAGCCTCCGGTGCTAGTTCTGCACAGAATCTGGCAGCAGAAACCCCGGGCCGAACCACATCTTCTGCGCTACCGGGGTTGAATTTGGTATCCTGTCTATGTTGGCGGGTTGAAGAGCCTGATCAGCGCTTCCTTACCCGGTTTCACGGCGCCTCAACCAACGTCTCTTGGTCCAGGGCCAGGTGGTGGCCGGGGGTGTGCTCGTTGGAGCATTGGACCAAGCGGGAGGCCGGGTTGTTGTTACCCGCGACGTTCCTTGAGTTGAGAGGTCCCAGACGGCAACACACGAAACAAGAGAGCGAGAGGAGGCCCTATGAAATACGAAGCCCTGTATCTGGAGAGGAGCGGCCATATTGCTATCCTCACTCTGAACCGGCCGGACAAGCTGAACGCCCTGAACCGTCAGCTAACCCATGAACTCCATGCGGCCCTGGATGAGGTGGCCGGGGAGTTCCCCGATACCCGGGTGCTTATCATCACGGGGGCAGGACGCGGCTTCTGTTCTGGCGCCGACGTGGGCGACCAAGCCGAGGCCCTCTCAGGGTCACGGAGTCAGGAGCCCCAGCCTCAGTATAACGAGGCTGCCTTCGCCGAAAGCATCTTGACCGTGGGCCCTCACATCCCACTACTGCCCCAGCCAGTTGTCGCCGCCGTCAACGGGGTGGCGGCGGGCGCTGGATTATCCATAGCCCTGGCCAGTGACGTCCGCGTCGCCTCCGACACGGCCCGGTTCTCCTGCATCTTCGTCAGGCGCTCCCTGGTTCCGGACAACGGCGCTTCCTACATCCTGCCCGCTCTGATTGGGCCGGGAGTCGCCTCGGAGATGGCCCTCACCGGCCGGGTCTACGATGCCGGGTGGGCTGACCAGGTGGGCCTGGTGAACATGGTTGTCCCAGGGGACCGGTTGATGGAGGAGGCCAGGTCCCTGGCCCAGGAGATCGCTTCCAACCCGCCCTTGGCCGTTCGGGCCACCAAACAGCTTCTGGCCAGTCATGTCCCGGATCTGCACCGTGTCGCCCGAGCCGAATTTGAAGCCAACGCTCCGTTCAGAAACGGTGAGGACCGGCGTGAGGCGGTTCTTTCCTTCCTGGAGAAGCGCCAGCCGGTTTACAGGGGGAGGTAGGCGCTGGAAGTTGGGCAGGAACCCTCATCTAAACAAGTGGCTAAACTTATCAAAGGTTCCCCTGACATCAAAGGTCCCCAGTCATTCATTCAGGAGGGCGTTCATGGAGCCGAAGAAGTTCCAGGTGTGGGCCATGGGATGCTCCCACGTGGGGGCGGACATCCGTCATGGGAGAGAGAGCCTGGCCGGGCCGATACGCCACTCAGAGCAGGGAGGCGACGAGGGTGGCCCCGCCTTTGAGTGGGACATCGCCTTGAATCTAGGAGATTTCTCCGCCACCCAGACAACCCCGGACGACGCCGAAGGCCGGGAGGTAGTCCGCCAATTTGGCGCGCTGCAAAAGCACCGGCGAGAGGACGTCTACACTCTCGCGGGCAACCATGACGCCACCCATCACGGCGAAGAAACCCAGTGGTGGTTCCGTAGGTGGATCGACCCTACCGGCGAGAATACCCGGCATTCCGGTGTGGATCGATCCAGGATGCCTTACCCGGTGGGGGGTACGTGGGAACGGTATTCCTTTCAAACGGGAAATCTGCTGTTCTTGATGATGAGCGACCGCAACGATTTTGAGCCGCCGGTGGGTCGTGGCGAGTGGGGAGGCTACCCAGCAGGGGCCGTGACGGGCGAGACATTCCAGTGGTGGCGACGCCTGGTCGAGGAGCACCCGGACCATATCATCATCTCAGCGCACCATCATATGCTCAAGGAAACCACCGTCGCCTCCGGCCCCTGGGAGGGACACACCAAGGATGAGAGCGGCAATTGGACGTCTTCTTACCACGGTTACTTCCCCGACGGCGGGCCGGAAGGCGCTTCCTACATCTACTTCCTGGACGATAAGCCTGATGCTCAGGTCTTTGAAAACTATCTAGCCGGCCATCCCGGAGCCGTAGACCTGTGGCTTGGCGGCCACACCCACACCACCCCCGACGACCGCCATGGAGGTCGGTCCCACATCGAGCGGAAGTGGGGCGTCAATTTCCTCAACGTCGCGGGTTTGACCCTTCATCACGGTTCCAATCGGTTCCGCCTGGAAGGAATCCTGCCGTTGTGCCCCATGAGTCGGCTGCTAACCTTCACCGAAGGCAGCGACGAGGTTCAGGTGGGATGCTATCTTCATACCTCGACCTATGCCCCTCAGGGGTGGTACGCCCCGGCAGAGCGGACCATTCGCCTGGGGAAGCCTTTCAAAGCATTGCCTTGATAGGCCGGTCAGGAGCGGAATGGGGGTTGTCAGGATCGCGACAGCCGGTGGGGTCGGTTCGAGGGGAATCTCCGGCCCTTTATTGTCCAACCGGTTTAGGCGGATTTAGCTTCAAAACTTGGCGGAGGGAGTGGGATTCGAACCCACGATACAGTCGCCCGTATAGCGGTTTTCAAGTGCGCTTTCAGTTGTCCCTCGGCGTCCCTCGCAGTTTGTCAGCAAAATGTCAGCAGTTTTTCATAGTTGGCCCAGATACGGGAACCCGTCGACTGACACGGCCTCATTGCCGACCCGTGTGACCACCCGATACTGTCCCTGCATGGGCCGCTACTACCGGTCCAAGCGGGGCGACCCGGTGGTCATCGTCTCGGGGCGCTAAGACCTGCCGGATCTGTCAGCCCTGTCTCCAGCCCAGGTTACTAACATTACACCTGGACCAGTTTTCTGGAGGGCAGGTCAAGAACAGGCCCGGGGGATGACCCCGGGCCCGTGATCTGCTGATAGGGCTGATATCCGGCTCACTTGGTCCTGCGGCAATACTACTCCACTACTTCAAAGCTGAACTCCGCAGAGACGTTGTTGTCATTGTAGAGTTCATCTATCTTCCCATTGGGATCTACCATTACCTGCAGGGTGTAGAGGCCAGGCTTCCACTGATTATTCGTGGTGCCGACAGGGGGCGACCATATTACGGTGGCCTCCTCGCCAGGGCTCAAAAGCGAATCGTACCCACCAGCGTATGATAAAGTATCTTTGATCGTTAAATTTAGATTACTGGCCTTCTCCCACGGCTCACCGTCTTTCGTCACGTTGACTACGGCGGCCTGGATGGGCCCAGTCACATCAGCGGTTCCCACATTCCTCACCGCGAACCTGATAAAGCTCTTCTCGGTGAGGTTCTTCTGTTCCTCGATAATGAAGACCGGGATCCCGTTTGTGTTTGTGGTGGACGGTTGCCCAGGAGAACCCCAGCAGCAGTCCATCGATATGGAAGTCACGACCAGGTCCGGCTCGTTGGCTGTCACCTCTTCAAACTTCACATCGTCATAAATCACAGCCGTGAATGTCCCGTCCTCGATCCCAGCAAACCCGTAGTTCAGCGAAAGCTTGAGACCCAGCTTGACACCGGCTAT
>CAYOAF010000117.1:0-17458 GCA_964401855.1 uncultured Dehalococcoidia bacterium
GCCTCGACGGGATCGCTAACGGAATAGAACCCGGGGATCCCATGGACGTGGATCTGTACTCCCTGTCCGCCGAGGCGGCGGCGAAGGTAAAGCAGGTGCCGGGGAGCCTGGAGGCCGTTTTGGACGCCTTGGAAAAAGACAACGAGTTCCTGACCAGGGGGGATGTCTTCACCCCCGACCTCATCGAAACCTGGCTGGACTACAAACAGGTTCGTGAGGTGGACGCCGTGAGGCTGAGGTCCCACCCTTACGAGTTTTTCCTGTGCTTCGACGCCTAGGGAGTACCAAACCACCAGGCACTCCTTCCAAAAAGAACGCCGTTCACCCAAAGCGGACGGCGTTCTGCTCTTTCGGCCGCCGCTCCCTGGGGTGTGGGCGTATGACCGGCCCAGGTGTGGTTTCCCTGGCGCCAATCACCAAGTACAATGGGAGCATCTTGGGGTTCATCTCGGAGGGGTTAACATGCCAGATGACCGGGTCGCCGAACGCGAATTCGTGTTGAGGAGCGCCCAAGAGAACGACGTTAAGTTCATCCGTCTCTGGTTCACCGACATTCTCGGCAACCTGAAAGGATTCGCAATCACGGTGGACGACCTTGAAGATGCCATCCAGCAGGGTGTCGGCTTCGACGGGTCGTCCATAGAGGGGTTCGCCCGCATCGATGAGAGCGATATGCGGGCCTTCCCTGACCCCACTACCTTCACGCTGCTCCCCTGGCGGCCCCGTCAGAACGCCGTGGCCCGTATGTTCTGCGACATTCGGACCCCCGCCGGAGAACCGTTCATCCGCGACCCCCGGTATGCCCTCAAGCGGAACCTGCAGCTGCTGGCCCATTCGGGATTCACCTACTACGTCGGGCCGGAACTGGAGTTTTTCTACTTCCGGGACGCCACTTCGCCCGATCCGCTGGACCACAACGGCTACTTCGATCAGTTCTCCGGCCAGCTCGCCAGCGATCTGCGCCGGGACACGGTGCTCAACTTGGCGGAGATGGGAATACCGGTCAAGTACTCGCATCACGAGGTCGCCCATAGCCAGCACGAAATCGACCTCCAGTACAGCGACGCCCTGACCATGGCTGACAATGTGATGACGGCCAAGCTGGTCATCAAGGAGCTGGCCCAGCTACGGGGGGCTTACGCCTCCTTCATGCCCAAGCCGATCTCCGGGGCCAACGGCTCAGGGATGCACACCCATCAGTCCCTTTTCCAAGGCAACAGCAACGCCTTCTCCGACCCGGACGAAGAGCACCACCTCTCTCTTATCGGCAAACGCTTCATCGCCGGGTTGATCCGCCACGCCCCGGAAATCACCCTGGTCACGAACCAATGGGTGAACTCTTACAAGCGCTTGGTCCCAGGTTTCGAGGCCCCGATGTATGTATCTTGGGCCCACACCAACCGCTCGGACCTGGTGCGGGTGCCCGCCTACAAGCCCGGCTATGAAAGCTCGGTGCGCATCGAGTACCGGGCGCCGGACCCCGCCTGCAACCCCTACCTGGCTTTCAGTGCCATGCTGATGGCTGGGCTGAAGGGCATTCAAGAACAGTACCCGGTGCCGCCCCCAGTTGAAGGCAACGTTTTCGCCATGCTCCCGGAGGAGCGACTGGCCCGGGGCATCCAGAGCCTGCCCGCCAGCCTGGGCGAGGCCATTTCCTTGGCACAGGAGAGCCAGCTGCTGCATGACGCGCTGGGGGAGCATATCTTGAACAGCTTCATCCAGAACAAAAAGTTGGAGTGGGAGGAGTACCGGGCCACGGTGACCGACTACGAGATCTCCCGCTACCTGCCCATCCTGTAGGCCCAATTAAAGGGAGCGACCTGGCCCCACCGGGCAGCGGGGGGGGCGTTGCATTGGCAGCTAGACTCATCTGTGGCATTGTTGGTGAAGAAATTCCCCTGCATCCCCTTTTAATAAAGGGGGACCGAGGGGGATTTCCTCGTCGCGAGGCTTGCCAGCCCAAGGCATATGAAGCTGTGAGACGAATTTAGTCTGCCGGCTGGATTGAAAGGGTGTAGGGCGCCATCTGCCGCGTCTTGGGCGCGAGTGTCGCCACCGCCACCACCAGCCGGTCCTGGTCCTGGGGCGCCGCGATAACGATCTCCCCCGTGTTGGCCCCATCCAGCGGCACCACCGTCACCCGGTTGTTCTCAGCGATCCGGATAACCTGGACAATGTAGTCTTGCTTCACCCGGTTGTTGATTAGGAAGAACCCTTCGGCCTGCCACCCCTCGGTGATGTCCGCCAGGCCGGCCTCGGGCACTGAAACTCCCCGGACACAAAGGCCAGCACCGTTCACCGCATCGTCGGTGACGTACTGAAAGCGCAGCAGTATCACCTGCCTTGAATAGGCGCTGAGGTCGACAGACTCATCGAGCCAACCAGGGCTGTTGCCAGTGTAGCCCACCCCGAAGCTGTTGCCGATGGGGTTTTCCGCCGTCGTGTGAGGCGTCTCCAGGACATCCCAGGTCTGCCCTTCATCAACGGACACTTCTAGGTAGGCGTAGTCCCATTTCTCCTCCAGCGCATACCATACCTGGTAGACCAAGGTGGCCCGGTCCAGGCCGGTCAAATCCAAAGACCGGGTCAGCGTCGAGTCAATGGAATCGCCCGAGTTGCTCCACCAGCATCCCCGCGAGTCCACGTCGGCCGGCAGCAGCCGGGTCTCCGTCGGCGCATTGAAGCGCAAGCGGAGTCGCCCCTCGAAGGAGGACAACTCGATGTACTCCACTGCATACTGAGGGATTTCAGAGCTGAACTCGGTGAACCCGTCGATGTCCCTCGACACCCCCGCCTGCACCTTCAGGTCCGAGTAGCCGTAGGCCCCCTGGCCTTCATCCAGAAGGTTGGCCACCGCCCAGTCGCGGAACACGTCCCGGAAGGTGGCCTCGTAGCCGGCCGATTTCAGATAGGCCTTTATGCCGGCGACGCCGTCCCTCGGCTCCGCCAGCAGCGGCCGCAGGTCGTTATTCTCCCCAAAATGCTCCGCCAGGTAGTGCATGAACAAGGACGCCGCCCCATAGTTGCGCCCGGAGCCAAAGGGCAGCATCGGCCAGTGCACCATTGAGGTGGGGCCCGACTGCAAGAACTGGTAAATGGTGGCTTGACCGAATCCGGCAATCGTGGTGGCCAGCTCAGACAACCCTTCATTGACCCAGGTCTCCTCGGAGGGATCGGCGTTCCAGTGGACCGCGTGTTGCAACTCGTGGGCCAGGGTCTCCAGATAGCCGGGCGACCTCATAGAGATTACGCCGGTATTGATGTAGATTATCTCCCGCTGGTTGCTGAATGGGAGCACGCCGAGAGGATATTCGTCCGATGAACTGAAGTAACCCGCCACGCCCCGCAAGCGGGCATTCAGGACGTTCAGGTGAGGATCGTTGTCAACGCCGGGGGACCACTCTTCACCAAAGGCGGCCGTAACGCGGGGGTAGACCTGCTCTTCGTAACCGGCGGCAGCCTGCTCGATATCTTCCTGGCGGATGGAATTGTCCTCCTCAACGTACCAGTAGGCGTGGGGCGTAACCAAGCGCAGCTCAAACCGGCTCTGGTATACCTCAAGTCTCGACTGGTCGACCAGCCAAAAAGTGTCCTTCCGGCCTGGTTCGTAGCTCACCGGCTCCGGGTTGACCACCTGCCGCATCTCCGGTTTCCCGGCCGGCCTCAGCTCGGCCGCCAGCCGGTAGAGGTTGCGGTCGGGAGCTTGAATGAAGTCCGTGGCCGCGGAGGGTGCGGGGGTGGATGTGGGCGTCGCCGGCGATCGCCGGGTTGCATCCGGCGTAAGGACTTCTTGGGGAGTGGGCGTTGCCGGGACGGCTGGACTGGGGGTATCCATTGGAGTAAGCTGCACCGCCGGCGGGGTCGCCTTTTCGGCAGGGGTGGCGTCCGGCGTCCGGCCGGGAGGCGCCGGCGCAGGGGTTGCCACCGAGGTGCACGCCGTCAACGCGGTGAACAGAAGGAACACCAGTATATACCGGCTGGGTCTCACGCTGGGCATTGATCTGACGGTGGTGTGTTGAAACGGTTCATGGCCTCGTCAAAGCCTTCTTCCAGCATGCAATCGACCGCTGCCACCACCACTTCCACCGCCCGGGCCACTATTGTATCCTCCTCGCCGGAGAATCGGCCCAGCACATAGGCCACCGAGTCTTGCTCCAATGGCGGAGAACCAATACCCAGCCGGATCCTCGGGAATGCCTGGGTTTTAAGGCTCTCGATAATTGACTGGACCCCCCGGTGACCCCCGTCGCTGCCGGCGCGGCGGAGGCGCAGCCGCCCCAGCGGCAAGGCCATATCGTCGTAGACGATCACCAGGTCCTCGGGTCGGGAAGCGAACCGGGTCAACAGGTATGCGACCCCTTCACCGCTGTTGTTCATGAAAGTGCGGGGCTTGGCCAGCACGATCTCCTCGCCGGCATGGTTTCCCCGGCCCAGGACTGCTTTGGCGCGGCGGTCTGAAACCCGAATACCCCATTCTCGGGCCATTGAATCCACACAGCGGAAACCTATGTTGTGCCGGGTACTGCGGTACCAGGGCCCGGGATTGCCAAGGCCGACTATCACTCGCATCTTCAGGCCAGCATCTGGCGGACGAAGGTCGGCATTTCGGGTGTCAGGGTGTTGGACAGCGCCGACAGGTCGCTTGCCTGAACAATCTTCAAAAACTCTTCCAGCCGCCCGTCCTCCTGACCCAGAAGCAGGCGTTCCACCAGCACCTTGCTGAACCTCCCGTTCTTTCTGCCCAGGTGAATGTCGATGGCGGTGAGAAGCCGTGCCAGCTCTGCCCAGGGTAGCGACTGCTCCAGGCTCAACCGGCAGGGGTTACACCACGGTACATCTTCCAGCCGTAACTCGCCCGCCGGTACGGAACAGGAGGGCGGCCCTTGATCCAGGTCCGCAAGAGGCTTGGCCAGGCCCGCGCCTGCCGGATCGTCAAGCTCAGGCAGCGTGTTCAAAAGGTCCAGCGCCACCAGCTTCCTTTGTGCCGACTCCAAGTCCCTGCGATAGGAAGGCAGCCTATTATGCACCTCCTCATGGTTCAGCCGGTAGGCGGTGGCGTACCGGGGTTTGAAACGGGAGATGTCCTGTACCAACGCACTCCAGTTGCGCCCTCTCGATTCCACCAAGCCGGCCGGCGCCAAGGCGGCCTGCAACGCATCTCGGTCAATGGACAGGTCAGGAAACCGGTCGGCGGGGATGGTGGCCCCTTCAAGGCACTCCTGTGCCTGGAGTATCTCTTCGGTTGACCGGCCAAGTTCAGCCATCTGGCGCAGGGCGGCAACGTCAGCCTCCAACTGCCGGTAGTCCATATAGGAACTGCGAACCGCGCTGTACACTGAACAGAAGTCGCTCCGGGCCGGTTCAAGAATGAGGGAAAGCCGGCTCAACGACTCGGCCATCCCCTTTGATTCGACATCGCCCCTCCTCGCTCGCCCCATCTGGTCCAGCAACTCTTGGACTCGGCCCAGCAAATCCGACAGTTCCCGGGCCCGGAACAACTCTTGAGTCAGGGTCTCCAGGCTTGTGAGCAAGGACCTTTCCTGGGCCTTGAAATTGTCTCCCTCTCCAATGGGGGTCAGACCGGGCGAGAGCGCCGAGAGATGTTGAAGCGTATCGTTCCAGCTTGGCTCGGTGACGGGGCCGATGGCTTCAGCCCAATCGGCGAGGCGAGCGTGCCACCGCAATGCCGGCACCAGGTCGGGAGTGATCCGGCTTCCCAGCAACGGCCGCCCGTCGGCAAGGGAAAGCTGGTGGTCCCGGGAAAGGCTGACCGCCAACTCCGGCCGACCACAATACAGGTACACCAACAGGTAAAGGGTGGCCAGCGGCCCGGTGAGTCCAACTTCGTGGGCCAGGTAGTTGTGGATACCGGCCCACTGAGCCTCGGCCGCCTGGCCCGATATCCGGTCCCGGACCAACTCCAATACCCGGCAGGCGGACAGGTCCGATTCCGTTGGCATGGCGAAAGTGGAGAGGCCCAGGCCTGGGCCTAGTTGCTCGAGGTTGTCCGGCCGCGCTTCCGGCTGACGAAAGATGGCGCGGTGCAGCACGGAGGCGTCATTTCCGGTCACCGGCCGGGGCAGTGCAGCTGAGCCAATGGGCAGGCTGGGCCACGCCTCAGCCAGCAGCCACCCGGCCAGGCGCGAGAACCAGGCCGTGGGGTCCAATCCAGCGAACAGGAAAGCCGTGTCGGGCTGATTCTCACCGGAAGTCAAGACCCGTCCCTCCGAGTAACGCACCGACTCCTCGCCCAATAACTGCTCCTCCAGCCCCGCTTGGTGGCGCTGAAGGGTTTGCCGGATCAGGTCGGCCTCGGCATCGTGATGGGACAGGTACAGAGCTTGGGCCTCACGGATAGTGGCCAAATCCGCGGCAAGCCGACCCCGGTGGCTGGAATAGCCCACGGCCGGCAGGCAAAGGGCGATGCGCCGGTCCTGAATGGCCGGACGCAACCCGCCCCGCCGCTGGCACAACAAGACGATACGGAAGAACACGTCCCCAGTCAGGCGCTCCCCCCATTTGGGTGACCACCGTTCGCTGCGGATTACCTCGCCCGGATAGAGCACGCCGAGATGCTCATGGCTGAAAGAGGCGGGCTCCCCCAGAGGGAACTGCTCCAGCCAGACCCGGGGCTCCCCGTAGTGGTTCATGGGCCGGGCTCCTCGTTTGCCGGTTTACCGGTGGGTGGCGAATCCAGCAGCTCCAAGAACTCCGCTTCGTCCAGCACCTGGGTCCCCAACCTCTGTGCCACATCCAGCTTGGAGCCCGGTGACGCTCCGGCTACCAAGAAACTAGTCTTGCGGGTGACCGAGGAAGCGATACGGCCGCCCAGGCCTTTTATCCGACCTTCTGCCTCCCGGCGAAGGATCGACGTAAAGGACCCGGTGACTACAAAGCTCTGGCCCTGGAAAGGCAGCTCCTCAGGGCTGGGCCTTTGGATTTCATGGTGCAGCTTGACCCCGGCCTGGCGGAGCTTTTCGATGACCTCTCCGTTGCGGGGCGCCTTGAAATAGGCCACGAGGCTTCCAGCGATCTTGGGCCCTATGCCGGGAATCACGGTTAGCTCCTCTTCGGAAGCCAGGGCCAATTCGTCCAGGCTCGCGTACCGCTGGGCCAACAGCTCAGCCACCTCGGAACCCACATGAAGGACCCCAAGGGCGAACAGCAGCCGGTGGAGGGGCCGCTCTTTGCTGGCCTCGATGTTGGCAAGAATCTTGGGAACGGTCTTGTCACCCAGACCCTCTAAGGTCAGGATGTGCTCCCAAGTTAGGTCTTGAGTGATGCCAGCCGCTTTCAGTGCTCCTGGAAGAATCAAATCTACCTCTTGTCTTAAGGACAAGAGATCTTCTGAGGTAAGCCCATACTTGGCACAAATACCCTCAAAGGTACGCCCGGGCGCGTTAAAAGATTTGTTAGACGAACTCATTAGCCAATTGAGCCAATTCCTTAAAGTCGCTCTCTTTGAGGATGCGTATTGCGATGCGGTCTGCAATCAATTTTTCGGCGCGGCCGTGTGGTCACCTCATTCCACCTCCAGCCCGAGTGCTCTCCAGAACAGGAATTCATGGATCATCCGAATTCGATATTGGCGGGCCTTTTGGGCTTTATGCGATTCTGTCAACGAGTCTGCAACGACGAGGAAGTCTAGCTTCTTTGTTACTGAGTCTGCCACGGCCATCCCGTGGCTTGTAGCGATCTCCACTGCCATTGTCCGCGTAATTGCCTGGCCCGCTAACCGGCACATGAACTCTCCCGTGAAGGACACTCGCCTTCCAGCAAGCTCCTCAAGAGTCAGCGCCCCGCCGGTCGCCGTAGGGCGTGTTGGTATGGCTTGCAACTCGTCAGTGGCAGCTTCCATGACCTCGTCAAGAGAATTGATGCCGAGCAGCCAAGCCACCTGCTGCAAGTCACGGCGTTCGGCATCGGTCACGACACCGTCAGCCAGTGCCGCTGTCGCCAAGCGGAGTAAGTAGTCCCGATGGATTTTCGGAATTTGGTGAGCAGGGACGCCCCAGCGTGTGGCGAATTCGATCAGAGCTTCTCCCTCTTCAGTGGAAATGTGGCGGTTCTGAAGCACTCGGTCAAGCAAAGTGATGTACTCCAGTGTTGCCGAGTCCCGGTTATCCGTTGTGTGGACTGGCTGCACTCGTGTGAGGAGTTGCTGGAGGTAGTCAGGCGGCTTAGTCTGGCGCTGGCGTGAATCGTCTCGTGTGAACAGCATTGCAGAAGATTTCGAAATGCTGGGCCAGGCAATTGGCAACCATTGGGAGACTTGCCTCGTCAAGCGACGGTCACGGTTCAGCAGGACCACCAGGAGTCGAGCGGTAGCGCGTGCGTCGTACTGGGCTGAATGAGCCTGTCCCTCGAATGCGATCCCGTGAGCCGCACAGACAGCGGAAAGACTGCCTCCGCCAGCAATCCGCATGGTGCATAGCGTGGGGACATCTGGTAACCCATATCTGAGACGGTCGAATTCAGCACCAAGGAATGAATCGTCGAACCGTACATTGTGACCGGCTAGAACGACACATCCGTTCAGTACCTCAAGCAAGGCCCCAGCCAATTGGCCGAATCGAGGCGCAGCAAGAACATCGCGCATAGAGAGGCCATGGATATGGGTCGGACCAATATCGCGTTCGGGGTTGATGACAGTCACGAATTCATGGAGCACTGTTCCCTCATGGCCCATGACTAAAGCCGCCAGTTCCGCGATGCGGTCGTGCCGGTAGGGATTCAGACCAGTCGTTTCGACATCAATGACCGCTATGTTTGAGGATTTGTTGTTCCCATGCAGTCTGTCTAAAAAGCCCACACCATGCTCCTTTCACAATAGAGGCTGCACAGTGCCTAGTGCAAACAGGTAAGAGCAGGTCAGTATACAGCTAATGAACCATGAATGTCTTTGCACACGAAGGATTGAAGGCCTGTTACCGCTGTCTGTCGCCATCACCTTCCGGAATAACTTGTAAAACGTGTGCTTCAACCCTTCTCGCATCAGAGACACGTTGGGATGTGAGTCCCTTTAAAACTGCATTTTGCTCTTTCTGTTCTTTGGTGAGACGGTGGCTGGCCCAAACTGCATTTTGTACATTGGAGATAATCCCTTTCACCTTTTCCTTCATGTCCAGAAACTGTGGCTCTGTCAACGAGTAAAAGTCGCCTACGTCCTTCAACAGGCCACCGGCATGAAGGGCTAAGCACAGCTTTTCCCCCAGCCTGTCGATGTCCATGGCGCCCTTGCTGACAAAGTGCTTGAGCAACTCGAAAAACTGGGCCGGGCACGAAGTGTTGGGGCACCGGTGCGCCGCTTCGCCCTCTGTTTTCACCACCTCAGTGCCGCACTCCGGGCATTGGGCAGGCATCTCGAACTCAGGCCCCCGGCCGGTGTTCGAGTCTACCACCGGGCCTACCACGTAGGGGATCACGTCGCCGGCCCGTTCGATGATCACTCGGTCGCCGACGCGGATGTCTTTGCGATTGATGTCTTCCTCGTTGTGCAGCGACGCTTGCTTGACGGTTACGCCGCTGATCGTCACCGGCTCCAGGACCGCGTACGGGTTGAGGCTGCCGGTGCGCCCCACATTGATGCCTATGTCGAGCAGTTTGGTGACCGCCCGCTCCGGCGGGAATTTGAAGGCGATGGCCCACCTGGGCTCCCGGCCGGCCGTGCCCAGGGATTCTTGATAGGCGCGGGACGCGACCTTGATTACCACGCCATCCACCTCATAGGGAAGGTCGTGCCTCCGCTCCATCCATTTCTGGTAGTAACCGTGGGCTTCCTCCAGGGTGTGGCACAGCCGGTTGTCCGGGTTGACGCGAAACCCCAGCGTCTTGAGCCACTCCAGAGCTTCCCAGTGGTCCTCGGGCATTGGTGAATCACCGGCGCCGGCCAGAGAGTATACCCAGATTTGAAGATTCCGCGACGCCGTGACCTTTGAGTCGAGCTGCCGTACGCTTCCGGCGCCGGTGTTTCTAGGATTGGCATACAGGGGTTCGCCGCGCTCGGCACGCTCCCGGTTCAGCCGCCGGAAGTCTTCCAAGGGCATGTACACCTCTCCCCGGACTTCCAAGCTGAGGGGCTGGTCCCCCAGCAACGTGATGGGAACGCTCCGAACGGTGCGCAGATTCTGAGTTACATCCTCCCCGGTGTACCCGTCGCCCCGGGTTGCCCCCCGCACCAGAGCGCCGTTCTCGTAGACAAGACTGACCGCGAGCCCATCGATCTTCAGCTCGCAGACTAGGTCGAACTCAGCATCGTCCAGCAGGTTCTTGATGCGCCGGTACCAGGACTCAAGCTCCTCGAAGTCGAAGGCGTTGGCCAGGCTGAGCATGGGTGACCGGTGCTGCACCTGGGAGAAACGGTCCGCCGGGGCGGCGCCGACGCGTTGAGTGGGAGAGTCAGGGCTAGCCAACTCCGGGTGTTCTCCCTCGAGGCGGCGCAGTTCCCGCATCAAGGCATCGTACTCGGCATCGCCGACGGCCGGGTCATCCAGGGTGTAGTAGCGATGGTTGTGGCGGTTGATCTCGCTACGCAGTTCTAACACCCGCTGGTAGACGCCGGCTTCAACCATGCTCCACGCTTCTCCGGTTGATCAAATAACTTCCAAGGTATAATATCACTTCTGTTGCTGGAGCAAGATACAACGTAGCCGACAAGGTTCGCATTTCGTGCGTTAACCGCCCGCTTGGAGCCCAGAAGCGCTCCGCTGTTCAGGCTGCCCGCCGGCACGGTGCGGAAGCCGCAGGCCACCGGCGGGCTGGCGTCTTTTGCTCTTTCAAGTCCAACCGAACTGGCCCTACCTTTTGGCCCTCCCGGGCAGTCGAGGGGGCCCGCCCTTTGGGACCCTGAACACTCGCGAAGGGGCCCGCTTCTGTTAGCCCTTCCGGCCCAAAGGTGGGCTGGGCCTGACACGATTTCGTGTACACCCCCCGAAGCAACTTCGGTTGCCACCCGCGGAACGAAGGTGATCTGAGCATGGCAGAAACCCCCGCCGGCCGAGAGGCCGGCCACCAACCTGGCGATGTGCGCCGCAAAGGGTCGTTTATCCTGGGCGGCTTGAGCAGCGGCCATGGCGTCTTCCACTGGGTCAATCACAGCTTCATGGTAATGCTGCCCGAGGTCAGGGACACGTTTGAAATCAGCTCGTTGCAGGTCGGCGCGATCAGCTCCACCAGGGAGATTGCTGGGGGCGTGATTGCCTTGCCCGGCGGGGTAGTGACCGACCTGTTGCGGCGCCACTGGGGAGCGGTGTTGGCGGTATGCATGGCGGTGTTCGGCGTCGGCTGGCTGGTGATGGGGCTGGCCCCGTTCTACCCCTTGCTCTTGGTGGGCATGGCGATGGTGGCCATATCCTCATCTATCTGGCACCTCCCGGGCGTGGCTGCCCTTTCCCACCACTTCTCCCATCGTCGCGGCTTCGCCCTCTCCATCCATGGAATCGGGGGCAGTGCCGGAGATGTGTTGGGTCCGGTGCTTACCGGCTTCCTCCTGGGCGTCTTGACCTGGCAGGGGATCATCGCGATATACGCGGCGGTACCCCTCTTTCTGACATTCCTGGTCCTGTGGGCCTTCCGGGATATAGGGAGGTCCAGCGACGGTGCCTCGGAGACACTGGGCGTGCGGACCCAGATGGGGCAAAGCTGGAGCCTGCTACGGAACGTGAGGTTGTGGGGTATCACGCTGGTGGCCGGCCTCCGCGGCATGGCCTTTATCTCCCTGATTACCTTCCTGCCGTTGTATCTGGAGGACGTGGTGGAGCTGAGCCAAGGGCGGCGGGGGCTTTACTTCGCCCTGCCGATGTTGGTGGGGATGGTGTTCACGCCAGTTATGGGTTACCTCTCGGACCGTTTGGGGAGGAAGTTGGTCCTGGTCCCCGGCATGATCTTCTTATCAAGCCTGGCACTGTTGCTGGCGCTGTTCGGCGAAGGGGTCGCTTTACCGGTCATTATCGGGCTGATGGGCCTGTTCCTATACAGCGACCAGCCAATTCTGATGGCAGCGGCCCTGGACATCGTGCGAGCGGGAGTCGCCGGAACCACTCTCGGGGTGCTCTCTTTCTCCCGGTTTGGCATGGCCGCCGTTTCCCCTTTCATCGCAGGGGCGTTGTACGACGCCGACAAAACCTATCCATTTTTCTACGTCGCCGGTTTGTTCGCCCTGGCGACACTGCTCTTACTGACCGTGCCCCTAGGTTCGGGCAACCAAACTGCTGACCCTGCGCCAGGTGACCGCCTCGGAGACCGCGTCGCCCGATAGAACTCAGGCTCCCGGCCCTGCGATGCCCCTACCCCAGGTCACCTTCGAGAGCGCTTGCCAGGAGTCCTTTGGCCGATACGATGTTGGGCGTGGGCGTGGGGTCCACGCCCTGAAGCATGGCCAGATAGTAGCTGGCATAGTCTCCCATGAGTACCATGCCCAAAAGCTCAGCCAGGGGAGACCCGCTCCCGCCTTGAAGGATCTGATGGGGAATGGCGCTCCGCCGGAGGAGTTCCGCAACCACGGAGTAGTATGGCGCGGCGGCGCCCGCTCCCGAGCCAGGCTGCAACAGCAGGGTGATGGTCCGGCCCGCGGCGGCCAGCGAAGCGCCGAAGGCTTCCACCGAGTTGTGCAGCGCTTCCGGGACCGTCTCGAAAAAGGCCCAGACCTTGGCGTTTTCGTTGAACTGGCACTTCCAGCGCCGAGCCACTCCTTCGAAGAGCCCGCCCCCGTAGACCAAGATGAGTTTGCCGCGCAGCTCCATGGCCAGCTGTTTGGCCGGGTTATCCCGCGTGGGAACATCTTCGGTCAAGCACGAAAGGGCGCGGCACAGCGACTCGACTGCGCCGAGCACCTCCTCATGTTCGATCCCCACCAGACCCAGGCGCTGCAGCCCGCCTAAGAGCAACATCAAGTTATACCCGGCGGCAGACCGGGGCTCCACGGAGATGTCCACGTCCAGCAAGGGGACCCCGTTGGCTTTGGCTTGCTCCGCCAGGGCCCCACCGTTGGTGATCGCCAGCACCCGGCTGTTGGCCTGTCTTGCCTGCTGGAACAGACCGAGGGATTCTTTGGTATTTCCGGAATAGCTGCAGGCGACAAACAGGGTGTTTTCGTCAAGCCGGAAGGGCACGCGAAGGTCTCGGACCACCGAGATGGGCACCGTCCCCTGCACCGACGCCAGGCTGGCAGCCAAGTCGCCGGCAATGGCTGACCCTCCCATGCCGCCGACAACAACTCTTGTACTGGACGCCCAATCCGTTGGCGGCGTAAACGCACGGGTTTCCTGCCAGGCCACCTTGCAATGGCCGGGCAAAGCCCTTAGCCGCTCTCGCAACCCCGAAGGGTCCAGCCGAGAGTACAGCTCTGGATCATCCAGATTGTGCCTGGCTTCTGAAGACATATGTCACTCGACCGAGAAATCCCTGGTTCCGGAAAGCACACCGCCGTCCAAGTAAGCAGCATGAGGGGACCGCATCCCCGGCCTCGGCAGGTGCATCAGGTTTCAAACCTCGGATTGGTGAACGCCCTCCTGGGCGCCGGCCCCCCGCCGGACCCTTTCATCGAACCAGGGTTCAATCCTGCGCTGGAACCACGGCTGCAATAGCCGGCCAAACGGCAGAAGGTGGGGCCAAGCCCGGTAAGCCCCAGTGACGCTGTGTTGTGGGGCGATGAACGCTCTGTCAAACTTTTTCAGCAGGCGGTAGGTGATGAAGTAAGCGAAAGGCGTAAGCCGGTTATGGAAATGATCGGCCGTTACGTGGGCCAGGTGAGCCAGCACAACCGCCAGAAGCAAGGGATGAAAGAACCACACGGCCAACGTCAAAAGACCGGCCACAGAATACTCCCAGGCATGGAAGAAGACGAACACTCTGTTCGGCCGCCCTTTGACGTACCACTGGTAGAAGTCGTACAGATGGTCCGCGTCCATCAGCACGCCGAACCCCAAGGCCAGGGCGCCTGCCTTCGGCGAGCCGGTGGCTGCTCCTACCCCAACGCCCACCGCACCAGAGATGAAGGTATGGCCTATCGGGCCCATTTCGCGTTCGTCACCACACCGTTCTACTCAACCCGTCCTTCCTCGATGAAGATGCCTGCGAGGGACGTGCAATTGCATTCGTCCACATTTGACCGGCGGCGCTAGAACTGCACCGGAATAATCACCTCGCAGCCGTTATTATATCCTTTGGTCCAGGCGGCTCCAAGTTTTCATACCTGAATTGATTCAATCCGGCAACCGGACGGCCGGCGCTGGTGGGCAAAGTAGTCACTAGCTGGTAGACTGATCGCAAGAGTACCTCACGGACTCGGGAATGGCCCCCGCCGCAACTTGACTTCGGCAGATGTACTGCCTAGAATTTCAACGAGCGGCGGAGACAACATCCATCCGCTTAGATATTGACGGTAACTGGAAGGCAATAGGGTGTTTTGGGTCATATTCCGGATCAGAGTTAACGGTATCGCCCCATTTTGGCTAGCGGGCTCAGCGAGTCGATAGCCATGATGAAGATCGTCCGAGCCTTGACCAATCAGCCGCTGATCAGCTCCCTTCTCGTATTGATCATCTCAGGATTGGCGTTGAAACGATGGCTCGCCCTGGGGGCTTTGGGCTTGGCAGCCGTTGTCGTGGGCATAGTGTTCGCCCTCCAGCTTTCCCTGGGGCCCGGATTCCAATCCTTCGTGGGCACCCTGAGCCTAAGGGATACCGCGCCGGCAATCAGAGGCGGCGTCTTCATCGCTCTCGGCATCATCGTGGCCGGCGGCGCAACCTTCGGCCTTTTTAAATCCGTGGCCGGAGCCTGGTCACGGAGAGGGCGCTGGGCACTCTTGGACCTCCTGTACATCGAGAGGGTGTTGGGCGGCGGGCCGAAGATTGTCGCCCTCGGGGGCGGCAACGGACTACCCAGCCTGCTGAGGGGCCTGAAACACTATACCTCCAATATCAGCGCCGTGGTGACCGTTGCCGATGACGGCGGGAGTTCGGGAAGGCTGCGGTCCGAGTTGGGGATTTTGCCCCCCGGCGATATCAGGAACTGCCTAGTGGCCTTGGCCGACTCCGAAGCTGTTATGCAACAGCTCATGGATTACCGGTTCTCAACCAACGGCCAGCTCGACGGCCACAGCTTCGGTAACATATTGATCGCGGCGTTGGCCAGGATCGGCGGTGACTTCTACCAGGGCGTGGAGGCTGCCGGGGACTTGCTGGCAATTCGCGGCAAGGTGATCCCGTCCACACATACCGACGTCGTTCTAATTGGAAGCACCGTCTCCGGCCAACGGTTGATCGGTGAGTCCCGGGTGGGCACCGCCTCCGAGCGCCTTAGTTCGATTGCGCTCCTGCCACCGGATGCTCTAGGACATCCAGACGCCGTCAAAGCGATCGAAGAGGCCGATCTGATCCTTCTCGGTCCGGGCAGTCTCTTCACCAGCATTGTCCCCAACCTGTTGGTGCGCGACATAGCCGGCGCGGTGGCCCGCTCCTATGGCTTCAAGATCTACGTCTGCAATGTGGCGGAGGAGCCGGACCAAACTGTGGGGTTCTCGATCGCTGACCACTTGAATGTGGTGCACCATTACTCTGGCGACAACTCTGTAGACGCGGTCATTGCCAACAGCAATGTGCCGGAGGGCCCCTCGCCCGCCGGGCTCAGCTACATTGCACCGCAGAATCCCAAACACGATCATCTGGTCTACATGGCGGCCGATGTGATCGACGAAGCCCATCCGGCGCGTCACGATCCAGTCAAACTCGCAGCCACGATCGCCGCCATCTACCAAAAGCACCGCGGGAAACGGAAACGCCTGCCGCGCTTGCGCCGCCAATTACCGCCACGCCCGAGGGGCAACGGTCTTGGCCAAGGCCCAGCTCGGTAATCATCCCCCAAGCACCGGCCTCCACCGGTTGCCAGGCGACCGCATCTCCACTGATGAATGCCTGGTTTGCAACCGGAAGGAATGATATAATCTGTGGCTATCAACTGGCTGCAGCAACGTTAATGAGTGAACCCCATGAGGTTATGCCAACTTGGATGATGTGATCGTGGTCGGCGCCGGGCCAGCCGGCAACAATGCGGCTCTGGGCCTGGCGTCCCAAGGGTACGCAGTCACCGTAATTGATGCTCGACACCATATCGGCGAGAAGCTCTGTACCGGCATCGTGGGCCGGGAGTGCACCAGCCGGTTCCCCATAGACCCAGCATTGGTCTACCGCGAGGCGTTTTCCGCCGACATTGTCGCTCCCTCCGCCGGCCAGGTCCGCTTCGAGACCCCCATTCCTCAAGCGCACATCATCGACCGGGCGGCCTACGTGGCCTCTTTCGCCCACCGGGCCCAAGCCGCCGGCGCCAAATACCTTCTGGGCCACCGGGTCCTCAGGGCGAAGCCCGGCCCCGATGGCGTGACGGTCACTACCGATGGGGGCCGCCACCGGGCCCGCTCACTGGTACTGGCCGCCGGGTTCGCCTCGACGCTGACCCGTCAGCTCGGCCTGGGCACTGTCTCTGACTACGTTACCGGCGTCCAGGCGGAAGTTTCAACCGATGGGGTCCGGGGGGTGGAGGTCTATCTGGGACACGACGTGGCCCCCGGTTTTTTCTCCTGGCTGGTGCCCACATCTCCCGGCCTGGCTCTCGCCGGGCTCCTGGCCCGAAACCAGGCCCAAGCCCACCTGGCCAGGTTCATCCAGAACCAACAACAGGAGGGGAAGATCACCGGCGTCATTAGCGACGCCGCCTCCTGGGGGATTCCGCTCCGCCCCCTGAGCCGGACCTACCGGGACCGGGTCCTGGTGGTAGGCGACGCCGCCGGCCAGGTCAAACCCACCACCGGAGGCGGAATCTACTACTCCCTCCTGGCCTCCGAAATCGCCTCTCAGGCGCTGGCAGAGGCGCTGGCGGCCGATGACCTGTCGGCCGCCCGGTTGAGCCGGTACCAACGCCGGTGGAAGCGCCTCCTGTCCCGAGAGTTGGAGGTGGGCTACTCCGCCCGGCGGCTTTTCGAGTTCCTGAGCGACCAGCAGATCGGCTCGCTCTTCCACCAGGCCGCCAACAACGGCATTCATGCCGATCTGGTCAGTTCGGTCGACACATCTTTCGATTGGCACAGCCGGCTGATCGGCAAAGTCCTTGGCCATCCGGTGTTGGGCGGCGCTTTGCGCTTGATAAACCCGCTGCTGGCCCGCCTGGCGCCCCCGCCGGAGCCTGGCCCTGCCCTGCCACCGGTCAACGGCAGTCTGCCGGACCCTTTGGTCAAACTCCCCGGCTAGCCACCCCACAAGCAACTGCTACAATAAAGACCGGATGCGCTCCTCCGCGATCATTCACGGCTCGGCAAATGATCAAAACCGGCGCGGCGGGCCGGGCCCGGAGGGAACCGCCCTGGCCACGGCCACGCCGCCGAAATCACTTTCCCATCGCCAAGGTTAGGACACCTTTTCATGCCGAAACACATAACAGACACGCGACAGCTAAGCCGGGAGTGGAT